>ONIQ01000020.1 GCA_900317925.1 uncultured Bacteroidales bacterium | reverse complement strand
TGCCATAGAGGAAGAGGCACATCGCTCCGAGCAAAGTCAAGGTCTGGAGAACAATCATATGCTGTTTTTATATAATCACACAAAAGTAGTGAAATTCTTTGAGTTTCCCAAGACCATCAGGAAGGTGTCCCGGTGCGGATAGTCGGAGGCCTCGATCTGGTCGGTCAGTAGCCTTGCACAACGCTACTACATCACCGAACATTTGGGTTCTACGCGGGTGGTCCTGAACAATGCCGGCATGAAGATTTAGCACAGGCGTTATTTGCAAACAACTAAGAATCAACCAATTACAAAAACAACCCCGGAGATTTCGGAGATGTTTTTGGTTTTTAATTCATTATCAAGTCGTTACAAATAACGGCAGCTTTTCTTAAAGGCCCTCAACAACGTCTTCCGGTAGCCCGGAAGCCTGAACGATCTGCGCAATGGACAGGTCCATCTCCTTCATCTTCCGGGCCACTTCCATCTTGCCTTGCTCTATACCTTTCTCTAGACCTTCCTCCAAGCCTTTCTTGTGGCCAATCTGTTCATAGGCTGTGCTGATGCCCAATTTTTCGTATTCGCTGACCATGGCATTGTGGTATTGATTCTTTTCTTCCTGTGTCAAAGAATCGACCCGTGAAAGTTCCACCGCCCGGCTGAACTCCGGCACCGATTCCGGCTGACCTGCAAATGTAGCAATATTTTGGAACATATATGCCCATTTCTCTGCCGAATCCGTCATCTCCTCGAATTTTTTCTGCCGAGCCAGTCGCGGAAGCTCCAGAATATGGAAGGACAGACGATCAGCGAAGATGTCCTGGCCCAGATCATTTTCGCGGAGGTGATAACCGAACAGGATCTTTCCCGGAGGAATCTCGCCGTCATGCTCCATCTCGAAATCGGTGATGCACAGGACATATACGGGAGAGAGGGTGTATAGGGGATCCCCCCGCTTGACCTGATTGACAATCAGATGGGAACCGTAGAAGAGGAGCCGGTCCCGCAGGTCCGATTCGGCCTTTTTCTGCATTTCACAAACGAAAGATCGTCCGTCCGAGGTCTGACAGATTACGTCCAGCCGGGCGCGCTTGTCTTTTTCTGAAAGGGCCGGAATTTCGTTGGACAAAAACTCTATGTCGACGATGTCTTCCCGGAGGATGTCCCGTAAGAGTTTGCTCGCCACTTCTTTGTCGCTGAAGACCTTCTTGAAGGCCCAGTCTACTTTCCAGTCCATGTATTTGCCCGCTGGTCTGGCCGCGGTGGATTCCAATCCTCCTAGAGGCTCCTGGGACCCGTGAATAGCGTCATGTTTCATGGTTACAAAGTTCGGGTGGATTATCCGTGTAAAGAAAATTCACACGGATAAAGATAAAGATCATGCTCCTGTCATGCTGGAAGGCTGATTTTTATCGCGCTCAAAAGCGGATTTTATATAAAAATATACCTTTTCTTTTGCGTCTTCGGGAAATACTGACTACATTTATACCGGGAAGGAATCCCAGAACGCGCTCTTTGGCATAAACTGGTACGACAGCGCTGCACGCTTCCAGACTACCGATGGGATCTTCACCAGCATCGACCCCCTGGCAGAGAAATACTACCACATCAGCCCGTATGCATATTGCGCCGGGAATCCGGTCCGCTTTGCGGATTACGATGGTGCGGACAGGAAAGACAAAGCGATTGGTATTGCAATCGGTGTGGTGACGAATATCATTCCGTTCAGCACGGGTCTCCGAAATCTATACACTCCGACAGACCCTCTTGATTACAACGGAGCCTTGATGAATGTTGACGCTGCGGCAATGACGTTCGGGGAGACGTTGACAAAAGGTGGTGAAATGGCCATGGCCGCGGGTGCAGGAGCGATGGCTGTTGGAGGGACGACGGTTGTCGCTAGCGGTGGAGCCGCTGTAGTAGCGGGAGGTGCTGTTGCTGTGGCAGGGTCGCAGGCATTAGCGATAGGAGCGCAGACCGCCACGGCCGGAGTTATGCTCATGAGTAACGCCGGCAACAATAGCAGCGCTGGGTATGAGTATGGGAAAGAAGGAAAGAATGGCGAGACATCTTATACACAAAAAGGACGTCAGGCGCATACAAATTATGATCCAGGTCCGGGATATAAGAAAGAGCAATCTCTTCCTAGCAAAAAAAGAGTAGATGCAATCAATAGAAAAGAGGGTATCGTTAAGGAATTGAAACCTAATAACCCTCGTGCAATCAAAAGAGGGGAGAAACAAGTTCAACAATATGTAGATGAACTTAATCGAGTTGACCCTCTTCCAAATAATCGCAAATGGAAAGGAATAGTTGAAACATATGATAGATAGCGAAATAATATTGTCCATTCTAAAAATAGAACTAAAATCAGCCGGATTCCGTCGTAAACGGAATTCGTGGTATCGGCTTTCGAATGACTTGATACAAGTAATTAATCTCCAGAAGTCGTATTGGGGAAATCAGTACTATGTCAATCTGGGGATAGATTATTATGATGGTTCTTTTCTGTATCCAAAAGAATATTCTTTCCCTCCGGAATATCAGTTCGGCCTTCGATTACGGGCAGATGATATCTTGAAGGATATTGAGTGCTCCGTTCTGGATTTTGAACATGAGCGAACTGAAACTGACAGTGAGACAGAAGAATGGATCCGTAGTATTGTCCGGGGTTGTATAAGGTATTTTGACAGAATCAATTCGCTTTCGAAGTTAAAACAAGAAGTGCAGAATGATAAAGAGTTCTATTCTTATTGTTTTATGAGTATACCGATGAGGAAACGCCTCAACTTATAGATGCGAGCAAAATGATTTCGAGTGGTCATAGTTTTAGGATTATGACCACTCTTTTAGTATAGGGCTTCATTAGTGTCCGGTAAAAAATCATAAAATTTCTTTGAAAATATTGAAAGTTAGGTAATTACAAAGGACAGGGGCCTAAGTTGGAAACGGGGATGGGTGGTGTGTGTTTCTTAAAGCCCTTTGACGACCTCTTCCGGTAGTCCGGAAGCCTGAACGATCTGCGCAATGGACAGGCCCATCTTTTTCATTTGCCGGGCCACTTCCATCTTGCCTTCCTCCATACCCTTCTTCATACCCTTCTCCATACCCTCTGTTCGCCCTTCGACAATGCCCTCTGCACGTCCCTCTGCACGTCCCTCTGCACGTCCCTCTGCACGTCCTTCTTCCAGCCCCTCTGCACGTCCCTCCTCTCGACCTTCTGCTCGTCCTTGCTCACGTCCTTCAGCGCGATAGAATTTGGCGATATCTTCTTTTTCTTCTTCGGAAATCATGGCTCTTAAATAATGTAGTTTCTCCGTTTCCGGGAGTTGTCGGGTGCGGGCCGTCTCCAGCAGCGGGGCGAACCGTCCGTCCATCCCTTCCGGTACTTCGGCAAAGGTAGTCATTCTTTTCAGAATATAAAACCATTCTTCCACCGGATTCATCTGTTTCATGGATCTTTTCTTCAGCCGGGGCAACTCGCAGAGATAGATGCTCATCAGGTCTGCGTATCGCTCACCGGTATCCCGTTCACGGAATTCATAGACGAACATGATCTTCCCGTCAGGCGCCTGCCGGTGCATGAGGGTGAAATCCATGAAACAGATAACATAGACCGGGCAAAGGCGGTCGTAGTACGCTCCGCCTTTCAACTGCTTCGACACCAGGTCCGCCCCGTAATAGAACATCCGGTTGCGGAACGAATCGTGACCCTTTCGCTGCATCTCCACGATAATCTCTCGTCCGTCTCCCAGTCGGCAGAGGACATCCAGGATGATGTTTTTGTCGTCGGGGCGGTTGTGCGGCAGTTCGTTGGGAAGTACGGTTACCGATTCCACCGGTTCGGGCAGGAAATCGTTCAGGAGCATCTTCAGCAGGTCGGGGTGTCCCCCAAATACATACTTGAAAGCCCAGTCGCTGCGCAGGTCCAGGAAGGGGGCCTTCAGGATGTCGTCAATAATCTTGATTTTCTCCTCACGGGAGAGGGTCCGGAGTTTCTGGAATTCGTCGACTGTCTGGATGTACCGTTCGTACTGTTCGGGAGTAAGGTTAATGTCTTCCATCTCTGATAATAATTTTTGTTTTTTCCATACGGCAAAGATGGGGAGGAATAGCCGTGTAAACTAAATTTACACGGGTAAATGCGAAAATCGGCTACACAACGTATTGTGTGGCCGATTATATCTTTGGAAAACGAGGCGTTTTATATAAAAAACGACGGGTAGAGCTAGACAGACCGTCCCCGTTACGGTTGCAAATACGGGAAATACTGACGATGCACGACTATAATATGGAACCCGTGAAACATTTTTTGGGGAAATGAAACATTTTTCCCATCTTTGAAACATGAAACTGTTTCTGATAGACGGACACGCCCTCATCTTCAAGATGTATTACGCGTTCCTCTCCCGGCCGATGATCAATTCCAAGGGCGAGGACATGTCCATCCTGTATGGCTTTACAAAATATCTGCTGGAACTCATCGCCCGCGAACAACCCACGCATGTAGCCGTGGCCTTCGACCCCCCGGGCGGTACTTTCCGCAACCAGCTGTACCCCGAATACAAGGCCAACCGCACAGCCACGCCCCAGCTGGTCATCGACGCGCTGGAGCCGCTTACCGAACTCTGCCACACCCTCAACATCCCCACCCTCATGGTACCGGGTTTCGAGGCCGATGATGTTATCGGATCCATGGCCAAACGCTCCCAGGGAGAGGGCTTCGATGTCTATATGGTCACGCCCGACAAGGATTACGGGCAGTTGATTGATACCCATATCTGGCAGTACAAACCCGGCAAGGCGGGAGGAGACAAAGAGATTCTCGGCATCCCGGAAGTATGCGCCAAATATGGCATCCAGACACCTGTACAGGTCATTGAACTGCTCACCCTCTGCGGCGATGCCTCCGACAACGTGCCCGGCGTAAAAGGCGTGGGCGAGGTAGGCGCCTCCAAACTCATCGGCGCATACGGCACGGTCGAGAACATCTACGCCCACCTGGACGAACTGACCCCGCGCCAGCGGCAACTGTTCGAGGAAGCCCGCCCGCACATCCGGCTGAGCCACGACCTGGTGACCATCAAGACCGATATCGAACTGGATACCACCGCCGAAGACATGCGGCTGGACACCCGCTACGACCCGCACATCGTTGAACTGTTCGACCACTACGAGTTCACGTCGCTGAACCGATTCATCGCCCATATCGCCCGGCCCGAAGCCCCGGCAGAGGCGCCTGTCGCGGTGGAAGTGCGCCAAAGCGGACCGGACGCCCTCGCTGCCGCCGCCCGCAAGACCGGAAAGCTCGGCCTGCAGCTCCGGGACAGCATCCTTTGGCTGTCCGCGGACGGGAATGTCTGTCCCACCACGGCCGGACAGGCAGCCGCCTTGCTGGGCGACGCCGCCATTGCCAAATACGGATACGACCTCAAGAAAACCTATAAAGAACTTGCCGCAACCGGGATTCCGCTGGAAGGGAAGCTGATGGATATCGAACTGATGCACTATCTGCTGAACCCGGAACGCAGCCACGCCCTGGACCTGCTGGCCAAAACGTATCTCAACGTAGAGATCGCCCCGGTCACACAGGCCGTTCAAACCGGATCCCTCTTCGACGATGAACCCGCAGAAGAGGCCAAGGATGACACCCCGGCCCGGCAGGCCGCCGTGATGATCGACCTGGGAGAACGGCTCCGCGAAGAACTGGAAAAGGCGGGCGTCCTCGGCCTGTATGACAAGATGGAGGAGCCGCTCATCCGCGTGCTCGCCCGCATGGAAACCGCCGGCATCCGCATGGACCTGGATTCGCTGCGCGATTTTGCCGCAAAACTGCGGGAAGAAATCGCCCGGCGCGAAACCGCCATCCGCGAAATGGCCGGCGAGCCCGACCTGAACGTGGGTTCCCCCAAGCAGATTGGCGTGGTGCTGTTCGAGAAACTCGGGCTGGACAAAAAAGCCAAAAAGAGCGCCAGCGGCCAGTACACAACCGATGAAACCACCCTGCTGGCCCTCGCCGACAAGCATCCCATCATTGGCGAAATCCTGGAATACCGGGCAGCCAAGAAACTGCTTTCGACCTATATTGAACCTTTCCCGTCCTATGTCTCCCCTGCCGACGGGAAGATCCATACCACCTTCAACCAGGCCCTGACGGCCACGGGGAGGCTTTCTTCATCGAACCCGAACCTGCAGAACATCCCCATCCGCACCGAACGCGGCCGCGAAATCCGCAAAGCCTTCGTGCCCGGTACGCCGGACGGTGTCATCGTTTCGGCCGATTATTCGCAGATTGAGCTGCGCATCATGGCCCACCTGAGCTGCGACGAGCACCTGGTCTCTGCCTTCCGCGAAGGGATGGATGTCCACCGGGCCACGGCCGCCAAGATCTTCCACATTCCTCCCGAGGAGGTTACCAAGGAGCAGCGCGGCATCGCCAAAACGGCCAACTTCGGCATCATGTACGGCATTTCCGCCTTCGGCCTGGCACAGCGACTGGGATCGTCCCGCTTCGCTGCCAAGAAGATCATCGATGATTATTTCGAGAATTTCCCTTCCATCTCTTCCTATATCGAAGCGGCCATTGCCGGTGCGCGCGAAAACGGCTACGTAGAGACCCTCTTCGGCCGCCGGCGGTATCTGCCCGATATCAATGCCCGCAATGCCAATGCCCGCGCCCTTGCCGAACGGAACGCGGTGAATGCGCCCATCCAGGGGACCTCGGCCGATATCATCAAACTGGCGATGATCGCGGTGGACCGCCGCATCCGCGAGGAAGGACTGCGCAGCCGGATGGTGCTGCAAATCCACGACGAACTGGTGTTCGATGCCGTCCCGGAGGAGGTTTCGCGCCTGAAAGAAATCGTGGTTCACGAGATGGAACATGTCATGGAACTCTCCGTTCCGCTAACCGTTGAATGCAATGAAGGAAAAAACTGGCTTGAAGCCCATTGACGAACTGGTCCTCCTGGCCAGAGATGGTAACGGACTGGCTTTCACTGCCTTATGGGACCGTCATATTGATCAGCTGCGCCTGTTTATCAAAGGCATGGTAAAGAATCTGGACGATTTTGACGTGGACGATATCTGCAGCCGTTCCTTTGAAAAAGCCTTCCGGCAAATCGGGAACTATGATCCCGCCCGCAGCCGCTTCACCACCTGGCTGTGGACCATTGCGCGCAACACCGCCCTGGACTTTGTGGAGCAGGACAAACGCATCCACCCGCGCGACGTACTGGTTTCGCTGGAACGGGAAAGCCAGAAAGACCCGCTGGAGGACATTCCGGAACAGGCCCAGAACGCTTTGGATTCCATGATCAACAGCGAAGACGATGCCGAACAGGCCAACTACATTGAACGCCTGCCCGCCCTGTATCGGGAAGTTGCCCGAAAACGGCTCATGTATGATATGCAATACAAAGAAATTGCCGAAGAGATGGACCTGGAACTGAATACGGTAAAAACACGCCTGCGCCGGGCCAAGGCCCTGATGGAAGAGATGCGGCGCCAGGACAAAGAGGAGGAGGACAATGAACGCTGACTCTTTTCTGGCCTTTGTGCGCGAGGCTTTTCCCTTCCTGACGGAACACCAGGAGGAACAGTTTTCCGCCCTGGACGGCCTGTACCGCGAGTGGAACGAAAAAATCAATGTGATTTCCCGCAAAGACATTGACAATCTGTATGCCCACCACGTCCTGCATTCGCTGGCCATCGCCCGGTACCTGCAGGAGGAGCAGCCCGCGCTCTTTGACAGCTGGCGGTCCGGCGGCGCGCACGTCCTTGATCTGGGAACGGGAGGGGGTTTCCCCGGCATCCCGTTGGCCATCCTGTTCCCGCAGACGCGGTTCACCCTGTGCGATTCCATCGGCAAGAAAACCTTGGTGGCGCGCAGCGTAGCGGAAGCCATTCAACTCCCAAACGTAACCGTGGTAAACGCCCGAGCCGAAACGCTTCCGGACACCTTCGACGATGTCGTTTCGCGGGCCGTAGCCGCCCTGGACGATTTCTATCCATGGGTGCACGGGAAATACACCCGCAGCATCCTCTACCTGAAGGGGGGCGATGTGAACGAAGAAATTGTCCGGACCATGACCCGCTGGCGCCTTCCGAAAGGTTCGATAAGCACCTGGAAACTGTACCCCTGGCTTACAGACGAGTGGTTTGACGGCAAGATGGTCATTCATATCCGGAAATAATTTGGAAAACTTTTGGATATCCCGAACAATTTTCCTACATTTGCAGTCCCTTTTGAGGACCAACCGGAAATATAAAAGAATAAAGATATGAAAAGGACATTCCAACCCTCCCGCCGCAAACGTGTGAACAAACACGGTTTCCGCGAGCGTATGAGCACGCCGAACGGCCGCCGCGTCCTCGCTGCACGCCGCCGTCACGGTCGCAAGAAACTGACTGTTTCGTCTGAAGACAGATTCTAACAGAATCGAAACGGACGAAAAATACATGCAGGAGGCCTTGAAGGAGGCCCGTGCTGCCGCCGCCGAAGGGGAAGTCCCCATCGGGGCGGTTGTTGTATGCAAGGGACGCATCATTGGGAAAGGGCATAACCTGACCGAAACCCTCCACGATCCTACCGCCCACGCCGAGATGATTGCCATCACGGCCGCCACCGAAGCCCTGGGCGGCAAATACTTGAACGAAGCCACCTTATACGTTACCGTTGAGCCCTGCCCGATGTGTGCCGCCGCCCTGAACTGGGCTCAGATCGGCCGCATCGTCTTTGGCGCAGGAGATCCCAAACGCGGGGCCTCGCTCTACTCCCCTTCCCTGCATCACCCCCGCACCCGGGTGGAAGGCGGCATCCTCGCCGATGATTGCAGCACCTTGATGCTGGACTTCTTCCGCGATAAACGCCAATAATTTTTTTTTACGGGAAAATACTTGTACCTTTGTGCAGGTTTTACAACCCGGTATTGAGGTATGGTGTAATGGTAGCACTACAGATTTTGGTTCTGTCTGCAGAGGTTCGAATCCTCTTACCTCAACTTCATCATGAAAAAAGCATTTGTTTTTATGGCAGACGGCTTCGAAGAGATCGAGGCCCTTGCCACCGTTGACATCCTCCGTCGCGGAGGCATTGCCACCCGAATGGTTTCCAATACCGAAAGTCTTCTCGTTACCGGCGCGCATCACATTGGCGTACAGGCAGATATGTCCTTCAGCGCTTTTGCCGCAGCGGGTGCCGGCGTGGAAGACGTCCTGGTATTCCCTGGTGGTCTGCCCGGTGCCCAGCATCTGGCCGACAACGGGGTCCTGATGGACATCATGCGACGCCACGACGCCGAAGGAGGCCTGGTAGCCGCCATCTGCGCCGCCCCCGGGCTGGTAGTTGCACAACTGGATACGTTGCAGGACAAGAAGTTTACCTGCTATACCGGTTTTGAACCCGCCCTGCTGGCAAAAGGCGCCGTCCACACGGGCGAACCGGCCGTCATCAGCGGGAACCTGGTTACCGGCCGTGGACCCGGCTGCGCCATCGCCTTCGGCCTGGCCATCCTGCAGGCAGCCTGTGGCAAAGCGGTCGCCCAACAGGTAAGCGACGGCATGCTGGTCGAATAAATCTTTATTTTCTGATAATGACGCGCGCGATGCGTCGCGGAACACGGGTCATGATTTCGTAGGGAATCGTGTCCAGGATGCCTGCCAGTTCCTCTACCGTGGGATCCTCTCCGAAAATGGTCACCGTATCGCCCACGGCGGCCGGCACACCCGTTACATCCAGCATGCACATATCCATGCAGATGTTGCCGATGGTGGGCACGCGGTGTCCGTTCAGGGAGAAAGAAGCCTTCCCCCGTCCCAGATGGCGGTCCAAGCCGTCGGCATAGCCAACGGGGATAGTGGCGACGACCGTCCCTTCCGGAGCGATGTGTCCCCATCGTCCATAGCCGATGGTCCCGTCGCCCGGTTCCAACGTCTTGATCTGCAGGACCTTCACCTTGAGCGAGGCCACCGGTGAAAGGTGCACGCCCGGCAGGGCGCTGATGCCGTAAATACCGATTCCCAGACGCACCATGTCGAACTGATACTGCGGGAAGCGTTCGATACCGGCCGAATTGAGGATATGGAACATGGGATGATAGCCCAGCGCCCTCTCCAGCGTGGCCGCATTCGCCTGGAACATGTTGATCTGGCTCAGGGTATAGGCATCCTGCTCCGGATCCTCGGCAACCGCCAGATGGGAATAGGTAGATTTCACCTTCACATAAGGGCAGTCTGCCAAAAAGGCGGTCAAATCTGCCAGTTCGCCGGTCATGAAGCCCAGCCGGTGCATACCGGTGTCCAGTTTGATGTGGATGGGATAATCCCGCATCCCACGGCGTTCCAGCACCGCGCAGAAAGCTTTAAGGGTATATAGGTTCGGGATGCCAGGCTCCAGCCGGTTGTCAATGATTTCTTCGAAAAAATCCGTTCCGGCCGTCAAGACCAGGATGGGCAGGGTGATACCGGCGCGGCGCAATTCCATCCCCTCCACCGGGAGGGCAACGGCCAGATAATCAGCGCCTATACCTTGTAGCATGGCCGCGAATTCCACGGCGCCATGACCGTAGGCATTGGCCTTCACCAGCACGAGAAGCTTGGTTCCCGGCTCCAGCCGCGAGCGGAAATAGCGGTAATTCTCCTGACAGGCGGGAAGCCGGAGCTCCAGCCGCGAAAAATCATTCTCCCTTCCCATATCGATTCTTGAATCTACTACAAAGATAGCACAAGATTTGCAGTTCTCCTACCGGATTTGTAAATTTACAAAAATTTGATTGAAATGAACATTTGGTTTATCATTATCGCAGTCATGGTGCTGAGCTTCCTGGTTCAGTCCATGCTGACCAACCGATTCAAAAAATATTCGGAAGTTCCCACCTCCAACGGCATGTCCGGTGCGGAAATAGCTGCCAAAATGCTGCGGGACAACGGTATTACCGACGTGCAGATCGTTTCCATCGACGGAAAGCTGACCGACCATTACAACCCCGAAACCAAAACCGTGAACCTGAGCGAGGCGGTCTATCACGGACGGAATGTGGCGGCGGCGGCCGTTGCCGCCCATGAGTGCGGTCACGTGGTGCAACATGCCACCGGCTACGCTCCCCTGCAGCTGCGCAGCGCCCTGGTACCGGCCGTAAGTTTCGCCAGCAACATTGTCCAATGGGTCCTGCTGGCCGGCATCCTGCTCATCAATGCCTTCCCGATGTTGTTCTGGGCCGGTGTGGCCCTTTTCGCCCTCACCACCTTCTTCAGCTTCGTGACCCTTCCGGTCGAGATCAACGCCAGCCAGCGCGCCGTCCAGTGGCTGGAGAATGCCGGAATCGTCACTTACGAAACCCGTCCCATGGCCATCGACGCCCTCAAGTGGGCCGCCTACACCTACGTCATCGCGGCCATCGGTTCCCTGGCCACGCTGCTCTACTACATCTCCATCGGCAACCGCCGGAGTTAGCATTTCATAAGAGACCCCGAAAACTAGTCGTTTTTTATATAAAACGCCTCGTTTTCCAAAGATAAAATCGGCCACACAGCATCCTTTGCGGCCTTTTTTTTAGAAAAGCGTCGGGTGATTTTCGTCTAAGGCGCTGAGAATGCGCTCCATGATGGCCTCCCGGAACAGGGAGGCTTTTGTTTTCACATTGAAGCGACGGCAATACTCCTCCACCGCCGCCATCTCTTTTTCATTGAAGCAAATGATATGGCGGTGAGTCCGGACCAGGGCGGCCTTCTGCTTCTCCAGATAGGCCGGATCTATTCCCGGGTTTCTCTTTTTCTTCCTTGCCACAATACGCTAATTTTCACAAATATAATAAAAAAAAGGATCAGGCATCCAGCCTGGTCCCCTTTTCATCATAGATTTCATTTTGCAGGACGCTGAAGTCGGAACTTTCCTCCACTTTCAGCTTACAATGGAACTTCTTCTTCCACTTGGCCACAAAGGACGACCCCAGGAAACCGCGCGTCAGATAAGCGCCCAAAATGGGACTCACCTTTACCACAAAGGACTGTCCGCCCTTCTCGGTAAGATACGAGAGCTTGCGCTCAATCTGCTCGTCAATCACGGCACTGGACGTAATCTTGCCGGTGCCGTGGCAGACCGGACAGGTTTCGGCCGTGTTGATTTCCGTAGCCGGACGAATGCGCTGACGGGTCAGTTGCATCAGGCCGAACTTCGTCAGGGGCAGCACGTTGTGCTTGGCCCTGTCGCTTTCCATCAGCTCCTGCATATATTTATGGAGGCCATTCTTGTGTTCGTTCGACTCCATATCGATGAAGTCCACGATCACGATGCCGCCCATATCGCGCAGACGCAGCTGACGGGCAATCTCTTCGGCCGCATGCCGGTTCACCTCGTAGGCATTCTCTTCCTGGTCCTCAGTCTTGGCACGGATACCGCTGTTCACGTCAATTACGTGCAAGGCTTCCGTCGATTCAATGACCAGATAAGCACCCTGTTTGATGGTCACCACCTTGCCGAAGGAGCTCTTGATCTGCCGGCTGACCTCGAAGTGGTCAAAGATCGGCTCCTTTCCGTCATAATACTTGACAATTTTCTCCTGATCCGGAGAGATCAGCGAGATATACTTCCTGGTTTCCTCGTAAATCTTTTCGTCGTTCACATACACGTTCGTGAACGAATCGTTCAGCAGATCGCGGAGGATCGTGGTGGTTTTGCTGTACTCGGTGAACAGCATCTGGATGCCTTTGGAAGAGGCCAGTTTCTTCCAGGAATTCTCCCATTTCTCGATGGAGGCCTTCAGCTCGCCCACCAGCACAGCGGCATTCTTGCCTTCGGCGGCGGTGCGGATGATGGCGCCATAATTCACAGGGAGGATGCTGCGGACCAGCGATTCCAGCCGGCGACGCTCTTCCTTGGAAGCGATTCGTTGGGATACGCTCACCTTCTCGGCGAAGGGGAGGAGTACAATGTTCCGTCCTGCCAATGAAATTTCCGCAGTCAGTCTGGAACCTTTCGTAGAAATGGGTTCCTTGACGATTTGGACAATGATCATCTGTCCCACTTTCAGGATATCCCCGATCTTGCCTTCCTTGGGAAGGGCTTCCCCGAGTTTGATTCCCGAATACAGGGCCTTGGTATCCGTATTCTTGTTGCTCTTCTTGACGAACTCGTCAAACGCATCGAAATACAGGCCCAGGTCCAGATAATGGACAAACGCTTCCTTTTCGTCCCCGATATCCACGAAGGCAGCATTGAGGGCAGGCATGATCTTCTTCACCTTGCCGAGATAGACATCCCCCACGCTGTAGGCGTGGCCCTTGCTGGACTCTTTGTTCAGTTCGATCAGCCGGTGATTCTCCATCAGGGCGATGCGAACCTCTGTCGATGCAACATCGACAATCAAATCCTTCTCAGATTTTTCAGACTCCATAGGATTCATTGCAATGGACTTTCAAACAAAAAAAGCCGACCGGCACTTCCGGTCAGCCTTTCTCTCTTAGCAGACTGCTAAAATGGCAGACGCAGAAGAAGACTACTTCTTCTTATGTCTATTCTTGCGCAAGCGTTTTTTACGCTTGTGCGTTGCCATTTTATGTCTTTTTCTTTTTTTACCGCTAGGCATAATAATAAAGGTTTAATGATTATTTCTCCTTAACGGCATTTACAAACACCTTCGCAGGCTTGAACGCAGGAATGTCGTGTGCGGGGATCGTCATCGTAGTCTTCTTGGTGATGTTCCGGGCGGCCTTCTTGGCGCGGTGCTTGATGATAAAGCTACCGAAACCGCGAAGGTACACGGGCTCTCCCTTGACGATGGATTCCTTCACGTTCTCCATAAATGCCTCAACAACTGTCTGTACAGTCACTTTTTCAACTCCAGTTGCTTTTGCAACCTCGTTAACAATCTCTGCCTTAGTCATAATATTAGTATAATTAAAATGTGTTCCACACAAAAAGTAGTGCAAAAGTACACTTAATTTTTTATTATTCAAAATCTTTCCTCGAAATTTGTGGCATAGAGATTGACAATACTATCATAGGAAAAGAAAAACCGACCGATTCTGACAAAGTGGCAGATTCGGCTGGCTTGATTAGTGGATTTGAAAGATTATGAACGAAGTTAGCATTATTCCCGTCGTCCAGGGTGAAGAGGTCCCCAAAATCGAGGATACCCTCCTGCCCGAGAAGCTCCCGATATTGGCCCTGCGGAACGCCGTGCTGTTCCCCGGCATTGTCTATCCCGTGACCGTGGGCCGCGAGATTTCGCTGCGCGTCGTCCAAGATGTCGCCAAAAAAGGCGGTTTCCTGGGTGCCGTACCCCAGAGCGATGTCACGGTGGAGAACCCGCGCGAGGGTGACCTCTGCGCGTACGGAACGGTTGCCAAGGTTCTCCGCACGCTGGATATGCCGGATGGTAGCGTGACGGCCATCCTACAAGGTGTCAAACGGTTGAAAATCAAGAATATCGTTTCCTTCGACCCGTATATCGAAGCCTATGTCGATTACCTGACCGACGAACTGCCGGAAGAGAACGACCCCGATATCCGGGCCATTTCCGACTCCCTGAAAGAGCGGGCGGTGGAGATTGTCAAATCGTCCTCCTTCGCCCCCAAAGAGGCGGTGGCGGCCCTGAAAGGAATCGACAATTTTCCCTTCCTGGTGAACTTCATCGCCACGACCGTGGAGGTGGAGCATTTCCAGGGGAAGACCGACCTGCTGGCCGAGGCCTCCGTCAAGACCCGGGCGATGAACCTGCTGAAACTGCTGGAGTCGCAGAACCAGTTGCTGCGCATCAAAAATGAGATCAATTCCAAGGTCAAGAGCGAGATAGACCAGCAACAGCGCGAATACTACCTGAACAACCAGCTGAAGACCATCCAGGAAGAGCTGGGCATGGACGAGATGGAAGATTTCGCCAAGTTCCGCTCGCGCGCGGCCGAAAAGAAATGGTCGGCCGACGTGGCGCGCATCTTCGAAAAGGAGATGGCCAAGCTGGAGAAATACAACCCTTCCTCGCCGGACTACAGCATCCAGTACAACTACATCGAATTCATGCTGGATCTGCCCTGGGGCGAGCTGTCCGAAGACAACCTGGACCTGTCCAACGCCCAGAAGGTGCTGGACGAGGACCACTACGGACTGGAGAAAGTCAAAGACCGCATCATCGAGTACCTGGCGGTGCTGAAACTCAAGGGCAACATGAAGTCCCCCATCCTGTGCCTCTACGGCCCTCCGGGCGTGGGCAAGACCTCCCTGGGAAAATCGATCGCGCGGGCGCTGGGTCGCAAATATGTGCGCATCTCGCTGGGTGGCATGCATGACGAGGCCGAACTCCGCGGTCACCGCAAAACCTATATCGGCGCGCTTCCGGGCCGGATTTTGAATGGCATCAACCGGGCGGGAACGTCCAACCCGGTCATCGTCCTGGACGAGGTGGACAAACTGGGCAGCGACTTCAAAGGAGACCCTTCATCGGCCTTGCTGGAAGCCCTGGACCCCGAGCAGAATTCCACCTTCCATGACAATTATCTGGACATTGACTACGACCTATCCAACGTGCTATTCCTTACCACGGCGAACAACATTTCCTCCATCCAGCCCGCCCTGCTGGACCGCATGGAGCTGATCAACGTCACGGGGTATCTGGAGGAGGAGAAGGTCGAGATTGCCAAACGATACCTCATTCCCAAGCAGTTGAAGGAGCATGGCATCGAGATGGCCATTTCCCTGAACAAAGGAGCCATCGAGGGCATCATCGAAGATTATACCCAGGAATCGGGCGTGCGCGGCTTGGAGAAGCAAATTGCCAAGATTGCCCGCGTTACGGCCAAGAAAATCGCCCTCGGAGAAACCTACCCGAAGACCATCGACAAAAAGCACCTGCGCGAGTACCTGGGCCTTCCCACGGCCTTCCACGACCGCCAGGAGGGCAATGAAGCCCCGGGCGTGGTAACCGGCCTGGCCTGGACGGCCATGGGCGGCGAAATCCTGTTCGTCGAGAGCTCGGTGAGCCAGGGCAAGGGTGTCCAGACCATGACGGGCAACCTGGGCGATGTAATGAAAGAGAGTGCCACCATCGCGTACCAATACATCAAGGCGCATCCTGAGCTGGCCAAACTCAAACCCGAAGAGTTCGCCGCCAAGGACATCCACGTACATGTCCCGGAAGGAGCCGTTCCCAAGGATGGTCCGTCCGCCGGTATCACCATGGTGAGTTCGATGATTTCCGCCCTGCGCGGCGAGCCCGTGAAGAAGGGTATCGCCATGACGGGAGAAATGACCCTCCGCGGCCGCGTGCTGCCGGTTGGCGGCATCAAGGAAAAGATCCTGGCGGCCAAACGTGCCGGCGTACACACCATCCTTTTGAGCGAAGAAAACAAGAAAGATATTGAAGATATCAAGGAAATTTACGTAAAAGGTCTTACCTTTGTCTACGTGAAGACCATCCAGGACGTGGTCAAGCATATCTTCTAAACCATGGATGTTAAGATAGAACCCAGCTGGAAGCAGGCGCTTCAGGGCGAATTCGAAAAACCCTATTTCGCCGCCCTGGTGGGCCGGCTCCACCAGGAAAAGGCCGCCGGCAACGTCATTTACCCTCCCGGAAGCCAGATTTTCAGGGCCTTTGACCTTACTCCTGTCCAACAGGTGAAGGTGGTCATCCTGGGCCAGGATCCCTATCACGGTCCCGGCCAGGCCATGGGTCTGTCTTTCTCCGTTCCACGGAACGTCCCGGCTCCGCCTTCGCTGAAAAACATCTTCAAGGAAATCGAGGACGACCTGGGCATCCGCATGAGCGGCAGTCCGGACCTGGAGCCCTGGGCCCGCCAGGGCGTGCTCCTGCTGAACAGCGTCCTTACCGTGCGCGGGGGCCAGCCCGCCTCTCACGCCGGCATCGGCTGGACCGAATTTACCGATGCCGTCATCCGCTACCTGTCCGACCATTGCGAGGGAATCGTATTCATGCTCTGGGGCAATTTCGCCCGCAGCAAAGCGGACCTTATCGACACGTCCCGGCACCATGTGCTGCTGGCGGCGCATCCTTCTCCGCTGGCCCGGGGAGCCTTCTTCGGCTGCCGGCATTTCTCGAAAGCAAACGCCCTGCTTGCCGCGCAGGGAAAAGAACCCATCGATTGGCAACTCTGATGAAAAAGAAAGCACTGTTCCCGGGATCGTTCGATCCCTTTACCGCCGGCCACCTGAATATCCTCCGGCGCGCCCTCACCATGTTCGACGAGGTGGTCATCGCCATCGGTATCAACCAGGACAAACGGGGGTTTTTCACCATGGACGAACGCGAAGACATTATCCGACAGGCCATTAAGGGGCTGGAAGGCGTAAGCGTCATCCAGTACAGCAACCTCACGGTGGATACCTGTCGTGAACTCGGCATCCATCACATCGTCCGCGGCGTGCGGAACATGCTGGATTTCGAGACCGAGCGGTCCATCGCCGATGCCAACCGGCGGCTGGCACCCGATATTGAAACCCTCATCATCCCGACGGCACAGGAATTCGCCCACATTTCTTCTTCCGCCGTGCGCGACCTGTTGCAGCACAAAGGCGATACGTCGCTTTTCCTGTCCGATGGTGTGGTGCTTCCGCACCGGTAGCGTCCTCTGATGAAACAATTGTTCCCCATAGCCGGCATTCTCTGCCTCTGTTGTCTGATGACAGCAGAAGCGGCTTCGCCTATTGCCGGTTCCGCAGAAGCGGCTTCGGCCATTACCGGTTCCGCAGAAGCGGAAGGCTCCTCGGAGCAGGGAATTTGGGGAAATGCTCCTCGGAGCTCTTCCGCTTCTGCTGTCACACCGGAACTTGCTGTTCCGGATTCGACGTGGAAGAAACTGGATGCGAAGTTGGAGGAATATGTAAAGGCGTTGGAGCGGGAAAGCACTGCGGTGAAAGAGCAGGAATGCGATTTTATCCTGGAGACGGTCACCCTGCAGGAAATTCGCGATCACGCCGCCCGGAAACTCTACGCGCACTACCGCCATTCCCCCGTCATGGGCGACGAGGCCGTGGCCATTCATCTTTTCGACCAGTGGTTTTCTCCCGGAAAAGTTTCCTTCGAAACAAACGATGAATTCACGGACGCACAGGTGTTTGCATCATTCAACCGGTCTTCCCTGATCGGGATGCAGGCGCCGCCGGTCAGTTTGTTCACACCCGACGGGTCGTCCCTGTCCTTTCCCACCGCGGACGGTCATCCCAAAATCCTGTATTTCTACGATACCGACTGTGCTTTGTGCAAGATGACCACGCCCGTTCTGACGCGATACCTGACCGATCATCCGTGCGAGGCCGATCTGTATGCCGTATATGTGGGCGATTCGGAAAAGACCTGGAGAGAAGCCCGCAAGAACGATTTTCCTGCCAAGGTCATCCACTTGTGGGACCCGGAACTCACCTCTGGTTTCCAGCAGTTCTATGGGGTATTGACTACACCGAAACTATTCCTGATCGGGGATGACGGAACGATCCTAGGCCGCGGCCTGGACGTTCCCGCCCTGCACCTACTCCTCGTCCGGCACCATATTGGCAGCGTAGCGGCGCCACTTGTCGATGAGGGCGGTCATGTCGGCGGGCAGCGGTGAATCGAAACGGATCCATTCCCGCGTACGGGGGTGGACAAAGCCCAGCGTACGGGCGTGGAGGGCCTGTCGCGGACAAATCTCGAAACAATTGCGGATGAACTGCTTGTATTTGGCGTAGATGGTGCCTTGCCGGATGTCCGCTCCGCCATACCGTTCATCGTTGAAGAGCGGATGGCCGATATGGCTCATGTGCACGCGGATCTGGTGCGTGCGGCCCGTCTCCAGGATGCATTCCACCACCGTCACGAAGCCAAAGCGCTCCAGCACGCGGTAATGCGTCACGGCATGTTTGCCCTTCTCGGGGTCCGAATAGACCCGGTAACGGAGCCGGTCGTTGGGGTCGCGGCCGATGTTCCCGTCAATGGTTCCCTCGTCCTCGCGGATGTTCCCCCACACAACGGCGGTGTATTTCCGTTCGATGGAATGGTCGAAAAACTGCTTGGCCAGATGCATCTGCGCCTCGTCGTTCTTCGCCACCACCAGCAAGCCAGACGTATCTTTATCGATCCGATGCACCAGGATCCCCGCCCGTTCGTCACCGTCGGGCACAGGCAGGCGCAGATAGTAAGCCAAGGCATTCACCAGCGTGCCGTCAAAATTCCCGTGACCCGGATGCACCACCATCCCGGCTGGCTTGTTCACCACCAGTACATCCTCGTCTTCATAGACGATATCCAGCGGAATGTCCTGCGGGATGATATCCACGCCGCGGCGGCGATACGGCATCATGAACCGGATCACATCGCCGGGGCGGATGATGACATTCGCCCTGGCGAGTTTCCCGTTCACGAAAACATACCCCGCCTTGATGGCGCACTGGATGCGGTGACGGGACGTATCCTCCAGGTGGGATGACATGTATTTGTCTACCCGGATGGGTTCCTGGCCGCCATCTACGTCCAGCCGGAAATGCTCGAACATTCCCTGCTCTTCGTCCTCGACGGCCTCCTCCGGCTCCAGGTAGCGTTTTTCCTCGTCCATCGGATACTAGTTCAAAGGAAGCGTGCGATCAGGATCGACCGACAGATACAGCGACACGTCGGAGCCCATGAGGATGGGCGCCTTGGAAGGCTGGGGAGCCTGCTTCCACACCTGGGCATTGATGGAATCGGCGTAGGTCTTGACACTTTTATCAAAGATCAGCGCCTTGATATTCAAAGAATTATCATGAACCACATCTACCGCGCGAAGGTATTTCATGCCCGTCACATCGGGGATATAGGTCTGGTTGTCGGTGTCGTTCAGGCCCACCATCAGGTCTATCTCGGAACCGCTGTCAATCATCCGGCCCGCTTCTATCTGACGGTTCTTGTAGAGTTGGCGCAGGACGTTGTTGGTAGCCATGTCATCCACATAGAGCAAACGGCCCAGGGTCAGGCCGCGGGAGTTCAGCTCCGCCTTGGCCTGGCGCATGGAATACCCCACCAGGTTGGGCATGCTCACCTTTTTGGCATTCATGGCGTTGATGGTAAGCATTACCCGGCGGCCGGTCTTGACCGTTGCACCCGGCTTGGGATTCTGGCTGAACACCGCGCCGCGGGCCATCCGCTTCACGAAAACGGAATCGGCAATATCGATCCGCAGCGATGCGTCGTGGGCATATTGGTCCGCCTGGTTCACCGTCATCCCCGTAAAATCGGGCACCCTGATCACTTTCCCATGATGTGTAATCCGGGACAGCAGGAAAGCCGAGAGCAGGAGGATGGCGACGATGGCCACCACCGCCCAAAGCAAATTCTTGACAATCCAGTTGTGAAAGAAACCTTTCTTTTCTTCGTCCTTTTTCATTTTCTCAGAATGCGATTTGATAAATACCTTCGGCCAGCAGCGCAAGGCCGATAATGCCGATGAGGATGCCACTGATTCGGTTGATCCACATCAACGTGCTGAATTTAAATGAATTGCGCCAACGGCTGAACACCCAGGTAAAGCAGAACCACCAGGTTGCCGACCCCATGGCTACGGCAATGATAAGGGGTGCCACACGCAAATCCTGCGGCTGGTCGCCTACATTAAAGAAGGTAAAGAGAGCCAGCATGATAAAGATGGCACCCGGATTGGAGATGGCCGTCAGGGAAGCCTGGACAAAGTCTTTCCACGTTGCAGCGGGAGCGCCGCCATCTTCTTTCATCTTGCGGAACGGGTCACGCATGGCCATGGAATAACCCACGCCCATCAGGATGACGCCACCGATGATCAGCAGGGTATTCTGGTGCACGTTCACAAATTCCTTTACGATAGCCAGGGCAAAGATGGAGATGATGGCATAGGTGGTATCGACCAGTGTGGACCCCAGAGCAGACGTGAAGCCTCCCCGGTGTCCGTAATGCAGGGTTTTCTGCAACACCAGGATGGCAATCGGTCCCAGCGGCGCCGCCGCACAAATACCAATCAGATAGGATTTAAGTATATCAATCAACATCTTTCCTCACCATTTCCTACAAAGATACTAAAAAATAATTCATATATTTGTAAAATATGAATCATCCGACACGATTGTTCCTGCTGCTTGCGGCCCTGACGGTCTTGCTGATGTCGATACCCTTCCTGGTACCGCACTGCGGCTGGCTGGCCCTGATCGGTTGGGTCCCCCTGCTTTGTCTGGAACACATCGCCTCACAGACCGGCATCCGGCGCCTGTGGCCCTGGCACTACGGAATCTTCGTGCTGTGGAATGCCGCCACGACCTTCTGGGTGTGCAACGCCACCCTTGGCGGCGGGCTGTTTGCCATCTTTGCCAATGCTTTGCAGATGTCGTTGATTTTCGGGCTGTTCCGCCTGTCCAAGAAGCACTTCACGGGGGTGGTTCCCTACCTCTTTCTGGCCCTGGCGTGGATCGCCTGGGAACGGTGGTACCTGACATCGGCCCAGATTTCCTGGCCCTGGCTCGTGCTGGGAAACGCTTTCGCCCGATCTACCGGCCTGGTGCAATGGTACGAATACACCGGCACCCTGGGAGGCTCGCTCTGGGTGTGGGCCGTAAATCTGTCGGTCTTCGGGATGATGGTCAGCTTGTCCAACGGAAATTGGCAGCGCTGGAACGGCAAGGCCAGAGCGGCCGCCGTTATCGGACTTGTTGCGTTGCTGGCCGCGCCGGTGGCCGTTTCGATGGTCCTGTTCGCCCGGTACGAGGAGCCGCAGGAGAAACTGCCCGTGATCATCGCCCAACCCAACATCGACCCGTATCACAAATTCGAAGCTTTGAGCCAGGATGAGCAGAATGCCATCCTGGAAGACCAGTTCCGCCAGGCGCTCCGGGGACGGACCGATACGGCGGGGAACATCCTGCTGCTCTCGCCCGAAACCTTTACCAACGATATCATCACCGGCTTCCCGGCCGAAAGCCGCACCTGGCGGCGCTTCACAGCCCTGCAGGAAGAATTCCCCGGCACGCACGTGATGCTGGGAGCATCGGGGTACACACGGATTGAATCGGCCGAAAGACCTTCCCCGAACGCCCGGTTCCTGCACGACAACCTGTGGTACCACTCCCATAACCTGGCGGTGATGGCCGGTACCGGCGAGACCTACCTGAAGAGCAAGTTAGTGGTGGGCGTGGAGATGATGCCCTACCCGAAGGTGTTCCGCCCGCTGGACGACCTGCTGGGCGGTGTGATGGGCCGCTGCGTGGGCCAGGAAACGCGCACGACGCTTTCCTGCGGGGACGTACCGCTGGGCTGCGCCATCTGCTATGAGTCCATTTACGGCGAGTTCTGCACGGAATACGTTCGAGCCGGCGCCCGGGCGCTGGTCATCATCACCAACGACGCCTGGTGGGGCGATACGCCGGGCTACCGCCAGCACCTGAGTTACGCCTGCCTGCGGGCCATCGAAACGCGCCGGGCCATCGCCCGCTGCGCCAATACCGGCCTGTCCGCCATCATCGATGCGCGGGGCGATATCCTGGCCCAGACTTCCTGGTGGACCAAAGAAATCCTCCAAGGCGAAATTGCCCTGGAGGATTGTCAAACCTTCTTTGTCCAGAACGGCGACATCATCGGCCGCCTCTGTTCGCTGTTGTTTTTCCTGCTCCTGACCGCCCTGGCCGTTCGCATACTGACCAGACGCGGTTAAACCTTTAGCGGCGAGGACCGCCCATACCGCCCGGACCGCGGCCACCGGGACCGCGCATCTTGGAGGCGTCGAAAGTACCGAAGCGGTAAGTCAGCGAAAGGACAATATACCGTCCCAGCGTGTTGTTGCGCGTTTCCGTATGATAGTTGGCCGTATCCGACACACTCAGGTTCTTGGCCTGGTTCAGGATGTCGTAGGCATTCACGGCCAACGTCACCTTCTTCTTAAAGAGGAGTTTGGTAATCGTGGCGTTCAGCACATATTCCGAAGGCTGATCCGTAGAATAACCGTTGTACCAATTGTAGCGGAACTCAGACACCAGGCCCAGACCGGCCGGAAGGGTCCAGTTCATGGAAAAATGAGCCTGGTTGTTCCAGGTCATGTTGGCATTGGAAGCATTGTTCACCACCGTGTACCAGGCCTTGGACATGCGCGTATGCGCACCGCCGGACAATTCCACCACATCATTGCGCCAAGTCAGGCGGATGCGTTCAAAAACGCTCAGGGAGCGGGTCTTGTTCAAGGTAAACTTGTCCGAATAGTCCAGATTGGGATAGTCCCGGTGGAAGGAATCGTAATCAAATTCACCTTGCTTGTAGTACGGTGTCATGTCGAACCGGGTGCTGCCGATATAGGAACCCATGCTGTTGTAATTGGCATTGAGGAAGTTGGAGAGCGTGAAGTTCTTGCTCAAGACCGGCACGTTCAAGAACATACGGGCGCTCATGCGCAAGGAATTGGGGCCATTCACCGGGAAGGAATACGACACGCCCTGCAAGTCTGTCCAGGTAGCGTTCACGATGGGGCTCTGGACCATGCCGCCGTCCAGGGTAAGGTTCATGGAAGTGAATTTCTTCCGGTTCGAGTAGCGGAATTCGGAACGGATATCGTGGTTGAAATACGGTTCCAGGTAGGGGTTACCGAAACTCACGCGCAGCGGGTTGGTATTGTCGGGCACCGGCATCAACTGCGAAGTGGACGGCTGGGCCGAACGTCCGAAATAGAAGAGGCGGAAGTTGGTGCTTTCGCTCGCATCCCAGCGGATCATCGCATTCGGTGCCCAGTTGACCACGTTGCTCTCGTAGTTCTGCTCCTTGCCGTGACGGGTGGTGGAGTTGGTCATCCGGGTCGGGTTCGCACTCATGCCCACCTGCGCCTGCAGGCCGGATATCTGATAAACCAGGGTGGCACCGATCCGCTGGGTGATGTGGACATTCTCTATGTTGTTGGAGAAAGTAGGGTTCGGGATCCCGGTCTTGTCCCCCGTCCAGGTATCATAGTTGTGCTTGAAGTCAGGAATATCCAGGCCGTCGTACGTATTCTTGTAGGATTTGGAACGGCTCCAGCCAAAACTATAATTTCCCTCCAGGAACCAATGCTCGGCCAGGGGCTCGGTGTAGTTGAGCCGGCCCGACAGGCTGGCACTCTTGCTGTTCTGGTCGTAGCGCTGATTCACCACGGAATCCCGCTGCGCGCCCTGCTTGTAATAGGTGGTGAGGCTCTGGTTCAGTCCGTTCAAGTCGTTGTTACTGAAGTTGTAACGACCGAAGAACGAGAGGGTCCGGCCGGCCTTCCCCAGTTTCTGGCGCAACAAAAGGAAACCATTGGCCTGCCAGTTGTTGTTTTTACCGCCGTTGAAGTTGAAGCCTTCGTTGGTAAGGGTCTGGTTACCGGCGGCATCGGCATTCCAGGTCCGGGAGTCCGAGTACTCGTTGAAATTGCCCCGGCCCCAGTTCACCTGCGGCTGGAAAAGGATGGAGGTATTCTCGGAGAATTTGTGGTCGATCCGGAAACCGATGCGATTGCCGTAGCTGTTGGTATTGCTCCAGCCATCCGAGGAATTGATCAGGCTGGTCCCGTCGTCCCGATAGGTCACCTTATAGGAGGACTCTTCCACCGCCCGTTCGGAGCCGTTGTAGAGATAGTTCCCTTCCAGTTTCATCTTGTCGTCGAAAAGGTCGAAGGCGCCGTTCACACCGCCCATCCAGGACGTGGTGATACCGTTTCCGCGGCCGAATCCGCCACCGCCCCGGCCCATGCCGCCTCCGCCGCCGCGCATGCCTTGCATCATGCCGCCGGCCAGATCATTGAATCCCCGGTTGTTGGTATTGTTCCCGTTCAGGATGATGCTGATCTGGCTTTTGTCGGCGAACTTGCCCGCAAAGGCGGCACCCTGGAAACGATAGTCCCCCTTGCCCGCATTCGCAGCCGGCACGTCATGACCGCCACCCAGCATCACATTCCCGAAAGAACCCTGTTTCATGCCCGGATGGAAAGACAGATCGATGATGGTCTCCTCGTCTCCGTCGTCAATCCCCGTAAACTGGGCCTGCTCCGATTTCTTGTCCACCACCTTCAACTTCTGGATGGCTTTGGCGGGAATATTCTTCGACGCCAGCTGCGGATCGTCCAGGAAGAAGGTCTTTCCGTCAATGGTGATTTTGCTGATGGTCTTGCCATTGGAGGTAATGGAACCGTCCTCCCCTACTTCAATACCCGGGAGTTTCTTCAGGAGGTCTTCCAGCATGTCGTTGTCGGTAGTCTTGAACGAGGAAGCGTTATACTCTACCGTATCTTTCTTGATGATGATGGGATTGCCGGCAGCGCTTACAGAAGCGGCGTCCAGCACCTGACGGTCGGTTTCCATCTTCAGCACGCCCAGATCCACGTGCCCCTTAACGTTTACCTCCCGGGAAATGGCTTTGTACCCCAGGATTTCCGCCTTGAACGTGTAGGTACCAGGGCTTACCTTCTCCAGGACCGCACGGCCTTTGTCGTCCGACAAGGCGTATTTCTGGGCCTTGTTCGAACCCGCCTTGGTTAAGGATACCGTCGCGAATCCAATTGCTTCACCATTGGCTGCGTCCTGTAGCGTAGCCGTCACCTTACCGCCCTGTGCGGAAGCCGGAATACAAAAAACAAGCGCCAGCACGAGAACGGCGGCACCTGCAAACATCTGCTTGATGCAAAATCCCTTCATAAATAAAAACATTGTCAATTATATTGACAAGAAAACGGGCTTCCGGTTTAACCGGGAAAAGCTTTATTTGATTCTTTCCGGATGATCCTTCAAGAACTGTTCCCATCCTTTTCCACCGCTTTTGCCGGCCAGCGGCGATGTCATCTCATAAAAGTGACACATGGCAATGGCCAGGGCATCGGTCGCATCCAGGTGTTCGGCCTTCAAGATCACCCCAAGCGTCTTTTCCAGCATCATTCCCACCTGCTCCTTGGAAGCGGCGCCATTTCCCACAATCGCCTCTTTAGCCTTGCGGGGTGCATATTCATAGACCTCCAGTCCGGCTGCTACCGCCGCCGTGATGGCAGCTCCCTGGGCACGGCCCAGTTTGAAGAGTACCTGGGCGTTCTTGGCATAGAAAGGCGATTCCACGGCCAGAATATCCGGATGATAACTCCGGCACAACTGACCGGTAAACTCCCAGATCGCATGGATTTTGGCATAGGCGTCCTTCTCCTTGCGGATGTCCAGGATGCCCATGTCCACATACTCCGCCTTTCGGCCCAAGGCACGGATAACCCCGAAACCAAGCAAGTTGGTTCCGGGGTCAATGCCTAATATGATTTTCTCGTCCGGCATCAGTCGATGCGGTCGAAACCGGTGTACGGACGCAGGACTTCAGGGATCTCGATATAACCTTCTTTCTGGTTGTCTTCGAGCAAGGCGGCTACGACACGCGGAAGAGCCAGCGAACTGCCGTTCAGGGTGTGGCAGAGCTGGGTCTTGCCATTCTCGTCCTTGTAGCGGAGGTGCAGACGGTTGGCCTGGTAGGATTCGAAGTTGGAAACCGAAGAAATCTCCAGCCAACGGCCCTGGGCAGCGCTCCAGAGTTCGAAATCGTAGGTAATGGCCGAGGTGAAGCTCATATCGCCGCCGCACAGGCGCAGGATACGGTACTTCAGGCCCAGTTTGTTCACGATTCCTTCCACGTGGGCAATCATTTCGTCCAGGGCGGCATAGGAATCTTCCGGCTTCTCCACGCGGACGATTTCCACTTTGTCAAACTGGTGCAGGCGGTTTAGGCCACGCACATCCTTGCCATAGGATCCGGCTTCGCGGCGGAAGCAGGGCGTATAGGCCGTGAGTTTCTGCGGGAAAGCATTGTCGGCGAGGATCTCATCGCGGAAAATATTGGTCACCGGGACCTCGGCGGTAGGAACCAGATAGAAATCGTCCAGCCCCACATAGTACATCTGGGCTTCCTTGTCGGGCAGCTGGCCGGTACCGAAACCGGACGCGGCGTTCACCATGACCGGCGGTTCCACCTCCTTATACCCCGCGGCGGTATTCACGTCCAGGAAGAAGTTGATGAGGGCGCGCTGCAGTTTGGCACCCTTTCCCTTGTAAACCGGGAAACCGGCACCCGTAAGCTTCACGCCCAGGTCAAAGTCGATGATATCATATTTCTTGGCCAGTTCCCAATGCGGGAGGGCATTTTCCGGCAGATTCACCTCCGGACCGCCCATTTTCACCACGAGGTTATCCTCTGCGCCTTTGCCGTTGGGGACCAGGTCGCACGGGATATTGGGCAGGAGGACCAGTTTGGCCTCGAGTTCTTTGTTATTCTCGTCGGCGGCAGCGAGCAGTTCGGCGGAACGGGCCTTCAAGGCAGCCACTTCCTGCTTGGCCTGCTCGGCTTCTTCCTTGCGGCCTTCCTTCATGAGGCCGCCGATCAGGGCCGCCTTCTGCTTCTGCTGCGAGGCCAGGGCATCGCTCTCGGCCTGCATCGAACGGCGGTTGGCGTCGAGGCGGATGATGTCCTCGACAATGGTGCGCGCGTCAAAATTCTTGACGGCAAGCTTGCGGATCACGTATTCCGGATCGTCGCGAAGCAATTTGAGTGTAAGCATAATCTCTTGCTATAAAACAAAAAAAGGACTGCACCCGAGTACCCGAAGTGCCAGTCCCCTTTAACGATTGTACAAATCTCCGAGTACTAGTTCTCAAAAGGAACCACGGAAACGTAAGACTTGTTCTCTCTCTTCTTCGTGAATTTGACGGTACCGTCCACCAGGGCATACAGGGTATGATCCTTGCCGATGCCCACATTGCGATCCGGGTTGTGTACCGTGCCGCGCTGACGGACGAGGATGTTACCGGCCTTTACGACCTCACCACCGAACTTCTTGATACCCAAGCGCTTGCTCTGGGATTCACGACCGTTCTTCGAACTGGATTGACCTTTTTTATGTGCCATAATTAGTTCCTCCTAATGATTAAGCGATAGCATCGATACGGATCTTGGTGAGCTTCTGGCGGTGGCCATTCAGCTTCTGGAATCCTTTACGACGGATTTTCTTGAAAACAAGTACCTTGTCTGCCTTGGCCTGGTCGTCCAGGACGGTGGCCTTGACAACGGCACCTTCTACATAAGGGGCACCAACCTTCACCGCACCCTCATTGTCCACCAGAAGCACCTTGTCGAACTCGACGGAGGCATCCTTGGCGGCAGCGAGGCGCTGCACGAAGATCTCATTTCCAGCTTCTACTTTGAACTGCTGGCCTGCAATGTCAACGATTGCGTACATAAAAACAAAACTTTTTATCGTTTGATCCGTAAGCGGCTATCTTTAAATAGCTCTTAGTCAGTAGCTTAGCGGACATATAATCTTTTAAGGGACTGCAAAGGTACGAATTTGTGCCGAATTTGCAAAATTATTTTTGCGATTGTAGCACCAGACAGGCCCAGGCCTGCGGGTTTTCGTCCGGATCCTCCCGGGTAAGAATGTCGGCCTCCGAGGCCAGCCCCAGCCCGCGGGCTTCCTCCAGAATCGCTTCAGCATCGGCATAATAGAACCCGCTCAGGAGCACCACACCGCCGCTTGCAAGAGCCGCTTTCATCCGCGGAAGCGCATCCAGGATGATGTTCCGATGGATATTCGCCAGGATGACATCGTACCGGCCGCCGTCGAGGGCGGACGCGTCCCCGCAGGTCACCGCAATCCGCGAACCCACCCGGTTCAGGCGCGCATTCTCCCGGGCCGATTGTACCGCCACCTCATCGATATCGATGGCATCTACCTGCGCGGCCCGCATTTTCGCCGCCAAGATGGCCAGCACCCCCGTTCCGCAGCCCAGGTCCACCACCCGGCCACCCCAGATGAGGCCTTCACAGCCCAGCATGGCGTAGAGCATGAGCCAGGTGGTCTGGTGATGTCCGGTCCCGAAAGCCATTTCGGGCAGCAACGCAATGTGGAAACGGCCGCCGCGGACCTTCGCACTGCCGGCGGGCACCACCCAGACCTTCCCATCGACGCTGATAGGCGTGAAACCCTCCTGCTCCCAGGTGCGGTTCCAGTTCTCTCCCTGGACTTCCCTGGAGGTCCACGACGGGCTTCCGCACGCAGCAAGGGCTTCCTCCAAGGCAGCCGGCTCAAACAGGGACGCCTGGATATAGCATTTCAAACAAGGATCCTCGACGACAAAAGAGTCGAACGGAAGATCTGCCACAAAGGCTTCCACGATTTCAGCCGATTCTTCTGAAAACGGCTGCACGCGAATGCTTACTTCAAGATAATCCTTGCTATTCATCTTCTTTCTTTTCTCCCGGCATGGGTTCCATGACCGCGCGGCCGGACTTCAACGAATCCAGACGCGATCGCATGAGCGTATCCACCTGGGCGTCCGCGGTCCGGCTCAAATAATCCCGGACCAGGCCCACCTGCTCCTTGCGTACGGCGATAGAATCCTGCAAAGCGCGGGTCCGTTCAACGGCGATATCTACCCCTCGTGTAAAAATGTTGTGGATGGAATTAATAAGGTTGTATTTCAACGTGTCCACCTGTGCGGTAAACACCGGAACATCGGCGCTCTTGTACAAGGCTTTGCCCAACTTCCATTTCCACGAATCGAAATTTCCGAAAATATTGATACCGAAACGGAACGGGATTGGCGATTTCAGGACAGAAATGTGGTACTGGAAATGCTGGTCAAAATGCTGTACGCCGCTCATGGCCAGGGAATAACGATCTACGCTGAGCACAAAGGGGAACACTTCCAGCAAATCGTCCCGGATGATGCCCTGGACCGACATGTCGTCGATGGTGCTGCCGCTGCGGTTCCGGAACATCAGCGTTTTGGCGATTTCCCGCAGTTCTCCGCTTTCCTCCAATTCCAGGTTGGTACCGTTCATTTTCACAATGCCATCCACGCTGGGCATGACGATATTCATGCTGGTATCGATGTCTGCCGTGGCCGCCATTTCACAATCCAGCATACCCTTGAAAGACTTCAGCATGGGCAAAATGCTGTCCACGGCCGGGAAGAGGGTGATTACCTTATCGGCCGTAATATCGGAAAGGGTCAGGTCGAAACCGGCTTTCAGGTCTTTCTTGGTACGCGTGGAATAGAAACCCTCAAAATAGATATCGCCCATATTGGAAGTAGCCAGGGTATTGGTGAGCTGGATACAACGTTCTTTCATGAGGATATCCGAAGCCATCCAGTTGATATTCAGGTCGGAATAATCAATTTCATTGGCCTGGAGCGACACCTTGGCAGTTAAGTTGGCCGGCACCACGATCAGCGGGCTACCGGCCGGTTCCACCGCGGCCTTTTGCCCGGCATCCAGTTGCCGCTGGTACTCCTCGTCGGAAAGGTCTTCCAGCGCGGCCGTCTCTGCCGGGGGGACGAATTGCGCGCCGGAGAAATAGGCGGTAAGCAGTTCGTTGGCATCCAGCCGCTGCGAGGTCATCCGCAAATCCAGTTTCAGGTGTCCCTTGGTCCGGCGGCCTGTCAGCGCCCGCTGCAATCCAGTGATGGAGCCGCTTGCACTTACATCGGACCCGCCGCTCTGCAAGGTGGCGTTCCGCAGGGTGATGCCGTCGTTGGTAAAGGATCCGCCGATATCGGACAGTTCGTTCCGAAGCGGGAAATAGGGGGTCATGATGCGCCCGCCGCCGATTTCCAGTTTCCCGGAAAGTGCCCACTCCCGGAAGTATTTCGCCACCGATTCACCCAGGCGAAGGTCTATATCCTTGTCCTGGAAGTCCTTGTCACTCAAATAGTCCGGCAGCCTCATCCCAGCCATACGGTCACGGAACATCCGCGCAAACAGGGAGTCGCGCGGCACGCCAGGATACACGCGCTCCAGGGAATCCAGCAGTTGTTTGCGGCGGATGGCGTCCCGGACCGCCCTGCGGCGCGCCGATGCGGAAATCTTCGCATCCCGGACGCCGAAGCGGTTCACGCCCTGCCGCATGAAAATGCCGCGGCTGTTGCTGGAGAAGGACATCTCCGGTATCCGCATGCGGCCATTGCCCGCCTCGGCATAACGGAAAGAATTCTGCATCCCGAACGCGCCCACAAAACAGGAATCGGCATCCATCATGCCCAGGCTCCGCACGGTCAGGCGGCCGTCCAGGGCCTTTTTTCGGTTCGATGCCGCCAGCACCAGCCCGGTGCCACGGATAAAGGTACTGTCACGGAAAACGGCCCGAAGGCTATCGATGCTCGCCGTCAGCCCCACCGTGCTGTCCTTCGATTCGGGCACCGGACCCAGGGACAGGACCGCATGGTCCAGGAAGGCGTTGAGTCCATAACGGGGTGCATCCACCGTAATTCCGCCGCTTTCCAGCTTTCCCCGCAGATTCGATTCCGAAAATTGATACAGGTTCAACTGCGACAGCCGGATCTTCCCGGAAAGGGTTCCGGCCAATCTGCCGCTGGCCGAAATGTCCAGACTGTCAGGAAGATAATGCACCAGGTCACCCATATTGGCCTGCAAGTCTGCCTGCAAGTCGATGAGCGGATCCCCGCCCAGGATATCGCGGACCTTTCCACGGGCTTGCAGGTCCATCCCCTGCACACCCAGGCAGAGGTCTTTCAAGTTGGCATCCAAGCGGCCCTTCCCGTCGGTCAGGGCGGTCAGGTCCATGTCGATGGTCCCCTGCCCGGGAACCCCCTCGAACGCCAGAACCGACCGGGGAATCTCCAGCCGCGTTTCCATCGCCGGAAGCCTTTTTCCGGCCGGATGATACCACCCATCGCAACGGGCGGTCATGGTCACGGCCGCATCGGTCTTGATGCGTTTCAGCTCCGGGAAATTGGGTCCCAGGAACGCCATCAGTTCCGCGATCTTGCACCGGTCGATGGCAGCATTTCCTTTTATATATGTACTGTCCGAATGAAGCACGGCTTCTCCTTCGGCATGCAGGTCCAACGTGGCCACCCGGGCCTTGAAATCCTGCAGGAAGAAGGTCTGATATCCGTCCTTGCGGGGGAAACCGAATCTCCCTTCCAATTGGATGGGAACGGCCATCCGTCCTACAGAGGAAAGGGCCAGAAAAGCCTTGGCGGCGACTTCGAAAGCAACATGGTCTTCCCGCTGGTTCATCCGGATGCGGTCCAGGCCCAGGGCCAGGGTATCGGCCGGAAGACGGCCGGTCACAAACATCGTATCCAATTCCAGGCCGAAACGGCTCGCCGGGATGTTATCCACGACGGCTTTCCCGCGGAAAACGAGCCTACGCATGCGCATGGAAGCGAAAATGGTATCGGCCGGTGCGGTGAACACCACCATGGGCCGGCCGGTAAGCGAGGCGCCCAGGACCGTTACGGGCGGCAAACCCGACCCCTCGGTTTCGGTGGTATCCTTGTGGAAAATATCCCAGTTGGCAGCCGTGGAATCATACCGGTGTGCGAAAATGCGCGGCCCGTCCAGATCAGCCCGGCGGACACGGATCCGCCCGCTTACAAGCGTCAGGTAGTTGACCGATGCAGATAACCGGCGGGCCGACAGCAAGGTATCCGCCTTTGCACCCCGTCCCAATTTGCGCAGGAAGGACGGAGCGCCCAGGCTGTCATGGGCCGCAAATCGTTCGTGCGGATACGTCACGGCCAGGCTGTCCACGGTGACATTCAGGTACGGGAAACTGCGGAACATTGAGGCCGAAATACGGCCGAAACGCACGTCAGCATCCACGAAACGGGGAACGAAGCGGTTGGCCAGCGACGTCAGGACCGTCCCGTTCAGGGCAATCTGGAGCACCAGGATAACGGCCACCCACAACCCCAGGACCGAGAAAAGGACGGTCCGGAGTATCGGATGCTTGCGTGTTTTCTTTTCTGCCATTGCCAAATGCGCCTGAACGTACAAATATACACAAAAAAAAGATGCCGGAAGCATTTCCGACATCTTTATTTACTCTTCTAAAGGGGAGGCTTACTGCTCGTCCTGAAGCTGCAGGTGCTGAACGTAGATCGCCTTCATGCGGGCGGCTCTCTTCTTCACCGACGGCTTTTCGAAGTTCTTGCGGGCACGCATTTCGCGAACCGCACCGGTCTTTTCGAATTTCCTCTTGAATTTCTTGAGGGCCCGTTCGATGTTTTCACCTTCCTTGATGGGGACTATAATCATTGCTTTATCACCTCCTTTTCTTATAGCGGCTGCAAAGGTAAGAAAAAAATTATTTTCCTTCCAAATATTCTTGGAAAATTTCCATTCCGCGGGAAGCCACCTCCCGGATCTGCGTGATGCGGGGATCCGCCACGGGAACCTCTTTCGGGTCGATGATATAAATCGGACATCCCGACGGGGCGTACCGGTACAGTCCCGCCGCGGGATACACCTGCAGCGAGGTACCCACGATCAGGAGGATATCGGCCCGCTCCACCACGCTGATCGCGGCATCAATTTTCGGGACGCTTTCACCGAAGAAAACGATATGCGGGCGCAACTGGCTCCCGTTCGGGGCGGTATCGCCCAAATGAACCGCCGAATACCCCACATCGATGATTTCCGCCTCCGAGAACGAACTGTCATACACCCCGGTTTCGGGGCGGACCTTGGTAAGTTCGCCATGGAGGTGGATGATTTTGGTGCTGCCCGCCCGCTCGTGCAGGTTGTCCACGTTCTGGGTAACCACCGTTACCTCATAGCGGTTCTCCAAAGCGGCAATAGCCAGGTGGGCGGCATTGGGGCGTGCCTTTTCCAGCTCGGCACGCCGGAGGTTGTAGAAATCCAGCACCAGCTTGCGGTTGCGGAACCATCCGTCGATGGAGGCCACATCGTTTACATCGTACCGGTCCCACAATCCCCCGTTGTCGCGGAAGGTGCTGATGCCGCTTTCGGCGCTTACCCCCGCTCCGGTCAAAACCACGATTTTTTTCTTCCCCATTACTGCGGTTTCTTTTCAAAATAATACCTTCTTACCCAATAATCGAACAGCGGATCGATGATTTGCGGTTCATCGTTCTCATTCAACGAAACAATTTCCTTTTTGAGCAACGCATCTTTCAGCCGCCGGACGTTGGCCGATGAATGAAGCCCATAGTCGCGGATGACTTCCGCACTGCTGAACTTGGTATGGCCGTCCACGAATGCCAGAAGCAGGTTCACCTGAAATGTCGTCAGTTCGTCCATCATGGTCACGTAACGCGGCTCGTGGATGGACACCAGGATTCTCAGGGCATCCATCATCACGGCCTCCGTAATATAACCTTTTGTAAGTGAGTCACATACAGAAACAAAATGATAGATGTAACCCAAATGGCAGCGGAAGAGGTTGCACATCCCCAAAAGCAAATTTTTCTCTACGACTTTGCCGCTGGAAAGGAAGCCGCGGGTAATGCTATCGACAATATCCTTGGGTTCAACCCGGGGAATATCGAACCGTTCCACCTGGCGATGGAAGCGGCGGCGTTGTTCGAAGATGTTCTTCATCGCGTTGACCTTGGACCCGCAGAGCAGCATCGAACAGGAAGTAGTACCCGACGAACGCATCTCTTTCATGACGCAGTTCAGCGACTTGAAAAGATGGTCACCGTCTTCCGTCAGGTCCAAATTCTGGAACTCGTTCAGGATCAGGATCAGTTTTACTCCCCGGTCGCTGGCAATCCGGAACGGGAAGCGCAGCATCTCGGAGACATCCTTTTCGTCCGGGTCCCAGTTCAGCGACACCACCTCTTCACTTTGAGCAAAGCGGCGACGGTCGAACACGAAATGGGTATCACCCAGGAAACGCTGGACAAGATCGGCATATTCGGCAGGCGTGGTGGCCACACTACGGAGTGCCGTGGCACCGTACCGGATCAGGAAGGTGGTCAGATGACGGACATTCACCAGGTTCATTTCGCCCACCACAAACCGTGTTCCGCCGATGCGCATGTTGAACAGGGTCTGCTGGATAAGGGATTTCTTCCCGGTCTTGGGAGGGGCATAGATACAAACATGTTCCCCGTTCGACAGCAGGTTGCCCAGAATGGTACAACTGTCCTTGCGACCGATAAAATGCTTTCCGGTCACATACCGATCGTAAATAAAGGGGCTTTCCATAGGACTATAACATTCTTGTTACTTGCAAATATAGCAAATAGTTTCATTCGTATCCCTCCGGCCCCAATTTTTTTTTCTTATCTTTGCACCGCTACTTGCG
>ONIQ01000066.1 GCA_900317925.1 uncultured Bacteroidales bacterium | reverse complement strand
CCAGTACTATTTTTTTCTTAAATTCATAGTTGTGTTTTGCCATAAAAAACTGACCCCCAATTGTTAGATTTTTGGTCTAACAATTGGGGGTCAGCTCATAGATCGGCCGCAGGATGCTCTCCTGCTTTTCCTCGATGGTGTCGTAGTAGTTCTACATGTCCGATTCACCGGTGGCGTTCATACCGGCGGGGCTGCGTCCGAAAAGTTTAGTAACCGGGGTCTCTGCTGCCCCGGCCACGTCCATCATAAAACGATCATAGGTGTCGGCGATGCCGCCGAAGGTGTACTGGTGGGTCTCGAAGCTGTCATTCTCTCCCAGAATCTGGATGCTGTTGTTGTTCATCATGGCATTCATTCCCTGGATGGTGTTGTGCAGGCCCGTGGTGCCGTAGGCGCTCTGGCCCTTATAGGTGTTGATGTCCATATACTTGTCATAATCCAGGCGGATACCGGTGTTGTACATGTCCTCGATGGACCGGCTCGTTACGGCGCCCCGCAGCTGATCCTGGATCTTGATGCTCATGGACACTTCAGCGGATAGGTCGTGTTGGTCAGGGGGTTCCCGCAGCGAGGAATCTACTTTTTCCAGTTCGCTCTCCAAAAATGCCAGCCCGCTGGATACGGCGGAAGCATCCATGGTGATCATGCCGCCGCGCACGGGCGGGACAGCCAGGTTATACTGTTTCCTCATGTTATTCCTCCTTACAGGCCCTGACGGGTCAGCATAGTCAGTTCGGCCACTCCCCGTCCGTCGGCAGTGGAGGACCATTTTACACCGGTGAGCTTCACGCAGTTGCCGGTTTCGTCAGCAGCTCCAAGGTCGCCCAGGGCCGCACCAGCAGGGCTGGTGCCGTCAGCTACTTTGGTCCGCACGTACACGTCTGCGCCTACATGAGGCGTGCCCCATGCGCAGATGACGGAAATTCCGCCACGCTGCAGGATGTCGCAGGGTTCCTGGGCCTTGTAAGGCCCAAAATTCTGAGACGGCCACACAGTGGCGCCCTTTACTTTACGCATGGCGATGCCTGCGAATTTTTCGGTCGTGGTGGATGCCGTCCATGCAGCCACGCTGCCATCATCGTTCTGGGCCACAGGGGCCCCGAATTTGATTTCTTCAGAGTCGGCTGCTACCGGGCGGGTTCTGGACACTTCATCTCCGTGTCTGGAAGCCTGGCCAGGGTAGCCTGGGATCGCCCATCTTGTTGTAAGCCGTGTCTTTTACGGAGCGTTTGGTCAGAGTGCCATATCCTCCGGCCAGAGGCTGGGTTCCTCTAACCCGCAGGACCTTTTTAATGGCCCGGCTCATGGCGTCTGATGCCTTACGACGCTGTTCCGCAGGCATGGATGCCACAATAGGCTTTAGGCTGCGGATGATACGCAGAGCCACCGCTTTTTCGACTGCCTGGTTATCAGTAGGAGTCGGGTCTTCATCATCCTGGATCTTTTCCGGATCAACAGTCACAGATTCTTCTCCGTCATCGCTGTCCTGGGTGTCGTCTCCCTCTTCCTCATCGTCAGGGGAGAGCTGATCTTCCAGGGCGTCCAGGGATTCAGTCGCGTTGTCAGGTCCTTCCTCATCCGGATCCGCATCTTCGGTGTCGTCCGGAGCTTCATTCCGCGAGGCCGCGATATTGGAAATCCGTTCGTTCAGGGCATCGATGGTGTCCATGACTTCCTGCAGGTCATCGTCTTTTCCCGTGTCGGGTGCATCCGGTGCTTTGTCCGGTCCGTTCTCGGCATCGCTCACGGCTTTGGCCGCTTCCTGGATTTCTTCCGGCTCGGCATCTTTTACGAAGGACGCGAACATGCGCTGCAAAATGCTTTTCTTTGCCATTCTTTTTCCTCCTTTAGGTTTGGCGTCTTTAATGGCCACATCGTGCCCGGCCCGGCCGCTGTCAACGATCGCGACGTGATTGCCGATGATGTCAGCCTGGTGATAGGTCCCGTCACCATTCGGGATATATTTGCAATCATAGCCACAGCTGATTTCCCGCTTCCCAGCCTCGACCTTGCTGATCAGCGTGGAATCATAGATGACTATGTCGCAAACGAGTTTATCATCGTCCTCACCGGTTCCCCGACGGACGTTCTGTACAGCGCCTTTGGTGTAGGCGCTGTAATTGCTGGAATCAAGTGCAACGGGCGGGTGTTCGTCCGTCACGGGCTTCCCCTCAAAGGAAGCAATGGCCGCCGGTTTGAATACTTCCGCCGGGGTCCGAAGCGCCGTAATGATTGGTTTGTCTTCTTCTACTCCAATCTCCTGGGGCAGGTACTCCTGCGTTCCGGTCCGACAGATCGGGACGCTGTGGCAGATTAAAAATCCTTCAGGGGTCCGGGTCATGTGAGGCGAGAACCGGGACCCGTAAAACGCGCGCATGGGCACCACCTCCTAAAAATGGGTATTAAAAAACCGGTGCTTTCGCTCCGGTTGCCATGGTCCGCTGCAGCCGGCTCAGCTTGATACCGATGGCCAATTCATCACTTGTTCTCATGGAAGAACTCCTGTTTTTTCTTGACTTTTGCCTTAGATGATGGTAATTATTAAACGAGGGCATTCAACCGACAGCAGAAAATCGCCACTGCTGCAAACTAATGACGGGAGCCGGCTTTGTCCGGATGGCGTCCGTCCGGTTGGATGTCATTTTCTTTTCTTGGTTCTGTAGGCTGTTAACATAAACTTGAAATTCGCTCCATTAAGGGTAGGACTGATTATCGCTACGTTTCCGTCCTTGTAGATTTCAAAAGTTGATCGCCCTTTTGTAGAGCGGCTTACTTTTCCGCTAGAAATTACATCATCTAAGTTATAAAGCAGGGATTTAATCATTTCGTCATTAAATCCCTGCTTTTTTCGTCGTTCAATTATGTGTTTCAACCCTAATTTTTCATTTCCGTAAACAAGCGCAATATCTCCTAGTTGCTTGTTATGATAAGCATTCCGGACATACCCGTTGCGCTCTGACAATAATTTTTTTATTGCCTCTTTCCCTTTAAGATGCTTGTACTCAACTCCCAACAATTCCTTTACGCGTCCATTGCTCCTTCCCTGTTCCCCAGGCTTGCTCTTATTCCACGTTTTTCCTGTGAATTTTCCGCCCGCGCCACCGTCAATTTCCCCGTTAGACAGATGGACATGAGCCCCTTTGATTGTCCGCCAGTTCTTAGGATCCGGGTCTTTGGGATACGCGTCCGTCGTCAGCATGGCTTCCGTGAGACGCAGCTTTGTAACGAGGAGCTTTGTAAGAATCCTATTCCTTACGTCTTTCTGCATCACATTATCCTTTCAAACTCGGTCTTGTTCATCTTTTGAATCCGGCCTCCGTAGTAAACCTTTGCCGGCCAGGAGTCCACCTGGTCCAGGTCCACGATGGGTTCCGGGTAACATCTGCAATTCGGGCAGCAGCCTGCATGATAATGTCCGAGGGTGTTCTTCCGTGGCCGCCCGTCCGCGTTTAGGGTCGGGAACAGTGTTTCCGGGGCCGGTGGATCATTCCAATTGACCAGGACGCCGGCCATCATCCGATGGCTGTCACGGGTCCGGCCGTCACCGGCAGCGCCTCCCACCGGTCGCCAGATGTACCAGTTCATTCCGTAGCGTTCCGCCCTCTGTCTCGTCATGTTGGTCGACGTCATGGATACCTGAGTCCGGGCGATCAGCTCTGCCCTGGCCTGGGTCTTGTCCGGGAACATCCGCCGGATTTCATCTTCCAGGTCGGATGCCCTTCGTCCTTTCAGGGATTCTCTGGACACATAGTCGGCCACCTGGTGACCGATGTCGGAAGGAAGGGTCACGATCCGGTAGGTGGTGTCGTCCACCAGTTCCCGCAGCCGCCGGCCGGCTTCTCCCTGGAGCTCTTTCCGCAGGGCCTCGTACATGGCCCGGCTTTTCATATTCGCTGCTGCCTGCCGCCAGGTGTGCCCTTGATCCGAAAAAAGGCCGGTGACCATCTTCATGGCCGCGGCCTGACACAGCTTTTTATATTCTTCGCTTTCCGATACCTTCTGGAGGATCTGGATCATA
>ONIQ01000030.1 GCA_900317925.1 uncultured Bacteroidales bacterium | reverse complement strand
AGGACAGATGACCGCCTGTCTTCGCCACGCTGTCGATCAGATATTCGCGGATACTGACAGCGAGCAGCTCCATCTCCTTCACGGACATGTTTTTCAGATCTTCAGGAAAATTGTAAGCCAGTAATGATTTCATGATGATTAATAATTATTTCCTGCGATTGCGGAGCGCTTCCACGATATTGATAAAGAATTCTGCGTTGTCGTAGTAATCAGCGATGCTGTCGAGCGCAAGCTCGTGCAGTTCGTCAGCGCGTGCCTTGGAGGCATCCATGCCGTGGACCGCCGGATAGGTTGTCTTGCTGAGTTCCTTGTCCATGCCGACGTTCTTGCCGAGTTCCTCGACAGTCCCGGTCACGTCGAGCATGTCGTCCTGGATCTGGAATGCCAGGCCGATGGCTTCCGCATAGTCGGTCAGATCATCCAGCATCTTTTTGTCTGCATTGCCGAGCATCGCGCCGGCACGAACGGCAGCTGTGATCAGGGCGGCTGTTTTATTCAGGTGAATATAGTCAAGCATTTCCGGCGAACACGCCTTGCCCTCCGACTCGACATCTGCGACCTGTCCGGCGATCATGCCGGTGCAGCCCGCCCCTTTTGCGATCTCATAGGCGGCGCGTACGCGCGCTTTGAGAGCGTCCGGATCATCGAAATACAGGAACATATCGCGGTACATCGCCTCGAAGGCCGAGTTGAGCAGACCGTCGCCTGCCAGTGTTGCGATGTCCTCCCCGTAAACCTTGTGGTTGGTGGCGATGCCGCGGCGCAGATCGTCGTCGTCCATGCAGGGAAGATCGTCGTGGATCAGAGAGTATGTATGGACGTATTCGATGGCGCATGCATACGGAATCGCCGCGTTGACGTCACCGCCGCACATCTCGCAGGCGCCGAGCAGCAGGACCGGACGCAGTCTCTTGCCGCCTGCCATGAGCGAGTATTTCATCGAGTCATACAACGTAATACTTTTATTGTCGATTTCCGGCAGGAAGTCCAGAATGTGTTCATTGACGATAGCAAGATAGTTCTCGTAGTTCTGATCAACCATGTTATTTCCCCTCCTCGATAGTCTCGATCTTCTGTTTGGCATCGTCCAGGATGTCCTTTTTCATCTGGCGGATGCCCTCCAGTTCTTTCTGGTATTTGCCGGTGAGGGATTCCAGCGTCTTGTCCGTGTTGCGGATGTGCTGGAGTTTCTCGTCCAGGGCCCGGCGGTTGCGGGCAATCTTGCGCAGGTTGCGCTCAATCCCGACGAATTCTTCACCCGAACGGGTTTCGGCATCCTTGACGACGGCTTCCGGGAGCCCCATCTTGCGGGCCAGTTCAAAGGCAAAGGAGTTGCCCGGGAGGCCGATTTCCAATTGGAACAGGGGCACGATGTGCTGGGCATCGAACTGCATGGCCCCGTTGATGACGCCTGTTTCGGCCCCGGCGGCATACAGTTTCAGGTTGGTGTAGTGGGTGGTAATGACCCCATACACCCCGCGTTTGTCGAATTCTGCCAGGATGGCTTCGGCGATGGCGCCGCCGGCCGTGGGTTCCGTTCCGCTGCCGAATTCATCAATCAGCACGAGGGTTTTCTCGTCCGAACGGTCCAGCATCTGCCGCATATCGGCCAGGAAGGAAGAATAGGTGCTGAGGTCGTTTTCCAGGCTCTGGTCGTCTCCGATGCTCACCATGATACGGTCGAACACCGGCAGCTCCGAGGTCTCGGAGGTGGGGATGAGCATGCCCCATTGGAACATGTATTGCAGGAGCCCCGTGGTTTTCAGGCAAACGGACTTGCCGCCGGCATTGGGACCGGAGATGAGCAGGAGGTGTTTCTGCGGAGTCAGGGTAACCGTGAGGGGAACAATCTCCTTGCCCTCTTTGTGCAGGGCCCGCTCCAGCAGGGGATGGCGCGCCTTGCGCAGGTTCATCTGGCCGTCTTCCGAAATGACGGGCATTCCGGCCTTGAAGTCCAGGGCGGTCAGGGCCTTTGCCATCAGGAAATCCATTTCGCCCAGGTAGGTGGCGGCCTGTTCCAGGTCGGGCACATAGGGCCGGACGAATTCGCTGAACGCATAGAGGATGCGGGCAATCTCGCGGGTCTCGGCAAAATGGAGCTCGCTGATTTCGTTCTGGATTTCAATGACTTCCGCAGGCTCTACAAAGGTGGTCTTGCCGGTGGCGGAGGTATCGTGCACGAATCCCGGCATCTTCCGCTTGCTGGAGGAGTTGATGGGAATGAGCAGTTTCCCGTCGCGCACCGACAGGGCGGCATCGGCATCGGCCAGCCCCTCGTCGATGGCTTTTCGCAGCAGGGCGGCGGCCCGTTTGGACAGCGCGCTCTCTTTGTCGCGGATGCTCTTGCGGATGGCGTACAGTTCGTCCGAGGCGGTATCTTTCACCTCGCCGAATTTGTCCAGGATGGTATCGATGCGGCGGAGCACTTCCGGGAAGGTCATCACTTTGGCGCTGAACCGCTTGAGATTCGGGTAGATTCCGTCCTTGATGCTGCTGAAAAAGTGGACCAGACGCCGGACGGTGTCCAGCAGGGTCTTGAGTTTTCCCAGGGAGAGCAGGTCGATGCTGCTACCGGCTTTCTCCAACGGAACCAGGAAGGGAAGGGCATCGATGTAACCGGTTGTAGGGAAGGTCTCTTCGAACATGGCGATGAGACGCATTTCATCGGTAAGGAGCAGCCGTTTGCGGATGTCGGCGGCCTTGGTGGAGAAGGTCTCTTCGGCGATTCGCTGCAAGGCATAATCGGTGCTGCACCGGTCAGAAAGCAGCGCCCTGACCTTGTCGAATCCCAATTTCTCTTCCAGCCTTCGGTCTATTGTCATGTTCGTTTTTCCGTTATTCAGCCTGTTCGCCCGCCTCGTCTTTTTCGTCCAATGACTTGCTCAACAACAACTTGAGCTCGTTGATATTGTGGATGGGCGTAAGGACTCCACCGTGCACGAAAGAAACGCCGCCCGTCTCTTCCGACACCACAATCACGTCCGCATCCGTATCTTCCGTTACGCCGATGGCGGCCTTGTGCCGCATGCCATAGCGGGCCGGAAGGTCCTGCCGGTCGGTAATGGGCAGGGTGCAGCGGGCGGCCACGATGCGTCCGTCGTTGATGATGACCGCACCGTCGTGCAGGGGTGAATTCTTGAAGAACAGGTTCATCAGGAGCCGGCGGTTGACCATGCTGTCAATCCGGTCTCCCGTTTCGATGATATATTCCAGTGAAATCTTGTGGGGAAGGACGATCAGGGCGCCGGTCTTGCTTTCCGACATGGACCGGCAGGCTTCCGTAATCTCCTTGACCAATTCGCTGTCCATCCCTTTTTCTTTGATGCCCAGGAGCTTGCCCAGGAAGGACTGGCTTGTCCGGGCCAGCCTGTGGGCGCCCAGGCGGTTGAGGAAGTGGCGGATTTCCGGTTGGAAAATCACAATCAGCGCCAGCACGCCCACGTCGATGAACGTTCCCAGCAGGGCACTCATCAGCTGCATGTTGAAAGCCGCCACCACCACCCGCAGGAGGAACAGGGTCATCAAGGCGATGAAGATGTTCATCGCCGCCGAACCCCGGATCCACCGGAAGGCCAGGTAGATGATGCCGGCCACCATGAGGATATCCAGGATATCTGCGGCCGACATGTGCATAAAACCGAAAATTTCCAGCAACATACGCGCAACCAATCAGCTACTACAAAAATAACAATAATTTTTGATATAGGAGAGTGTTCGACGCGTTTCCCCCCAAAACACGTATTATGACAGGCAAACTTTGCCGGCCAGCAGGGCGGCACGGAGGTCGGCATAGTCGAGCTCACGGGGCTGGATGCCGGCCTTGAGGGACAGGGCCGCGGCTTCACCGGCTGCCTGGCCAAGGGCCATGGCCGGGGGCATGACGCGGATGGCGCCGGCTGCGGCGGAATCGGCGCTGATGCAGCGGCCGGCCAGCAGCAGGGAATCCACACCCGCCGGCAGCAACACCCGGTAGGGAATGCCGTACAGGTCTTTCTGGATGGGCATGTACAGGCCGCCGGCCGGTCCGCCCATCGCCCCGTGCACGTCGATGGAATTGGCACTGAGGAGGATGACATCGTCCGGGACCACCCCTTCGATGAGGTCTTGTACCGGGAGGATGAAATCGCCATGGACATGGCGGGATTCGCGGATGCCCATGGTGGAACCGGTGCCCATCAGCGTGGCTTTTTCGCAGCCGGGTACATATTTGTGGAAGAAATGCATGAGTTCCTGCACCTGGCGGCGGCCCTCCTCCTCGGCAGCCGTGAGGTTTTCCGCATCGGTGGCATCGACCCCGTGGATGCGCGTACAGTTCACCACCCACTGGTCTTTTTCAACGCTTCGCCAGATGTTGACGCTCTTGCGCGCCAGGTCCCATTCGCCGGCCGCCTCGGCCTCGGCCACCCGCCAGTGCAGGCAGCGGTAGCTCACGCCGTTTACGCGGCGGAATTCGGGCAGATGGGGGACCACCTCGGCCACCAGGGCGTCGGTGTCCACGTTGTTCATGCGGAAGAAGAGCGAGGCGGGCTGGACGCGTCCGTTTTCCGGATCGCCGAACACGCAGGGCGCTCCGGCCCGATAGGCCACGGTCCCGTCACCGGTGGCATCAATCACCATATCGGCCCGGGCGGCTTCGAGCCCGGAGGGTGTCAGCAGGACGGCGCCGCAGATCCGTTTGCCCTTCATGATGGGCCGGACGAAGTTCGCATGATAGAGCACCTTGACGCCGGCTTCCTTGCAGAGGTGGTCGTACACGACTTTCAGGAGTTCGGGGTCGAAAGGGGTGCAATGGTCGTGTCCCTCGCTGATCCAGGCGGTGAATTCCGTCCCCTGGCGGATGCCGGAGGGGTGCAGGGCGCCGCCGATGGCCACCAGCCGGTCCACCACCTCCTCAAAGAGGCCCCGGATGATCATCCGTTCGCCTTTGGCATCGTAGCAGGTCATAAACGGACCCACCAGGCCTTTGGTGCCCATGCCGCCCAGACAGTTCCCACTGTCCACCAGCAGGGTCCGGATGCCCTGGCGGGCGGCCGCTACGGCGGCGCACACCCCCGCGGGACCGCCTCCCACCACCAGCAGCTGGCAGCGGTACGATTCTTTTACATCGACCCGGGCGTCCGCGAGCAGCGGATCACCGGAGGAACAGCCTCCCAGCAGGGAAGCGCCGGCGGAGGCGGCGGTCAGCAGACCAGCGGTCTCCAGGAATTTTCTTCTGTCCATAGAATCTATTTGGAGGTATAGGGACCGTTTATCTTGGTCACATTTTTCTTGCGGTCACTGTCGCTGAGCACATAGACCCAGTACTGGGCGCCGCCCGGGGCCACGCGCACCACAATATGGCCGTTGCTGCCTTTCACCTGGCTCCAGCGTGCGTAGGACGTCATTTCCGGGCAGGTGTTGGTGATGAAAATGTCCATTCCGGGGGAGTAGGCGGCTACGCCTTCGAACACGGTCTGGCGCGGATGCTCGTCGTTCCAGCTGTTGACAATCCAGCATTTGGGTTTGAGGTACTTCATCGCCTCGGCGGTCTTGCCGGTTTTGGACGATACGAACCCGTGACCGTTGGTGTTCGTGACGCCATGGTGGTCGGCTTTCATGACATCCACCTCGCCGGCCGCCTTGGCTACCGGCGTCTCCATGTCTTTCCATTCAAAGGTGGACATGCCGTCGTACTGGGCGTCGCCTCCGGCAAAATAGTCAAACTTGCCATAGGAAATCTTCATGACAATGGAGCAGTGGTTCTCTTCCGGACATTTGTCGGCATTGCCTACACTGGCCGGGTTGGCCACCGAAATCTCGCTCAGCGGCGGGAAGGTAGGGGTGGCCGTGGTTGTGGTTCCGCCATTCCAGATTTCTCCGTTTACCGCAATGTTCTGTACCGTAAAGGTCGGATAATCAGCGGCTTTCTTTTTGAGGACAATCTGGCTGCGGGAGCCGGCCTTGAACTTCTCGGCCTGGAGCCCCTTGTTGGCTACATGCCATTTGACGGCAGTGATATAATTCTTGCAATTCGCGGCGTTGCCGGCCTTGGTGGCCATATCGAAGGGATAGTCGTACGACGGATAGCCGCGGTCCAGCAGCAGTCCCACGGGGAAGGTGTCCAGCATTTCCGGGAAACTCTGCAGCACGTAGGTGGGGGAGAGCGTGGAAACCGGTTCGTTCCCGTTCACGCCGTCCCGCCGGCCGAAATGGTCGTTGTGGAAATGGGTCAAAACGGCATAATCGAGGGTGGGATTGCCGGTCCAGGCCATGCAGCTGTGGATATAGTCTGCTAGGAAAGGTCCCACGCGCCAGCCGCTTTCCCGGGTGGGATCCCAGCGGGCGCGGATGCCCGTGTTGGTGACGGTTGCGTTCGCCCGCACCAGACCGGTTTTTTCCAGCGAGCCGGCGGCATCGATCAGCATCTGCGTCCCGTCCGGGAAGATGAGGAAGGTGCATTCGCCGGTGGTGGTGTTGATGAAATGGATGTCCAGCATTCCTTCCGACCAGGCGGGGAGGGGCTGTCCCAGGGTGGCAGTCGGAACCGGTTGCGACCCGCTGCCGGAACCGCCGGAACCGCTTCCGGAACCTCCGCCGGGGTTGACAACAGGTGAATCGGGCTCCCCGCTACCGGAGCAGCTGCCGGCAGGGAAAAGCAACCAGGCAAGGGCGAGAAGCCCGATGGTCAGGTACTTTTTCATTGCAGATGCCTCGGTAAAGGGATGGTGTATATAAGAGGATCAATCCCGCTCTTGGAGGGGGTATTCGCGTTCAGATAGATTTTCTTTCCACGGACATAGACGTCTTCCGGCTCCTGCAGGACCGTTTCTTTCAGATCGAAGGAGGCCGTTATCGCGCCGGTATCGGTATCATAGACACGGATGCCCGCGGGACGGTCGTCGGAGCGGTTTCCCACCCCGAAGCAGTAGTAGATTTTACCGTCGCGCACACAGCCGGCCTGGGTGAAGCCGATGTCATACGGGAAGGTGACCTGCCCCAGGATATCTTTCAGGCGGAGGTGCACCACGCTCCCTTCGGAAAGGGCGGGGATGCGGAATTTCGTGGCCACATACAGGTTCTCGGAGAAATCTTTGGTAACGGCCGGGGTGGTCCGTTTGATGGCCGAAAACACCCACAGGAAGCGACGGTCGCGGTCGATCAGAAAACTGGGCGAGCCGAAGATGGGCGTGTAACCCGCGTCTTCCCATCCGTGGCAATTGTCCAGGAGGATGGTCTGCACCAGCTCGCTGGTGAAGGTGTTGCCCTGGCGGGTGACACTTTCCACGAAGCACGTCCATTCGATGGGGCAGCCTACCTTTCCCACACTGATGTACAGCAGGGGGAAGGAGGCCCCGGCTTTCTTCTCGATGCCGAATTCGGCGTTGTTGGCATGGTTGTCCTTTTGGGCCGATGCCAGCGTGAACGAGGTTACGGGAACCCCGTCCCGTTTGCGGAAATCGTACAGGTTTACCTTGCCGCCGTCTTCGCAGGAAAAGATCCAGTTGCCGTGGATGGCCATGCCCTGCTGGGCGCGGCCGCGGCCTTGCTTGACAAGAAACACTTGCTGCGCGCAAACGGGTCCCGGCACGGCCAGGCCCAGTACCAGCGCTGTCAAGACGCACAGGATTCTTTTCATAACCTCTTACTCTTTACAGGCGATTTGGATATTCAGTTTCATCTTCCCGCCGGAAACCTTGGCGTTGAGGCGTAGCCAGTTCCCGAATTCCCGCACCCGGAGAAAATGCAGGCCTTCCGTGGTGATGGGACCGGAAACGGTTCCTTCCGGGCACCAGTGGATGCCATCGTGCGAGATCTCGACGGCAACCTCCAGCACAGGGGATCCCGTCATTTCTTCTACATGGATAAAGAAGATGCATTCGCTGGCCCATCCGCATTCGTACGGATTGGTCTGGAACGGTGCGTCGAAGTATTTTTTCACCTCCAGGTGGGAAGCATTGAACAGTCTCATGGTCGCTTATTCTTGGGAAATGACAACGGAATCCAGGTACAGGAAGGCGCGGCGGGGCGCATCGGTTTCCACCCACGCGAGGGGATTCATCAAGCCTTCGATGCGGGCGTACGGCTCCACCCCGTAGATGGGGTGCCGGCCCAGATCCATCACTTTGTCCTGACACTGCATTTCAACATATTCATATTTTTCCGTATCGATGAGCAGACGGAAATACTGCCAGTTCAGCTTGCAATCGGTTTCGTTGTAGCAAAGTTCCTGGTGTCCGTCGGGCACGTCGATAAACCCTTCGTGACGGCCGTCGGGGTAACGTTACCCGTTCCAGAACGGATCCACGCCCTTGACGCACCAGTCTCCTTCGGTATCGTAGGCCCAGGCCTTGTCGTCCTTGGCCCATGGCCAGATCATCTGCCATTTCTGCATCATCTTGCCATCTACCGCGTTGAGGTAGCGGACGCCGGCGAAACGCCGTTTCCCGCCCCGCTCCTGGAGGTCGAAGCCGAAGCCGAAACTCCGCACGGAGTTCTCGTGCAGGCCGGGAAGGGGACCGCCGTTTTCGCAGGTATCCTGCTCGGCGGTATAGGCGAACCAGGTTTCGAACTGGAGGAATTTCCCCCGTTGGAAGAAAGAAATCCGTTTGATTCCGTGGCCCATCGAACCGGGGGCCGGCATGGAAGCATACGGGCTGCACACGTTCCGGGTGGATATTTTCAGGCTGTACTGCCCGCTCATGGATCCGTGCGAGCCGGGATAGCGGAAGGTGGCCGTGGAGAGCATGCAGCTCGGCCATTGGTCTTTGCTGACAATGCTTGGACTCTGCTCGAACCCCTCGTTGCAGAAATTCGGCATGATGACCATCCAGCCATTGAAGCCCTCGTTGAAGACATCATACGCCAGCACGCGTTTAAGCGGCAGGAAACGGGATACTTGGATGTTGTCGATCATTATTGGCAGGGATACGGTCCGTGGACGGATTTGACCTTATATTTCTGGTCCTGATCGTTCAGGATGATCACCCAATACTGCTCGCCGGAGGGCTCTACGCGGAACACGACATGACCTTCCCGGGACAGGAAGGAATCCGGGTCAATCTCCTCGTCCCGCAGCATCTTCAGGTTGTGCTCCGTAGAATTGGTCATGATCAGTTTCACGTCGGGATTGACCGCCAGGACACGTTTCAGGCTGATGGGATTGGGCTGGACGTCGCGCCAGTTGGCGGCCAGGGCCACATCCGGACAAAGGGCTTCCATCAGGGATTCCCCGCAGGTGCTGGAGGTGCCGTGATGGCCGAGTTTTACCACCTCCGTCTTATCGACCACCTTGGAAATCGGCGTCTCGATATCGTGGATGGGATTGTCGGCCCGTCCTTTGTGCTGGATGTCGCCGCCGGTAAAGTAATCGAACAGGCCATAAGACAGGCGGATGACGCAGCTGAAATTGTTCTCGGCGAGGGCCGGGCAGCCGGGCAGGATCTTGTATTCGTTCAGGTCGCCATAGGAAAGGCATTCTTTGGCCGGGGGGAAGAGGGTGGAATCCACCCGGTGGCCGGTTCCCGTCCAAACGTATCCGCCGGCGGCCAGGTTCATCACCTTGAAGTCGGGGTATTTTTCGGGATGATGCTTCAGGACGATCTGGTCGTCATAACCCACTTTCAAGCGTTCGTGGACGGTCCCGTAGGTCTTGTTGCACCATTCCGCCATCCGCAGGTAATCCTCGTAGCGGGGGATGCCGTCTTTGGTGAAGTAGTCTTTCGAAGGACGGTCGTCATAGGGCCCGCGGTCGATGAGGGTGCCGATGGGTAGTTCCGAGGCAACCTCACCCAGCGAAATCAGTTCGAACCCGCCTTCCGGGTGCACGCCGATGCCGTATTTCTCCGGTTTGGCCCGCCAGGCGCCCATGTGGTCGCCGTGGTAGTGGGACAGCATGAAATAATCAACCTTCCCGTTGGCGACGTCCGGCATGAAATGGTTCACGTAATCGATGATCACGCGTCCGGCGCTGATGTCCGGACTCGGGCGGGAAATGCAGCCGGGCGGATCAAGGGGATGCGTCTCTTGCGGCAGGGAACCCGAGGCATCCAGCAGCATCGTGGTGCCGTCCGGGAAGATGAACCAAAAGCTTTCCCCTCGGCCGGTATTGATGGCGTGGATGTCCAGCCATCCTTCCTGCCACATGGGGAGTGTGCTGCCGGTGCGGAAACTGCCCGCGCCTTTGTTGCAGCCGCAAAGCAGGGCTGCACACAGCAGGGAAAGGGTAATCAGTCGATATTTCATGTGTTGGATTATTGAGCGTTGTAAGGTCCGTGAACAGAGCGGATGCGGTAGAGCTGGTCTGTATCGTCCAGGACAATAACCCAGTAGCGGTCGCCGCCCGGGGCTACGCGCAGGACCACATGGCCTTCGGTGCAGGCGAAGGTGGAAGGGTCGATGCCGTTTTTGCGCAGGAAGGCGTCGTTGCGCGGGTCAAGATTGGTGCAGAAAAATTGGACATCCGGGGAGGCCTTGAACAGGCGCCGGACGGTTTTTACATCGGGTTGGATATCGTTTCGGACACCGGCAACGGCGACATCGGGCTGCAGGACGCCCAGCAGTTCCTTGCTGCCGGCTTCCTTGGTGGCGTGGTGGCACATTTTCATGGCCTCGACCTTGCCCATCACCCGGGCAACAGGCGCTTCGGCATCCTGCCAGGCCTGCTGGTCGCGGCGCTTGTACATGAGGTCGCCCGCGGCAAACCAGTCAAACTTGCCGTAACGCAGGTGGAACGCCAGGGAGTAGACGTTCTCGCTTACATTATACAACAGGATTTCCTCTTTCGGCGGGAACCAGGTGGAATCGACCTGGTTGCCTTCCCCGGTCCAGAACCGGCCGCCGCCGGCCAGGCCGAACAGCGAGCAGTCGTATTTCCCGGGGTGATGCCGGAGGACCACCTGGTTGTCCCGTCCCACGGCAAAGGTCTCGTGAACCGTTCCGTTCGCGGCGGCCGTCCAGGCCAGGTATTGCTGGTAATTCCGGTAGCGGCGTTCATGGGCGTTGGTCACCGTAGTGCGGGAGGGATGGTTTTCCGGGTCGCCCCGGTCGATCACCATGCCCACGGGCAGGCGGCTGCCCACTTCCGTGACGGAGACCTCCCGGAACCCACCTTCGGGGTGGACGGGAATCGGCACGCCCGCGCTGTCCGGATTTTCCGGAAGCAGCCCGAAGTGGTCCGCGTGGTAGTGGGAGATCATCATATAGTCGATGCCTCCTTTCGCCGCAGCCGGGTTGAAATGCTCGATATAATCGGCCACTACCGCGCCGCAACTGATGTCCGGCGAGGGTTTGGATGCCAGGCAGTAGCGCTCCACCGCCACGCGTTCACGGGGCAGTTCGCCGCCGGCATCCACCAGCAGCGTAGTGCCGTCCGGGAAGATATACCAGAAACTCTCTCCGCGCGCGCCGTTGATGGAATGGATATCCAGCCAGCCTTCTTCCCATTGGGGAAGCTCCTGGCCGGGTTTCCCGTCAGCCGGGCCCCGGCAGCTGCCCGACAGAAGCAAGGCCGCCAGAATTGTCAGGAATGTCGATTTCATTTACAAGCAGTTGTATGGACCGTACTTCCGGGTAATCTTGTAGTCTTGGTTCGAATCGTCCAGCACCAGCACCCAGTACTTGGCGCCGCCTTTCGCAACCCGTACGACCACGTGGCCGCCCGTGCAGCCGAAGGTGGCCGGGTCGATGCCGTCCGCCTTCAGGGTGGTGACGTTGGATGCGTCCAGGTTGGTGGTGAAGATCTTGGTACTGGAGTTGGCTTCAAACACCCGCTTCAGCGTGGCGGGGTTGGGCTGAACCGTCCGCCAGACACCGGCAATGTAGATGTTGGGCTTCAGGACAGTGAGCAACTCCTTGGAATTGGTGTTGGCCGTGCTGTGGTGGCTGGCCTTCATCACTTCTACTTTCTTCAGCACGGAGGCCATTTTTTTCTCGACATGCTTCCACGGGTATTTGGAGGCATCGTTGTACTGGACATCTCCGCCCGTAAACATGTCGAAATTCCCGTACTGGAGCAGGAGGACGCAGGAGAGGTGGTTCTCGCCCAGGTTATAGGTGGACTGGTTTTTCAGCAATTCATCTGCGGAAGGGAAATCCGTCGTGGAACTGGTGCCGTTACCGGTCCAGACATAGCCGCCCGCCGCCACGTTGCGCACCCTAAAGGAGGTGTACTTGGAGGCATCGTGCTTCAGAACAATCTGGTCCGTATGTCCCACCTGGATGGTCTCCCGTACCGTCCCCTGTTTGCGTTTGGCATAGTCCAGGAAATTCAGGTACAACTGGTAACGCTTTTTGCCGCTATCGGTATTGTATTCTTCGGACGGGGGATTGCTCCAGTCGCCGCGGTCCAGGACCTTGACGATGGGAATGGACAGGCCTACTTCGGCGATGCCGTTCAGCAGGAAACCGCCGCTGGTCAGGTTGATGGAACTGACCGGGTTCCCGTCCTTGTCATAAGGGGTCCAGCCGAACTTGTTATAATCGGCTCGCCAGGAGCCGATATGGTCTCCGTGGTAGTGCGAGGAAACGAAGTAGTCCAGTTTTCCTCCGGCTATGGAAGGGGCGAAATGTTGGATATAGTTCACGATCACCTTTCCGCTGTTGATGCTGGCGGAGGGCCTGCTGGCCACGCCGGGGGAATCCGAAGCATAATCGGTCAGCTCGTTCGGCGGGGCGCCGGCGGCATCGATCAGCATCGTGGTTCCGTCGGGGAGGATGTAGTAAAACGCCTCTCCGCGTCCGCCGTTGATGCAGTGGAGGTCCAGATAACCATCCTCCCAGGCGGGGAGGACCTGGCCGACTTCAAACTTCTCTGCGGCGGGCGTCTCCGTGATAGGGGGAATAATGGGCCCCGGGGCCGGGTCGTCCTTGCCGCCGCAGCCCGTGAGGACTACGGCGGAGAACGCCATGAATAGCAATGCTTTTCGCTTCATTTCCACTGATTAATACCCGGGATTCTGGGTAAGTTTCATGCAGATGGTGCGCTCCTTGGTCGGAATCGGCAGGAGGTATTGGCGGGTGGTAAAGCCGCGCGCCAGCACGTTCTTGACAAAATAGTCGGGATACTTGGCCATATCGGAGATATCGATCGTGGAGCTCGGACGAACCTTCGGACGGAAATCTTTCGGGAAGAGCCAGTAGCCGGTGGCTTCGTTCTTGAGAATCTGGGAAGCGGCGGGAAGACCCCAGACCGGCGTGTCGGTAAGGCATTCCTCGCAGACACGCCAGCGGATCATGTCGAACCAGCGGCGGTTTTCCCAGGCCAGTTCGCAACGGCGTTCGATCCGCAGCTGCTTCCGGAGCTCGGTCTGTCCTACGTTCGTGAAGGCGGGATACTTGGACGTTTCATCGATACCGCATTTGTAGGCGCGGGCGCGAACGGCGTTCATGGCATCCAGGACGCTCTGGTCAATATCGTTCAGCTCAATCTTGGACTCGGCATACATCAGGAGCACGTCGGCATACCGGATGATGCGCATCGGAACATCGGTCAGACGGTCGTCGATCCATTCTTCGTCGATGCCCTTGCGAAGCGCCAAGCCATTATAGGAGCAGTCCTTGGAACCGGCCTTGCAGTCGGTGTTCTTGACCATGGTCCCGGTGGAAACCTTGAGGACCTCGGTCTGCGAGCAACGCGGATCATAGATGTAATCGAGGTGCTCGCTGCCGAACTCGACGGCGGTTTCCTTCAGGCGCGGATCGCGGTTGGCGAAGGGGTTGGCCGGATCGTAGAGCGGGGATTCGTCGCACATTTTGCCGTCGGTGCAGGGAAAGGCGAAGAACAGCTCGTAGGAAGGCTGGGCTACGGAGGTGCCGCCGGCCAGACGGGTGTAGAAGGACCGGGTGGCCGCCGTGTCGTAGGAGTAAACCCCCAGTTCGTTGGATGCGTACAGGGCGAAGATCAGCTCCGGCGAAGTCTTGGTCTTGGAGAGGAAGTACTCGCGGAAGTCCGGATGCAGGCTGTATACGCCCATGTCCATGCAGGCCTTGGCGGCGCTGGCGCAGGTGGTCCAGTCGTTGTGCCACAGGGCCGTGCGGGCTTTCATGGCCAGGGCGGCGCCCTTGGTTACGCGTTGCGCACCCGTGTAAGTGGTGGGCAAAACGGATGCGGCCTCGTCAAAATCCTGATAGATGCCCTTCAGGACAATTTCCCGGTCGACCCGTCCCTGCTGGTAAGCTTCTTCCAGGGAAATGTTCTGGGTGTAGTACGGTACGTCGCCGAAGAGGAAGGTGAGGACGGAATAGGCACAGGCACGGAAGAATTTGGCTTCTCCGATGTACTGGGCAATGAGCTGGTCGGACATGGTGCCCCTTGTGCGTTCGATTTTCTCGATAATCTCGTTGGCACGGGCGATCATCTTGTAGCTGTTGGACCAGGAAGACGTGCAGATGCCGGCGGTTCCGTCAATGGTGCCGGCCACCCAATCGTACAGCTGGGTACGCTGGTTCCAGTCGTCGGTGAAACGGTCGGTGTTATACAGGCGCGTGCACTCCATGTACCACAGGGCGGGACGATACAGGTCGTTCAGGGACAGGGCGATCTCCTGCTCGCTGGAGTACCAGTTCTCGCTGGAACCCTCGGAGAGCGGATTCAGGTCAAGATCTACGCAACCGGTCAGGAGCACTGCCGCGGCGAAAAAGGATGAGATATATTTTTTCATATTGCGTATCATTTATTTATTCAACAACTTCAATGAGTGGATGCTGGGTCACCGAGTAGTGCGGCGTCTTGTCATTGCAATCCTCACCGGCAAAGCGGAGGGTATAACCACCGGCCAGTTTCTGCACTTCCGTACCGTCACCGGCTGCGGCGTTCTTGACGCAGGTCATCTTGAACTGGGCCACTTCCGTATCGGCGGAAAGGGTCACCGTGGCTTCAACGGTGGAGTTGGTCTGTTTACCCGAGCCGGCAGTGTAGAAGAACTCTTCCGTATAGGTGATGTCTCCTATCTGCTTGGCCTCTTTGGCCAGTTTCCAGGTCGTGCCATCCAGGTATTCCAGTTTCCAGTATTTCATCACCTCGTTGTTGTTGGGGCGGATGGTATAGATGATGTGGAGTTTGGTGCCGGCAGCCAGCGGGGCGTCGGCTTCGGCGGTCCAGAGGACATAGTCTCCCGGCCAGGAGCCGTTCACGCAGACTTCGCCATAACTGCCAATCCAACGGCGGCACCCTTTGCCGTCTCCGCCTTCCAGGAGGGCGGTCTTGTCTACATCGTAATAGTATTCAATGCGGCCCTTGCCCTGAACATTCGGCTCTACATACAAGCCGCCGTTACCGGGAGTAAGGGTGGCCGTAGCGTATTCCTCGTTGAAATGCACGTTCAGGGTGTTGGTATTGTCGATCTTGAAATGCCATTCGGCCAGTACGCCGGGTGCAGGTTTCACGGGGACCTTGGCACCTTCCTGGGTCAGGACGACCGTATACGAACTCTTCTTCACCGGAACGGTCTTGGTGGCAACGATCAAGTTGGCAACCACGGGGTTGGAGGTGGCATTGACCGGGAAGGTTACCGTAATGGTTCCGTTGCCATTTCCGGATGCGGGGGTCGGAACAAAGGAGGGCTGGTCGGACAGAACGGTCCACGCTACATCGCTGTCGGCCATGACGTTGAAGGAGGTCGTCGTTTCGCCGGCGCGGACCGAGATGGCCTCTTTTTCAACAGCAAAGTCTTTCGGCTCCACATTGGTACCTTCCTGGGTAATGTCGAAACGCTTGATCGCGTAATTGTCCTCGTTGAGCAAAGCTACGGAAGCATAGCGCAGGACGGCGGAAGAATTGGCCGTAGCGGTGAAGGTGACGCCAGAAGCGGTCTGGCTGGCAGTTAACCATGCCAGATCTTTCTGGGAGACGGAGACGGAATAGGGAATATCCGAAATGACGGCAACGTCGAGGGAACCGCCTTCGGCCGGAATTTTCTCTGAAGGGACCGTCACCTGAACATAGTTCATCGGGTCCGGATCCGTATCCAGTTCCAATTTCTTGGGAGACTGGCAGCCCGCCAGAAGCAGGGCGGCGCAGGCAAATGCGTAAAGTATCTTTTTCATATCTGCGTCAGTTTATTTGATGATGCAAACAGCCACGCGGTTCGATTCGGGCGATGCGGAAGCGTCCTTATCGGTACCCGTACCGGCGGAAGTGATGCGGCTGGCGGGGATGCCGGCTTTGATCAGCATGTCGGCAACCACCTTCGCACGCTGGGCGGAGAGGGAACGGTTTCCTTCGGCCGTTCCGGTCGCGCTGTCGGCATAGCCGGTGATGGCGATCTTGGCCTCGGGGTTCTCTTTCAGGATCTGGCTGATCTGGCCGAGCTTGAAGGCTTCGTCCGGACGGATTTCAGCCTTGCCGATTACGAAGAACAGGTCGTCCTCGTAGGCGCCCTTCAGCGAAGAGGCGGGCACTTCAACCTTGACGATCTTCTCGACAGGTTTCTCGACGATCTTCTCTTTTACGACCTCTTTCACGACCTCGCGGATTTCAGGGGCCACGGTCTTGACGGCCTTGGCGGGTTTCGCTTCAACGGCGGTATCGCCGCCAAAGACAACCTGCAGACCCAGGGTAAATGTGCGCACCATGTAGGCGCTCAGGTTGGCATAGGCCTCCGGATCCCATCCCTGCGGGAAGTTGTCGATGGAGAAAGGATCGGTGGCGCTACCCCAGATGCGAAGCTTGTCGATGTTGGCCTTCTTCGTGAGTTTGGCGGGGAGCGTGTAGCTCAGCATGACGTTCTTCAGACGGAAATAGGCACCGTTGATGAGCCAGTAGTCCGTCATCTGCTCGTAGTTGTTCTTGGCCGAGTTGGTCAGCGTGGCACGCGGATACTTGGCCGTGAGGTTCTGCTCGGGCGTGTTGTACTCGCTCCAGTAGTGGTTCGCATATTCCACCGGGAAGTTATAGGCATCGCTGGTACGATAGACCATTTCCTGGCCAATCCAGGCGTTCACTTTGCCCAGGCCCTGGAAGGCGAGGCTCAGGTCCCAGCCTTTCCAGCCCAGCTGGATGTTGCCGCCGTACTGGTAGTGCGGCGTGGAGCTGCCCAGGACTTCGCGGTCGTATTCGGGATTGATGATGCCGTCCGGCTTTTCGATCCGGTTGCCATCGGCATCTACGTAGAATGCCAGCGGATCCAGACCGGCGGGCACATTGCCTTCGCCATAGAAGTCCTTGTTGGTCTTGAAGGTACCGGCCAGGTCCTTGTAGCCCAGGTCGCCCGGACGGACGGTGGCGTACAGCTTGGCGGCGGCGTCTACTTCTTCCTGGGTCTGGAAGATGCCGGTGCTGCGGTAGCCGTAGAAGGCGTTGTACTCGTCGCCTTCCCGGATGATGTTGGTGCCCAGGCTCCGGTAGCCGCCCAGGTCTCCCATCACCGAGGTATAGTCGGACAGGTTGAAGGACACCGAGTAGGAGAAGTCACCTTTGCGGTCGCTCCAGCTGACCTGGAATTCCCAACCGTTGGTGTGCATGTCGCCGATGTTGTCGGAAGGGTTGCCGAAACCGATCACATCCGGGACCTCGCGGGTCATCAACATATTAAAGGTATTCTTGCGGTAGATATCGCCCGAGAAATTGAGCCGGCTGTTGAACATGGTCAAATCGAGGCCGATATTCCAGGTCTTGGTGGTTTCCCAGGTAAGGTCTTCCATGGCCAGGTTGGTCTGGGCGGCGGTCATGTAGGAGGTGAGCGCGCCGGTGCCGGGGTTCACCATCACGATGTTGCCGTGCGACATGGTCGACTGCCAGGGATAGTTGCCGATGCGGTCGTTACCCAACACACCATAGCTGCCCCGGATTTTCAAGAAGTTGATGAAATTGGCATTCCAGTTCTTGAAGAAGGGTTCTTCGGTGACCACCCAGCCCACCGCCACGGACGGGAAGAAGCCGCCGCGGTATTTGCTGGCAAAGCGGGAGGACTGGTCGTAACGGGCATTGGCCTGCAGGAGGTAACGGCCTTTGTAGTCGTAGGTGAAGCGGCCGAAGAAGGAACGGTAGGCGTTCTCGGAGGCATCGCCGGTGCTGCTCAGGAAGTTCTTGTTACCACGGACCAGATAGGGATAGGAACCGAGCTCCATCTGGTCGGTGCCGCTGGTGAGCGACTCCGAGAAGGCGGTATAGTCCTCATAACCGGCCATGTAGGTGGTATGGTGGTTCTTGCCGAAATCCTTCTTGTAGTTGAGGAGCACCTGTTTGGTGATCTCGTATCCGTCACCGCGCGTTTCTTGCAGCGTATTGTAGGTACAGCCGCTGAGCGGGGTATCGGACAGGATACCGGGCTGGCGGTAGTAGTAAGCCTGTTTGATGAAGCTCTTCTCTTTCACGTTGTGGATGCCCGGGGAAACGACACCCTGGATGGTGAAGTCCTTGAACGGGGTAATCGTGATGGAAGCCTTGCCGAAGAAGGTGTTGCGCCAGGTGTTGTCAAAACCGCCGGCATGCAGGCGGGCATAGGTGTTGGTACCATTGTTGCCCGGGCCCATCGTTCCGTCGGACCAGACCGATACATAAATCGGGTTGTACAGGTGGGCGGCACGGATCGGGTTGATCTGGTTGTTGTGGCTGTTGCGGCGGCCGTAGCTCAGGTCGAGTCCCACGCTGATGAACTTGTTCACGCGGACATCGTTGTTCAGGCGGGCGGTGTACTCTTCCTGGTCGCGGCCCAGGTAGAGGGCGTCGGCCTTGCTGTAGGAGAGCATGGCGCGGCTCTTGATGATCTTGTTTCCGTAGGTAACGCCCAGGCGGTGCTTGGTCTGCGGAGCCCATTTGTCGATGCAGAGCGCATCCCAGTCCGTAATCGGATAGGAGTCCGGGTCGAGGGCGTTGTTGGCGTAGTAGTTGTCGATGAGCGACTTCTCATACTGGAAATAGTCGTCGCCGGGGGTGTTGCCGGCATCGTTCCACTGGGCTTCGTTCTGGAGTTCCATGAAGCGGGTGGCGCTGACCATATCCGGATGGCGCGTACGCGTCATCATGGAATAGCTGCCGTTGTAATCCACGCTCAGGTGGCCTTCCTTGGCCCGTTTGGTGGTGATGAGGATGACACCGGCTGCAGCACGGGAACCGTAGATGGCGGCGGAGGCCGCATCCTTCAGCACGGTAATGCTCTCGATGGCATCGGAATCCACATCGCTCATGCCGCCCATCGGAATCCCGTCAATCACCACGAGCGGGGAGGTGTTGTTGATGGTGGTGATACCGCGGACGCGGATGGTGGCGCCGGCGCCCGGAAGGCCGCTGGTACGGGTAACTTCCACGCCGGGCATCGTTCCCTGGATAGCCTGGGCGACGCTCATGCTCTGCATGTTGGCCACTTTGGTACCGTCCACGTTGGCCACGGCACCGGTGAGGTCTTTCTTCTTTACGGTACCGTAACCGATCACCATGACTTCATTCAGGACCGTAGCGTCTTCCTTGAGGGTGAAATCAATCACGGCACGTCCGCCCACGGCGGCCGTTTCCGTGGTATATCCCACGAAGGAAACTTCGAGAACGGCGTTGGCCGAAGATACGGTCAGCACATACTTGCCGTCGATGTCGGTGATGGCACCGTTGGTGGTGCCCTTCTCCATGACGCCAGCCCCGATGACGGACTCTCCGTTCTCATCGAGGACGGTTCCCCTGACCTGGAACTTATCCTGGGCCGAAGCGGACCAGAGACCTGCGGTCAGCAGGAAGGCGAGGATGAATAGAATCTGTTTCTTCATATCGTTGTTTCTTTTTTGTTATTCTTTCACAACCGCAATCCAGGTGTGGTGGGTGATCTCTGCGGCGCCGCCGGTAGAGGACAGGCCCGCAAATCTCAGGACCGGATTGGCCTTCTTGCCATTCGACTGCAAGCCCAGGTTGGTGGGATCGGCATCACCGGTTCCGTCGGCCATCTTGGTGGTGGTGCAGGTCATGCGGTATTCCACCTTGCTGGCCGCATTCTTCAGCGTGTAGTCGCGGTCAACGATGGTGTTGATCTGGGCGGGATCTTCGGCGGTTCCGGCAGCAGTCGTGTTGTAGAACAGTTCGATGTTATACGAGGCCGAACCAACGGTCTGGGGTTCGCCCACCGGATACCAGGTGTCGCCGTCCTTGATTTCCAGCAGCCAGTACTTCAGGGTGTGCATGGTGTTGGGACGCAGGCAGAACCAGATGTTGACGGTGGTGCCGGCTGCCAGCGAAGCGCTCGGGGTGGCTTCGAAATAGACAATGTCGCCGAGCCAGTTGCCATACCAGCAAGGTTCGCCGCTGGTGCCCATACCGCGTTTGCAGCGGCCGTCGGGGTTCACCGAGGTCTTGTCGGAACCGTTCCAGAAGCGGATCTTGCCGTTTCCGGTCTTGGCCGGGCAGTAGTGGCTGTCATCACCGTTCAGGAAGCCCTCGGCATTGGAGGCCGGATTGGGGTTTTTGCCAATCTTGGCGGCTTCGTAGGCGAAGTGCTCGTTGTAGAAGGCCAGGTTTTCTACGCAGAACTCCCAGTCGGCAATGGCCTCATAGACCACCGGGTGCTTGTGGGTCAGGACCACATTGTGCGTCACACCGGCAATGTCCACGACAATCGTATACACGATATTCGTCGTGCCTTCATTGGCCGGGAAGGTGAGCGTAATATCAGCGGCTCCGGTGCCGGAGGCCGGTGTAATGACGATGTTCGGGTTCTCGCAAGCGGCGGTCCAGGGCTGTTTGCCCGTCACTTTGAGCGTGGCGGAAGTCTGTTCCGGCGTGGCGGTAAGGGTCATCGGGGTTACCTCGCCCGGCTTTACGCCCGCCTGCGTAATGACGACCGGATAAGTGACCCCGTTCACAAGGACGTTCACGGTCACGATCCTGTCCTGGCTGGTCAGGTTCTGCGGGAGGGTTACGGTAACGGAAGCGGGACCCGTTCCGGAGGATTGGCTGAAGGAGACATCCTTGTCATCGCAGGAAATCGTCCAGCTCTTGCTGCCGATCAGGTCGATGGTGGCGGTGGTGCCGTCTTCCGGAATGTTGATGGAACTCTCCGTCGGACCCACCTTCTCGGCCGCATCCTGGGTAATCTTCAGGGTGCCCGTCGGGATGCCGGGGCTCTTGAAATACACTTTGGCACTGCGGGCGGTCGTCACCTTGTTGGGCTGAACCGTCACGTTCAGGACGGATTCCTCGCCGGAGGTGGAAGCGACATCTACCGCAATCCAGTCTTCTTCGAAGTTCACCGTGTAGGGAACGTTGGCCGTGACCGTCATGGTCTTGGTGGCCCCGTCTTCCCCGACATAGAAAGCGTAGTCGGAGAATTTTACATAGTGCTCCTCGAACTTCTCGCTCTTGCAGCCGGCCAGCAGGGCCAGTGCGGCGAGTACGGTTAGCAGTTTGTCAATTTTCATAAGTAGTTGAATTATTTGTTATTATCTTTATATTTAAATAGGAAATACGTTCCGGTAAGCAGGACAATGACGCCCACCGTCCACAGGACGATCCGCCGGACGGACGGCTCCAGGGGAGTGGTGCACATGACAACGACCAGCAGGACTCCGATTGCCAGCAGCGTGGCGGCCAGGCAGGTCAGGGCCAGGTGCGAATATTCCCGAACCGCTTTCTTCATCCGGGCGTCGGGCTCTTTTTCGGCCTCCGGGTCGGTCTGGGCCCAGGCGCGCTCGTAACCGCTGCTCAGGCGGCCCCTCCAGGTGCGCCACAGTTCCATGCCGGTCAGCAGCGCCACGGGAATCAGCAGGCCGATGGAGGCATCCAGCAGGTTCGGGTTGATGGCGGGTTTGATCATGAACTTCACCGGCAGGCCGATGGCATAGGTGATGCCCATCGCCCACAGGACCTGCGCGCCGGAAATCCGGCGGGAGAACAAGCCCCAGACGGCCGGAATGCAGAGCGGGGCCATGACCATGGTCAGCAGGGGAACCACCACCTTCTCTGCGCCGCCCGCGTAGGGGACCAGCAGGGCCACGGCCACGATGGCCAGACCGAAGAAAAGGGTGAACAGGCGGCCGATGCGGATTTTCTTCCGTTCCGGCGCTCCGGGATGGTTTACTCCCCAAATCTCATAGGTGAAGACGTTGGCATAGACGTTCAGCGTGCCCGATACGGTACTCATGGTGGCGCTGACCATGGCAGCCAGCATCACGCCCAGCATCCCCTTCATCAGCACCCGCTGGCCCATGAGGATATAGGCCTGTTCCGGGTTGGCCGCCGGGTCGATGGTCCGCCACACCATGGCGGGAAGGTACCAGATGAACGGGGTAAAGAGGTAGAGCGCCGCCACCAGGTAATTGCTCTTGCGGGCATCCCGGGTGGTGGGAACGCTGATGTACCGCTGCACATAGGGCCAGTCCCCGCCCATCTGGAAAGAGTTGAGGGCCAGCCACAGGACCAGCCAGATCCAGGGATATTCGGGCGTGGCCGGAATGAAATACCCGTCCGGCAGCGCGGGGGAATGCAGGAAACTGCCCAGGCCGCCCACTTCGTGGAGCGACAGGGGGATCATGAAGAGCACGACGCTGAAGAGCACGCCGAACTGGATCATGTCCGTCATCAGCACGGCGGGGAAACCGCCTGCCACGGTATAGATCAGGGTGATGGCACCCAGCAGCAGGATGGCCCAGCGCACATCGATGGGCATGATGGCGTTCATGACTACCGCGATGGCATACAGGGCGATGGCGGTATGCACGCCGCGGCCCACGATGCCGGCTACCGTATAAAAGTCCAGGGTAGCTTTTCCGAAACGCAAGGAAAGGAACTCTCCGGGCGATTTGATTTTGAGCTGACGCCATTTTCCCGCAACCCAACGGCCGGCGATGGCCGAAGCCACGCCCACCAGCACGCCGATCAGGGCGGCCACCAGGCCGATCCGGTACGCGACGCCACCCCAGATCACAAAGGTGCTGGCCGAGAAAATGGTCATATACGTGGACAGACCCGACAGCCACCAGGAAGAATTCCTTCCGGCGATGAACATATCCTCCGAGGTCTTGATTTTCCGGGATACGAGACCGCTCACGAACACGAGTCCGAGGAAGTACAGGACGACGACGATATAGTCGATGGCTTGCATTGTAAAAAATCAGAATTATTATGATAACATACAAATGTAGTAAAAGGTTTTAATCTGCGCGTATTTTCCATTCTTTTTTGTGGAAAAAAAGTCGAGCATTTGCTGAAAACGATTGCAAACTGGTGAAAATAGTGTATTTTTGCAGCCATATGATGAAGCGGATTACAATCAAGGATATCGCTGCGGAATTGCGGCTTTCCGTGTCCACGGTTTCCCGTGCGCTTACGGGTGATAAAAACATCCGGGAAGCCACCCGGACCCGGGTGATGGAAGTGGCGAAGCAAATGGGGTACAGTCCCAATCCGGCGGCGATGACCATCCGCACCGGGCGGACCGGGACGGTGGGCGTCGTCATCCCGGAAATGCGGACGGATTATACGGTTAAAGTCATCCGCGGCATCCAGGAAGTCCTCTACCAGGCGGGCATCAAAGTGGTGGTGATGGATTCCTTCGAGGATCCCGAAATGGAGATGGAAAATTTCCGGATGATGGAGCGTTTCATGGTGGACGGACTCATCATCTGCCAGTGCTCCTGCCGCCACAACCTGGATTGGCTTTCCAAGATGCTTGCGCAGGATTTTCCGATGGTGTTTTACGGGCGCATCCCCTATGGGCTCAAGGTCTCGCAAGTCCTTGTGGATGACTATGCCAAGTCTTTTTTCATGGTGGAAAAAATGATCCTGGCGGGCCGTCGCCATATCTGCCATTTTTATGGTCCCGACGATGTCCACAACTCCGTGGAACGCGCCCGCGGGTATCGCGATGCCCTGACAAAATACAACATCCCCTGTGAGGACGCCCTCCAGATCCGGAGCGGGATGCTGATCGAGGATGGCCGGCGTGCGGTGGACAAACTGCTGGCTTCCGGGGCAAAGTTTGACGCCATTTTTGCCTTTAATGAAGAAATGGCCGTGGGGGCGATGCAGCGCCTGCGCGAGCGGGGAATCCGTGTCCCCGAAGATGCTGCCATTTCCGCTTTCTCCGGCACCTCCCTGGCCGAAGTGGTCTATCCTACCCTCTCCACGGTGGACTCTCCCACGCTGGAGATGGGTCGCGTGGCCGCCCGTCAGTTACTGGACCAGCTGAACGCCCTGGCTGCCGGCGAGCCCCTCCCCGAACCCCGGACCATCGTGTTGAACGCAGAGATTAACGTGCGCGATTCCATATAAATTTTGTCAAATTCGGAAAATTGCTTACCTTTGCGGTCCCCTAATTGTGTGGGGATCGCAATTTTTTTATGTTAAACCATTAAAGATCAAGACAGTGGACACACTAAGTTACAAAACTGTATCGCTGAATGCAGCGACTGTACAGAAGGAGTGGGTCGTCATTGATGCAACCGATCTTGCATTGGGCCGTCTTGCTTCCCGCGTGGCCCTTGTCCTCCGTGGCAAGACCAAACCGGGCTATACCCCTCACGTGGATTGCGGTGACAACGTCATCGTCATCAACGCCGAGAAGGTCGCCCTCAAGGGTAACAAGATGACCAATCGCGTCTATACGCGCTACACGGGATTCCCGGGTGGACAGCGTTTCTCGACGCCGAAGGAGATCCTGCAGAAGAGACCTGCCGAACTCATCCGGAAGTCTGTCAAAGGCATGCTTCCGAAAACACGTCTGGGAGACAAGATCTATGGTAACCTGTATGTTTATGCAGGCCCCGAGCATCCGCATGCTGCCCAGAAACCCAGAGAAATCAAGTTGAACGAAATCTAAAACAGAGCAAATGGAACAGACACACGCCCTTGGAAGACGTAAGGCTGCTGTAGCTCGCGTTTATCTGGTTGCCGGAGCCGGCAACATCACGATCAACGGTCGCGAACTTACCAATTATTTTAAAGAGGGTTCGCTCCAGTATGTCGTGAATCAGCCGCTCCAGGTCACTGCAACGGAAGGTCAGTTCGACATCAAAGTGAACGTCGTCGGTGGTGGTATCAAAGGCCAGGCCGAAGCGATTCGTCTCGGAATTTCCCGCGCGCTTTGCGAGGTGAACAAAGAGGCTTATCGTCCCGCCCTTAAGGCCGCCGGTTTCCTCACCCGCGATGCCCGCGAGGTCGAAAGAAAGAAACCTGGCCAGCCGAGTGCACGTGCACGCTTCCAGTTCAGCAAGCGTTAATCGGTACTTTACGGTCAAGCACAGCTGCGGTTACAGAATCTTTGGGACCTTTCGACCGGTGCGAACCGGGGAAGCTGCTTGAAAGATGCCGCCGCTGCGGAAAATCCGGGAGACCGGCAAGGCCGCTGCTCACGGATTGATGAAAAGAGTTAAAAAATTAAAAACAAACAAAAATGCCCAGAACAACATTCCAAGAACTGCTTGATGCAGGTGCACACTTCGGACATCTGGCCCGCAAGTGGAATCCCAAGATGGCTCCGTACATCTTCGATCAGAAGAACGGCATCCACATCATCGACCTGCACAAGAGCATCGTCAAGATAGACGAGGCTGCCGAGGCAATGAAAGAGCTCGCCCGTTCCGGCCGCAAGATTCTCTTCGTCGCTACGAAGAAACAGGCCAAAGAGGTCGTAGCTGAAAAGGCAGCTGCTGTGAATATGCCTTCCATCACCGAGCGTTGGGCCGGCGGTATGCTGACCAACTTCCCGACGATCCGCAAGGCGGTCAAGAAAATGAACACCATCGACAAGATGATTGAAGATGGTACCTTCGAGAAGCTCGCAAAACGTGAGCGCCTCCAGATCGAGCGCCAGCGCGCCAAATTGGAGAAGAACCTCGGCTCCATCAAGGATATGAGCCGTCTCCCTTCCGCCCTTTTCGTGGTTGATGTACAGAAAGAGGCCAATGCCGTGAAAGAGGCTGGCCGTCTGAATATCCCGGTATTCGCATTGGTTGACACATGTTGCGATCCCACCCCGATTGATTATGTGATTCCGGCGAACGACGATGCGACGAAGTCCATCGAGTACATCACCGAGGCGCTTTGCAAAGCTATCCAGGAAGGCCTGGAGGAGCGCAAGCTGGAGAAGGAGAAAGAGACCGAGGCCGAAGAGGCTGTGACCAAGCCCACCGCCAAGAAGCTGCGTGCCCGCAAGGGTGCCAAGCCCGTTGACGTCGAGGAAGAGGCCGCTCCTGCCGCCGAGGCTGCTGCCGCCGAAGCGCCTGCCGCCGAAGCGCCTGCCGCCGAGTAATAAAATTTAAAGTTAAGAAAGTTATGGCTATCACATTAGCAGACATCAAGAAATTGCGCGAAATGACCAGCGCCGGCATGATGGATTGCAAGAACGCCCTTACCGAGGCGGACGGCGATTTCAAGCGTGCTGTCGAGATCCTTCGCGAAAAAGGTAAGTCCACACTTGCCAAGCGCGGTGACAACGAAACCACGCAAGGTGCGGTCTTGAGCCGTATCAACGGTGGAAAGGCCATCCTTGTCTGCCTGGGTTGCGAAACCGACTTCGTTGCCGCTACTCCTGATTTCAAGGCGCTCGCCGCTTCAATCGCCGACGCCGCTATCGCATCCTTCCCGGCCGATCTCGAGGCCCTGAAGGCTGTGAAGGCCGCCGACGGTTATACCCTCGACGAGAACATCACGAATCAGGCTGGCAAGACGGGTGAGAAGCACGTCCTGGCTTTCTACGGCGCCCTCGAGGCTCCGTTCGTGAGCGAGTACGTCCACTTCAACGGCAAGCTCGGTGCCATCGTATCCTTCAACAAGGTGGTCCCCGCCGACATCGCCCGCGGTATCGCGATGCAGGTTGCATCGATGAACCCGGTGGCTGTCGATCCGGCTTCCGTCCCTGCCGAGGTGCTCGAGTCCGAGAAGACCGTCGCGCCCACGTGGATAGCGAGGATCACATCGAGTCCAACACCGCCAAGGGTTGGCTGACTCCCGAGCAGGCCAATCAGGCTCGCGAAATCATCAAGACCGTCGGTGCCGAGAAGGCTGCCAGCCTCCCGGAGCAGATGATCCAGAACATCGCGAACGGCCGTGTCCAGAAGTTCCTCAAGGAGAATACCCTCGTAGAGCAGGAGTACCAGCTCAGCGACGACAAGCAGACCGTGGGCGCCGCCCTGGCCGCTGTTGACAAAGAGGCCAAGGTTCTTGCCTTCAAGCGCTTCTCCCTCAACGACTAATATCGGCGTTTGCCGCATAAGTCCCATGAGGGTGACTAAAAAGTCGAAAGACCGATAGTCACCCTCTTGTTTTTTTGTCATAAAAACCTATCTTTGTAAGCGCAAAAAGAATTGGCCATATGAAAAAAGCACTGATCCTCATGGCGCTGGGATGCGCCGCCCTCTTCTCCCTCTCCGCCCAGCCGAAGCCGGGTTCCTTCGAACAGACCTGGAAGAAAGGCCCGGAATGGCTGAAGAACGCCGTCATCTACCAGATCTATCCCTCGTCCTTCAAGGACTCCGACGGCAACGGCATCGGGGACATCCCGGGCGTCATCTCGAAGCTCGACTACATCCAGAGCCTCGGCGTGACCGCCATCTGGTTCAACCCCGTGTTCGTCTCCGGCTGGATCGACGGCGGCTACGACATCCTGGATTTCTACCGCATCGATCCCCGTTTCGGCACCAACAACGACCTGGTCGAACTGGTGCAGAAGTGCCACGAGCGCGGCATCAAGGTGCTGCTCGACCTCGTGGCGGGGCATACCTCCGACAAGCATCCCTGGTTCCTCCAGAGTGCCGAGGACACGAACCTCCGCTACTCCGACTACTTCATCTGGAGCGACCGCCTGCCGGACGCCAAGGCCGAAAAGGACCTGGAGGAGATGCTGAAGGATCCGAACTTCATGCAGAACACCCGCGGCAAGTGGATGAAGAGCGACTATCCGCGGGCGAAATACTACAACAAGAATTTCTACGCCTGCCAGCCCGCCCTCAACTACGGCTACGCCAACCCGGATCCGAACCATCCGTGGGAGCAGTCCGTGGATGCGCCCGGCCCCCGCGCCGTCCGGCAGGAACTCAAGAACATCATGGCCTTCTGGTATGAGAAGGGCGTGGACGGCTTCCGCGTGGACATGGCCGCCAGCCTTGTCAAGAACGACAGGGACAAGAAGGAAATCGTCAAACTGTGGCGCGAGATGCGGGAATGGTCCGACGCCAACTATCCCGACCATGTCCTGATGGCCGAATGGAACGACCCGAAGTACTGCCTGGCGGCCGGCTTCAACGTGGACATGTACCTCAACGGCACCGGCTCCACCAACCGGCTCCTGTACTTCGACCGGAAGCACCAGGCCAACGGCGGCGTCTATTTCAGCCTCAACGGCTGCCAGCCCTCGACCATGGACCTGTACGGCAACCCCTGGCCGGAGGACAAGGTCGACCGGACGGTCACGCCCGCGAAGGCCCTGAAACTCTATTATGATTATTATACCGGCGCGGTCGAATGGACGAAGGACTGGGGCTATTTCGCCACCCTTACCGGCAACCATGACCACCTCCGCCTCAACACCGGCGACCGCAATACGCCCGACCAGCTCCGCGTGATGCTCTCCTGGGTGCTAACCACCCCGCTCCCGATCCTCTATTACGGCGACGAGATCGGCATCCGCTCGCTGGTGGCCCTCCCGAACGTGGAAGGCGCCAACCACAATACGAAGGAGCGTGCCGGCGGCCGGACCCCGATGCAGTGGGACGGCTCCGTCAATGCGGGCTTCAGCACCTGCGACCCGTCGAAGATCTACCTCCCGGTCTGCCCCGAGTGGACCCCGGCGACCTCCTATCCGGCCTATCTGGAATGGAAGGCGGCGGGTGCGAAAAACCCGACGGCGCCCGGCGCCATCACGGTCGAGAGCCAGGAAAACGACCCCGCTTCTCTCCTCAACTGGACCCGGTCGTTGATCGCCCTCCGCAAGGCGAATCCGGCCTTCTGGGCTGACAGTGAGTTCGTTCCGGTCTTCAATGAGGCAAAGCCCTACCCGATGGTCTATACCCGCAGCGACGGGAAGGAGACCTGGATCGTGGCGCTGAACCCGACGGGCGTGAAGCAGACCGTCGTCGTTCCCGCGACCCCGGGCCTGCAGCGCGGTTCCACCCTCGCCCCGGCGCTTTCCTGCGGCAAGGTGACGCTCCGCGCCACCGGCCGCGGCGACATCCTCACGATGGGACCGACCTCGGTCTACATCGCGAAGATGCCGTAAGGCGCGTGCCTGTTACGGGCGGAAGACCTTTTCTGACGAGGGTGACTAAAAAGTCGAAAGACCGATAGTCACCCTCTCTTTTTTGTTATGTAGCCAAGGCTCCGGGCCGCCAGGCCGCCAACCGCAGGAGGAACCCCGTTCGCTTTGCTCACTCCGGCCCCTCCCCCTGCCCGTGTCCGGGGGTGGACACGTCCTCCAGCGGTTGCTGCCATCCCGGCACCTACGCCTTTCAGACATCCCAAAGAAAAATAGCTATTCTTTTGATAATCAAAGGAATAGCTATTGCTTTTGCCAATCTTTTTGCTTATATTTGTATTGCGATCAAATAAACAAACATTGACAATAGGTATGGCAAAGGTAGTCTATAAATCTTACAATCCCAACGATAATCTTCTACTTCCTCCGTGTCTTGGCGATTATCTTCCGCAGAATCACCCCTCCCGCGTGGTAAGCGCCATCATCGACAAGCTCGACATCTCCGAGATAGAGGCCGGTTACAAGGGCGGCGGCACCAGCAGCTATAATCCCAGGATGCTGCTCAAGGTGATTGTCTATGCATATCTGAACAATGTCTACTCGGGTCGCCAGATGGAACGGCTCTTGGTGGAGAATATAGCCTATATGTGGCTCAGCGGTATGCAGACTCCGGACTTCAGGACCATCAACATCTTCCGGAGCAAGCGATTGACGGGAGTATTTGACAGGATCTTCACGCAGATTGTGCTGATGCTCAACGAAGAGGGGCTGGTGTCACTCAAGGTCCAGTATATCGACGAAACAAGTACACCTTTGTATGGAAAGGCAGCACCGAGAAGAACAAAGCCAAGTTGGAAGCGAATGTAAAAGCCGTGCTGGAAGCCGCTGAGACGGCTCTAGCCATTGAAAATGCGGAAGAGCAACAAGAACTGACGGCCGAGGAGATGGCCGCCCGTGCGGACAGGATACTGAACAAGATGGACGAGGACGGCATCAGCGACAAGAAGCTTCGCAAAGCAGTCGAGAAGGTCAAGGCGGAGAACGCGCCTAAGATGAAGGAGTATGAGGACAAGCTTGATAAACTTGGTGACAGGAACAGTTACAGCAAGACCGATCCTGACGCCACGTTCATGCGTATGAAGGAGGATGCGATGAACAACGGGCAGACCAAGCCCGGCTATAACGTGCAGATGTCCACCGAGAACCAGTTCATCACCAACTACGGCATCTTCTGGAGGCCCACCGACCAGGGTACGCTTATCCCATATATCACATCGTTCAGTGATAGATACGGCTTCCAGAGTGACGAGATATGTGCCGACTCAGGATATGGTAGCGAGCAGAACTATGCGCATCTTTTTGGCATCGGTGTCACGCCCTATGTTAAGTACAATATGTTCCATGCCGAAGAGAAGAGGCATCGTCGGGAGAACCCTTTCCTTGTGCAGAATCTTTATTACAATGCTGAAGAGAACTACTATGTGTGTCCGATGGGGCAGCATATGGAGCATATCGGAGACGTGGAATCAATCTCGGATCTCGGATATGTATCTGTGGTAAGTAAATATAGGGCCCGCAACTGTGCGGGATGCCCCTTAAGATGCTTATGCTACAGGGGGATAGCTGATCGTACAATAGAAGTCAATCACGTGAGTAACGCCTATCGCGCAGAAGCCAGGCGGTTGCTCACGAGTGAACGGGGGCTGCATCACAGAAGTATGCGTCCCATCGAACCTGAAGCAGTCTTCGGGGATATCAAGTACAACCACGGCTTCAAACGGTTCAAACTCAAGTCCAGCGCCAAGGTCAGCGTTGAGTTCGGGCTCGTTGCTCTCGCACACAATCTGAGAAAATACATCGCCCTTGGCGCACCAGGGTGCAGCGTGACGGGCGACAGTTGCCTCTGAGAGGCGTGTCCACCCCCGGACACGGGCAGGGGGTGGGGCCCGTCGGGAGCAAGTGATCGCGCAGCGATGACGCAGATGACGATGGGAGGGGCCGGAGCGAGCAAAGCGAGCGGAGTCCTCGAAGAGGCAAGCTGCTGCAGCAGCGGAGCTCTGG
>ONIQ01000028.1 GCA_900317925.1 uncultured Bacteroidales bacterium | reverse complement strand
CTAATTTAGGTGAAATCACAGACATACGCAAGCCCTTGTAAGGGTTTCTTTATCAAGGGCTTGCTATTTTTTTAAGCAATCCGCTTTGCGGAATTAAGGCGTTTAACAAGACCTGGACCGATCCGGTGGATGCGAATGCCTATGCGGCCGAACTCATCAAGCATACCTACCGTGAGGGATGGTCGCTTCCCGACATGCCCAGATAATTCAAAACGAAACGCATTATGAAAAAAACAGCATTGATCCTCACGGCTGCCCTGGCCATCGCGGCCTGCGGCAACCAGCCCCAGAAAAAGGCCGTTGAGGCTACTTTTATCGGCGAAGAAACCACCGTGGACGGCTTTGCCCTCAAGGTGGACGGCGATACCATCAAATTCACCGAGGTGGTGAAACCGCAGGTGGACCTGGCTGCCTTCCCGGTAGATGAGGAAGGTTATATCGTCATTTTTGACGGTTCTTCCCTGGCCGGCTGGCGCGGTTACCTGCGCGACACGGTCACGGCCCGCTGGACCATCGACGAAGATGGCAGCCTGCATTTCACCGGCAAGGGTGGCGGAGAAGCCCAGAGCGGCGACGGGGGCGACATTATTTTCGCCCACAAGTTCCAGAATTTCCAGCTCAAGTTCGACTGGAAGATCTCCAAGGGCGGCAATTCCGGTGTCTTCTACCTGGCCCGTGAAATTGTTACCACCAAGCCGGACGGCACCGTGAAGCCCGAACATATCTACCTTTCCTCGCCGGAATATCAGGTGCTGGACAACGCCAACCATCCGGATGCCATGCTGGGCGTCGATGGCAACCGCCAGAGCGCCTCGCTTTATGACATGATTCCGGCCAAGCCGCAGAATGCGAACCCGGCAGGGGAGTGGAATACCGCCAGCATCCTGGTCTATCAGGGTACCGTGGTACACGGCCAGAACGACAAGAACGTGCTCGAGTATCATCTGTGGACCCCGGAATGGACCGAAATGCTCCAGGGCTGCAAGTTCAGCCAGGAGAAATGGCCCCTTGCATTCGAGCTGCTGAACAACCTTGGCGGCGAGAACCACGAAGGCTACATCGGTTTCCAGGACCATGGAGACGATGTCTGGTACCGCAACATCCGGATCAAGTTGATGTAAGATGCGCAAGCTGATGCTATTGGCCGCCGCCCTGTTCATGGCGGCGGTCAGTTGTTCCCAGCCGGTCCCGGTCAAGAAAGAAATCGGGGTCCAGCTGTATAACTACCGCAAACTCGTCGGCACGCCCGAAGGCTATGCCCAGAACCATGCCGAAGTCTTCCAGGCGCTGGCGGGAATGGGCTATACCGGCGTGGAAGCGGCCGGTTACAAAGACCGCTTGTTCTACGGCGTTGCTCCCGAGCAGTTTAAGGCCGATTTGGAAGCGGCCGGCCTGCAGGCCGTCTCTTCCCATACGACGCGCAACCTCTCCGAGGCGGAACTCGCCAGCGGCGATTTCTCCGAATCGCTGGCCTGGTGGGACGATGCCATCGCAGACCACCTGGCGGCCGGCATGCGGTACATCGTGGCCCCGTCCTTCAAGATTCCCGAGACTTTGAAGGACCTCCGGACGTGGTGCGACTATTTCAATGCCGTCGGCGCAAAGTGCCGCGCGGCGGGTCTCTCCTTTGGCTACCACAATCACTCCCGGGAGTTCCAGGAGATAGAAGGGGAGGTGATCGAGGATTACATGCTTACCCATACCAATCCGGAAAATGTCTTTTTCCAGATGGATGTCTATTGGGCGGTGATGGGCCAGGCGGCTCCGGTGGAGTATTTCCAGCGGTATCCCGGCCGTTTCCACATGCTGCACATCAAGGACCGCCAGGAAATCGGCCAGAGCGGCATGGTGGGCTTCGACGCCATTTTCTCCAACGCGGACCTGGCCGGCCTGGAGTACTATATCGTGGAGATCGAGCGTTTCAAGGGCAGCGACTGGAATACGGTGAGCCGGGTGAGCGCCGATTATCTGCTGAACGCTTCTTTTGTCAAGGCCTCTTATGCCAGATAAGGCGAACAACGAACAGGAACTGACGTTCTGGGGACATCTCGATGTGCTCAGGACGTCACTGTTCCACATCGTCATCGCCCTGGTTATTTGCATGGCGGGCGGCTTTATCGCCCTCCAGTATATTTTTGACAGCTTTGTGCTGGGCCCCACGCACGGGGATTTCTTCCTTTACCGATGGCTTTCTTCGGTGGGAAAGGTGGTTCCGTTCGCCCCGGATTTCAGCGCGGACGGCTTCCATGTGGATATCATCAACATCAACGTAGCCAGTCAGTTCATGGTGCACATGACGACGGCTTTCTGGCTGGCCCTCCTGCTGGCCTTCCCCTATGTGCTGTATGAACTGTGGGCCTTCATCCGCCCGGCCCTGTATCCCAAGGAAAAAAAGAATGTCGGCACCGCTTTTTTCTTCGGTGCGGGGATGTTCTACCTGGGCTGCGCGGTGGGATATACGGTGGTTTTCCCTTTTACGTTCCGCTTTCTGACCACCTATCAACTGAGCGCCGAAATCACCAACCAGATCAGCCTCAATTCCTATATGAGCAACTTCCTGGTGATTATTTTCATCATGGGCGTGGTGTTTGAGATCCCGCTGCTGGCCTGGGTCCTGTCCCAACTCGGACTCATTTCCCGGCCTTTCCTGCGGGAGTACCGCAAACACGCCGTCGTGGTGCTGCTCATCCTGGCGGCGGTCATCACCCCGTCGGGCGATCCGTTTACCCTTGCGGTCGTCTTTATCCCGCTCTTCCTGCTGTACGAGCTGGCCATCCTCGTGGTCCGGCCCGGTTCGCCGGAATCCGGAGAGGATCCCGAACCGGAGGTGGAAGACGGATTTTAGGTCGGGACAGGCATTTTTTTCGTGATAAATTGTTATCTTTGACAAAACGGATTATATGCATATCGGCATAGCAGGCAATATCGGTTGCGGGAAAACGACGCTGACGCGGATGCTCGCGGCTCATTACGGATGGACGCCCAAATATGAGGCGGTCACTTATAATCCGTATCTGGAAGATTATTACAAGGACATTCCCCGGTGGTCGTACAACCTGGAAACCTATTTCCTGGCCCAGCGCTTCAAGGATGTAGTGGAGATTGCCGGGTCGAAGGAGACCATCATCCAGGACCGCACCATCTTTGAAGGCGTGTACATTTTCGTGGCCAACAATTACGCCATGGGCAACCTTTCCAAGCGGGATTTTGATACCTATATGGAACTCTTCCACGCGATGATGTCCATCGTCAAAGCCCCGGATCTGATGATTTACCTCCGTTCCAGCATCCCGCACCTGGTGTCCCAGATCCAAAAACGCGGGCGCGACTACGAGCAGAGCATCAGCCTGGACTACCTCAAGGGCCTGAACGACCGATACGAAAAATTCATCAACGAAGACTACAAGGGCAAGGTGCTGGTCATCGAGGCGGACGACCTGGACTTCGAAAACCGTCCGGAAGATTTTTCCCTGATTACCGACAAGATCGATGCCGAGCTCTACGGCCTTTTCCCTGATATCAAAATAAAATAGATACACTATGCACATCGCGATTGCTGGAAATATCGGAAGCGGCAAGACTACGCTTACCAAGATGCTGGCCGCCCACTATGGCTGGACGCCGAAATTCGAATCGGTGGATTACAACCCCTATCTGGCCGATTTCTACGAGGATATGGAACGTTGGTCCTTCAACCTGCAGATTTATTTCCTCAACAAGCGTTTCAAGGATGTGGTGGAGATTTCCCGGACCGACGATATCATCATCCAGGACCGCACCATCTACGAGGACGCCCGCATTTTCGCACCCAACCTTCATGCGATGGGGCTGATGTCCACCCGCGATTTTGAAAGCTATTCCGACCTTTTCGACCTAATGATGTCGCTGGTTTCCAAGCCCGACCTGATGATCTACCTGCGTTCCAGCATCCCGAACCTGGTGGCCCAGATCCAGAAGCGCGGCCGCGAATACGAGCGGTCCATCCGCATCGACTACCTGACCGGCCTGAACGAACGGTACGAGAACTGGGTGAAGGAGTACGACGGCCGCCTGCTCATCATCGATGTGGACCGGATCAAGTTCGAGAACCGCCCGGAAGATTTCCAGGAGGTAACGGATAAGATCGATGCCGAACTCTTCGGCCTCTTTTAATTTCTTTCGCTATGGCAAATACCAGACCTACTATCATCGACTTTGTCGAAAAATATACCCGTCAGTTCGCCCATCATCCCTACCTGCGCGAAAAAGTGGGAGGGAAATGGACCGAGATTACCCAGGAGCAGACCCGCGAGCGGGCCTACTGCATCGGAGCCGGCCTGATGACCCTCGGCTTGGAGAAGGGGGACAAAATCGCCTTGCTGTCCGAGAGCCGCGCGATGTGGATCCTCGCCGAACTGGGTGCCCTCTACGCCGGTGCCATTGACGTACCCCTGTCCGTCAATCTGGGCGAGGGTGCGGACCTGATCTTCCGCATCAACCACTCCGATTCCCAGTGGATTTTCGTTTCGGCCAACCAGTTGCCGAAGATCCGAGCCATCCTGCCGTCCTGCCCCGCTGTCCGCAAGGTCATCGTTTTTGATGACACTGCCTTCGATTTCAAGGAACTGGAAGAGAAGGAGATACGCATTTCTGAGGTGATGGCTGCCGGCGAAGCCTTCCTGAAGGAGAACCGCGAAGCCTTCGTGGCACGCTATTCCTCGATCGGACCGGACGATGTGGCCAACATCAGCTATACCTCCGGTACCACGGCCGATCCCAAAGGCATCATGCTCACCCATCGCAACTACACGGCCAACGTGGCCCAGGGTAACTCGGTCATTTCCATCGAAGAGCGGGACGTAATGCTCATCATCCTCCCGCTGGACCACTGCTTCGCCCATGTGGCCGGTATGTACACAATGATGTATTACGGCGGCAGCATCGCCTTCGTGCCCATCGGCAAGAACGCCCTCGCCACCCTCAAGAATATTCCCACGGCCATCCGCGAGACCCGTCCGCATGTGATGTTGTCCGTGCCCGCGCTCGCACGTAATTTCAAAAAGAATATCGAGGCCGGCATCAAGGCCAAGGGCCCGACGGTGGAGAAACTCTTCAACTTCGCGGTGCGCAATGCCATTGCCTATAATAAGGAATACTACAACCGGGGCGGCCTGGCGGTGTGCTGGCGCAAGCCGCTCATGGCCCTTTTCGACAAGATCCTTTTCAAGGCGGTCCGCGAAAGTTTCGGCGGGCGGATGAAGTTCTTCGTAGGCGGCGGCGCCCTGCTTGATATTGAACTCCAACGTTTCTTCTGTGCCGTCGGCATGCCGATGTTCCAGGGATACGGCCTCACGGAAGCGACGCCCATCATCTGCGCCAACTCCGCCGGTCACGCCATCTTCGGTTCCTCGGGACGCATCGTCCGTCCGATGGACTGCATCATCTGCGACGAGGAAGGCAAGGAGGTACCCATCGGGACAAAGGGAGAAATCGTCATCCGTGGCGAGAATGTCATGGCCGGTTACTGGAAGAACCCCACGGCTACGGCCGACACCGTCATCGACGGCTGGCTCCACACCGGCGATATGGGCTATATCTGCCCGTTCGACAAGGACTTCCTTTATGTCGTGGGCCGTTTCAAGAGCCTGCTCATTTCCTCTGACGGCGAGAAGTATTCCCCGGAGGGCTTTGAAGACAGCCTGCCCGAAGTTTCCCGCTACGTAGCATCTGCCGTGCTCCACAATAACCAGAGCCCTTATACCATTGTCCTGGTGGTTCCGGAGAAGGAGGCTCTTGCAGACTATGCCAAATCCCAGGGCCTGGACCCGGCTTCGCGGGAAGGCAGGGAGGCCATGCTCAAGAAGATCCAGTCCGAGATTGATTCCTACAAGAAGGGTGGCGCCCACGAAGGACTCTTCCCCGAGCGCTGGCTGCCGGCGGCCGTGGTCATCTGCGACGAGCCGTTCACCATTGCCAACAGGATGCTGAATTCTACCATGAAGATGGTCCGCGGCAAGGTGGAAGAACACTATGCCGACCGCATCGCCTATGCCTATACGCCCGAAGGCAAGCAGTTGCTGAACGAGCGGAACCTCGCTTCCTTATCCTAAAACACTTCGGCGGAAGCTTTTAGCCAATGGTTGCGCCGTTGGCCAGGACTTCCTGTGGCGTGATGAACCGCATCTTCCCGTCTCCCTGGCGGGCCATCAGGATCATGCCTTTGGACTCGATCCCGCGGATGGTCCGCGGCGCGAGGTTCGCCAGGATGCAGATCTGCTTGCCCAGCATATCCTCGGGAGCATAGTATTCGGCGATGCCCGAAACGATGGTTCGCTGGTCGATCCCGGTGTCGATGGTGAGTTTCAGCAGCTTGTCGGTCTTGGGAACGCGTTCGGCCGCCAGCACGGTGGCGGTGCGGATGTCCATTTTGTCAAAATCGTCAAAGGAAATTTCGGGCTTCTGCGGTTCCACCTTTTTGGCCGCTTCTTCGGCGGCTTTCGCGGCGGCAGCCTCTTCGTGGGCCTTGCGGATGCCCTCCAGACGGGCAATCTGCGCGTTGATCACCTCGTCCTCGATCTTCTGGAAGAGCAGCGTGGCTTCCCCCAGTTCGTGACCTTCCGGCAGCAACTCTTCGCAACCCAGCATGTCCCAGTTCAGGACGATACCGTCGGGAGCCTCGCCCGGCCGCCGGCTCGCAGAAACGCGTCCTCGCTGCGCGGCCCCAGTCCGCTCCGCTGCGGAAATGCTCGCCGGGACCGGGCAGGCTTCCGCCGGTACGGTGTGCAGGGCTTTGGCTTCGCCGTTGCGGTAGAAGTTCTCGGTCGGGATACCCTCTCCGGCACGATAATCGTGACCGGCGTCGATGCCCACGCGCAGGATACCGCGCAGCTTTTCGGTGCTGAACGGCAGGAAGGGCTCGAAGGCGATGGCCAGGTCTGCACAGATCTGCAGGCAGGTGTGCAGGATGGAGGCCGTACGGTCGAGGTCGGTCTTGGCAACCTTCCACGGCTCGGTGTCGGAGATGTATTTGTTGCCGATACGGGCGATATTCATCGCCTCTTTCAGGGCCTCGCGGAAGTGGAAACCGTCGAGGTATTCCTCCAGCGCCTTGCGGCAGACGGGAATCTGCGCGAGGGTTTCGGCATCAATGGCTTCAGGCTTGGGATTGCCCGGGACGCGGCCGCCGAAATATTTCTGTGTGAGCACCGCGGCACGGTTGACGAAATTGCCGAAGATGGCCACGAGCTCGCTGTTGTTGCGGGCCTGGAAATCTTTCCAGGAGAAGTCGTTGTCTTTGGTTTCAGGCGCATTGGCCGTGAGCGTGTACCGCAGTACGTCCTCCTGGCCGGGGAACTGCTCTTCGAATTCATTCACCCAGACGGCCCAGCCCCGTGAAGTGGAAATCTTGTCTCCTTCCAGGTTGAGGAATTCGTTGGCGGGCACGTTGTCGGGCAGGATATAGTCGCCGTAGGCCTTCAGCATGGACGGGAAGACGATGCAGTGGAAGACAATGTTGTCCTTGCCGATGAAATGGACCAGACGGGTGTCTTCGCTCTTCCACCATTTTTCCCAGCTCTGCGGGAGGAGTTCCTGCGTATTGGAGATGTAGCCGATGGGCGCATCGAACCATACGTAGAGCACCTTGCCTTCCGCCCCATCTACCGGAACGGGCACGCCCCAGTCCAGGTCGCGGCTCACGGCACGCGGCTGCAGACCGCCGTCCAGCCAGCTCTTGCACTGGCCATAGACGTTGGTCTTCCATTCCTTATGCTGTTCCAGGATCCATTCCCGAAGCCAGGGCTCGTAACGGTCCAGCGGCAGGTACCAATGTTTGGTCTTTACCTTCTTGGGCGTGGCGCCGGACAGGGCCGATTTCGGATCGATCAGCTCTTCCGGGCTCAGGGTGGAACCGCATTTCTCGCACTGGTCGCCGTACGCGTTGGGATTGCCGCACTTGGGGCAGGTGCCGGTGATGTAACGGTCGGCCAGGAAGGTGCCGGCCTGCTCGTCGTAATACTGCTCGGTCTCCTTGGTAATGAATTTATCGTCGTCGTAGAGCTTGCGGAAGAACTCGGAAGCATTCTTCTCGTGTACCTTGGAGGTGGTGCGGGAGTAGATGTCAAAGTTGATGCCGAGCCCGGTGAACGCATCCTTCATGATGCGGTGGTATTTGTCCACGATGTCCTGCGGGGTGACTCCCTGGGCGCGCGCCTTGATGGTAATGGGCACGCCGTGTTCATCGGATCCGCAGATGAAGACGACATCCTCGCCTTTCAGACGGAGGTAGCGGACGTAAATGTCGCCCGGAATGTAGGCGCCGGCGAGGTGGCCGATATGGACAGGACCGTTCGCATAGGGGAGTGCGCAGGTCACGAGGGTCCGTTTGTAGTTCTTGCTCATATGGTGTATGCTTTTTTTATTCTCTTCCGAGTTTTGATTTGATGCTTTTCAGGGTATTCTGCAGGGGAATCATCGCTTTCAGCACGTTCAGCTGTTCTTCCGGTGCAACCTGGGCCAGCTGGTCATGCAGGTGGCTCAGGCGTTCTTCGACGCGGCATTTCTGGAAGACCAGGATGGCCCGGGGCACAAATTTTACCAGCCAGGAGGAACGCGACATCATGGCGTTCTCGAAATTGCTTACCGTGAGTTCGTAGCGCTGCTCCGAAAGCTGGGTGACGGCGAAAGCCAGGTCCCGGTCGGGGCTGTCCAGCAGGCGTTTCACGATCTGGTGCTGCTCGTAGCCGTCCAGATAGGGTTCGCTGTAGGACTCGTACACCTTCTGGTACAGGGTGTTGGCGAAAGGTGTGTCTCCCATGGCGGCGCTGATGAAATCGAAAACAGTCTGCCGCTGATCGTCTTCGTCGCCGGTATAGAATTCGGAATCGCTCTCAAAGCACATCGGGCTGGTGCCGTCGGTGAGGATGAAGCTGATCAGGTCCCGCTCGGCCTTGCCCATGGCCGGGGCGTTTTCCAGGGCCTCCACCGTGCGGGGTGCCTGGGGGGCGTCGGGAGGGGTGATGGTCCGGGCGGCGGCCGCTTCGGCGGCATCCGGTCCCGCAGGGTCCAGTCCCGCATCGCGGCGGGCCCGTTCGCGTTCGCGCTCTTTCCGCTCTTCCTCCATCTGCTTTTCGCGGGTGGTGTGGATGCGGCCGAAGAGCACCTGCACATCGATCCCGAACTTGCGCGCGCACGCATCGGCATAGACCGACCGTTTCACGGCATCGGGGATGTCGGCGATGGTATCGGCAATGTCATTGATGACCCCGGCGCGTTTCAGCGGATCGTCTCCGGCGCCCTCCATCAGCAGGTCCGATTTGAAGGAAATGAAGTCCTGCTCGTTCTGGGCGATGAAATCCTGCACCTCCGCGAGGGTATGCTTGCGGGCGTAGGAATCCGGATCGTCCCCGTCGGGGAGGAGCACCACCTTCACGTTCATCCCCTCGCGCAGGAACATCCCGATGCCGCGCAGGGCGGCGTGGATGCCCGCCGAGTCGCCATCGTACATGATGGTGACGTTCTCGGCGAAGCGTTTGATGAGGCGGATCTGCCCCTCGGTGAGGGACGTCCCGCTGGAAGCCACCACGTTGGTGATGCCCAGCTGGTGCATGCTCAATACGTCCAGGTAGCCCTCTACCAGGAAACACTTTCCCTGCCTGGCAATCTCGTTTTTGGCGAACCAGATGCCGTAGAGGGACTTGTTCTTGACATAGATGGGCGATTCCTTGGAGTTCTTGTATTTGGCGATGGTTTTTTCCGTCTTCAAGGTCCGGGCGCCAAAGGCGATGACCCGGCCGCCTACCGAATGGATGGGGAAGGTGACCCGTTCGAAGAAACTGTCGCGGGTGGTGGGATTCCCTCCGTTTTCGTCTTCGTAGGTGGTGCACAGGCCCACCTCTTCCAGGTACTCGTCCTTGTAACCCTTGGCGCGGGCGGCGTCCAGCAGGGCGTGGCGGCTGGCGGGCGCCCAGCCCAAGCCGTATTTGGCGATGGTGGCATCTTCCAGGCCACGGGCGTGAAAGTATTGCAGGCCAAAAGTTTTGCCCTCTTCGGACTGGAGAGAGTCGGTGAAGAACTGCTGGGCAAACTCCGACACCACCATGAGGCTTTCGGTGTGTTGTTTGGCCGCCAGTTGCTCGGGGGTCTCTTCCTCTTCTACAACCTCGATGTGGTATTTCTTGGCCAGATACCGCAGGGCTTCCGCATAGGTCAGGTGCTCATATTCCATCACGAAACCGATGGCCGAGCCGCCTTTGTGGCAGCCGAAGCAATAGTACATCTCCTTGGCGGGATTCACGTAGAAGGAGGGGGTTTTCTCGTTGTGGAACGGACAGCAGGCAGCATACTCCTTTCCGTGTCGCTTGAGCGTCACGAAATCGCTGATCACATCGACAATCTGGGCGGTGTCGAGGATTTTGTTGACCGTTTCCTGCGGGATCATTGTTTACTCTTTCGTAAAATCCACTTCTTTGGCGTCGCCGATGCCGGAGGTGTCCAGTTTGTCGCGACGCATGTCGGGTTGCGGTTCATCCGGTCCCTGTGCCGGACCCTGTGCCTGTTCCTGCGCCTGTTGAACGGCGCGGCGGATACGACGCCAGTAAAAATACCCGTAAATGCAGGCGCCCAGCAGCAATAGGCCCAGCACCGGAAAGATAAACCCGGCGAAAGACACCAGCAGGACGCCCAGGAGGATCATCGCGCCTACGCGCATGATGAAATCCATCAGGGAGTTATCATCATTCATTGCCATATAGGCTGCAAAGATAGGAAAATTCGGCGGTTAATTGGCGATTTCGCAGAGGAATTTGATGCGGACCAGACGGATCTCCATTTCTTCGTAATCGGCGCCCAGTTCGCGGATGGCATCTTCGACCGAATCAGATTTGGCTTCGTCGCGGAAATAGGCGTAGAGTTCGTCCACCACGTCGTCATCGACCATTTGGGCAATGTAATAGTCCAGGTTCAGCCGGGTGCCGGTAGCCACGATGGTTTCGATTTCCCTGATCAGCTCTTCCATGTCCATTCCCTTGGCTTCGGCAATGTCCTCGAGGGCCATCTGGCGATCGATGCTCTGGATGATGTAGATTTTGTTGGTCGATTTCGGCACGCTTTTGACCACGAAATCGTCCGGACGGATGATCTCGTTCTCTTCCACATACATCTTGATGAGGTCGATGAAATCCTTGCCGTATTTCTTGGCCTTGCCTTCGCCCACGCCCTGGCAGTTCTTGAGCTCGTCGAAGGTGAGGGGATAGAGGATGGACATATCTTCCAGCGAGGCGTCCGAGAAGAGGACCCAGGGCTGCAGTTTCAGTTGACGGGCCAGGTCTTTGCGCAGTTCCTTGAGCATGGACAGCAGCATCGGGTCGGCTCCGCCGCCGCGCAGGGCCGCCTTTGCAGCCGCCCGGGCCTGGGCGTCATCTTCGTCCTCTTCCACTTCGTAGCCGTCACTGGTAAAGATGCGGTCTTCCACCAGCCGAATCTCATACGGCTCTTTTTCGAAGGCCTCTCCCTTGTCTGTGACGTGGATCAGTCCGTAAGACTCAATTTCTTTCACCAGCAGTCCCAGGAGGATTCCCTGGTGGATGACGGCGCACCAGAATTTGTCGGAATGGGCCTTTCCGATGCCGAACAGCGGCATCTTGTCGTGGTTGTAGGATTTGACCAGGGCATTCACTTCCCCGGAGAGAATGTGGGCCAGGTGCTCAATCTTGAAATGCTCGGGAAGGGCCTGGATCAGCCGGATTACCTGCTGCATTTCCTTGCGTCCGTCAAAGGTGGGCTTGGGATGCAGGCAGTTGTCGCAGCAACCGCAGTTGTCTTTGTCGTACGTCTCTCCGAAGTAATTGAGCAGCAGTTTCCTGCGGCACTGGTTGGATTCTGCGTATGCCACGGTTTCCATGAGCAGCTGGCGTCCGATTTCCTGTTCGGCCACGGGCTTTCCCTGCATGAATTTCTCCAGTTTGCGGATATCCTTGTAACTGTAGTAAGTGATGCACACGCCCTCGCCGCCGTCACGGCCGGCGCGACCGGTTTCCTGGTAGTATCCTTCGATGCTCTTGGGAATGTCATAATGGATGACGAAGCGCACGTCCGGTTTGTCGATTCCCATGCCGAAGGCGATGGTGGCCACAATCACGTCCACCTCCTCGGAGAGGAATTTGTCCTGGTTGTCGGAACGGGTTTTGGCATCCAGTCCCGCGTGGTAGGGGAGCGCCTTGATGCCGTTGATTTCCAGCAGGGTAGCCATCTCCTCCACCTTCTTCCTGCTCAAGCAGTAGATGATGCCGGACCGTCCCGGATTCTGCTTGATATACCGGATGATGTCCTTCTCAGGTTCGATCTTGTCGCGCACCTCGTAAAGCAGGTTGGGCCGGTTGAAAGACGCCTTGAACACCCGCGCATCCGGAATGGCGAGGTTTTTCATGATATCGCTCTGCACCTTCGGGGTGGCCGTGGCGGTGAGGGCGATGACGGGCGCGTTACCGATCTCGTTGATGAGGTTGCGGATCCGCCGGTATTCCGGACGGAAATCGTGTCCCCATTCCGAGATACAGTGGGCCTCATCTACCGCATAGAACGAAATCTTGATTTCCTTGAGCAGCTGGATGTTCTCCTCCTTGGTGAGGGACTCGGGCGCCACGTACAGCAGTTTGGTGGTGCCGGCCAGCAGGTCGGCCTGGACTTCGGCCACCTGGGCACGGCTCAACGAGGAATTCAGGAAATGTGCGATGCCCTCGTCGCCGGCTACGAAACCGCGGATGGCATCCACCTGGTTTTTCATCAACGCGATGAGCGGGGAGATGACGATGGCCGTCCCTTCCATGACCATGGCAGGCAGCTGGTAGCATAGGGATTTACCGCCTCCGGTCGGCATCAGGACGAAGACATTCTGACCGGAAATGAGGGTCCGGATGATTTCCTCCTGTTCGTCCTTAAAGCGATCGTATCCAAAAAAATCCTTCAGAAAACGGTGTAAATCCTTCGACGGCATGACAGACCTTTTTTTGTTTTCGCTCTAATTTACAAAGATTATCTGAATTTTCAAACTTTTTCCCGTTCTTTTGACACATTATTGGAGAAATTTTGCGATATTTGCGGCTGTTTTGAAAAGAATGTTAATAATAAAAGTAGTACGTTTATGAAAAAGATTTTTGCAGTTGTCCTCGCCGCCGGTATCGTTGCGGCTTGCAACTCTCCCAAGGGCGCCAATGCCCAGGGTGACAATGACAGCACTGCCGTTGCCCAGCCGGCCAAGGTAGATGTCAAGAGCCTCCTTCCTTCCAAGGCGGAAGTGGATTCCGTGAGCTATCTCATCGGCGTCAACTTCGGAAGCTTCATCAAGAACTACAACTTCGGCGACGTGAATTATGCCCAGCTGAAGAAGGGTATCGAAGATTTCATCAAGGCGAAAGGCGATTTCCGTGATCCGGAATTTGGCAAGCAGTTCAAGATTGATCCCAACACGATGAACGACCTGTTCAACGCCTTCCTGGAGAAGCGTCAGAAATACACCCTGGCCGTGAACAAGGAGAAAGGTGAGAAGTTCCTGGCCGAGAACGCCAAGAAAGAGGGCGTGGTTGTGAGCGACAGCGGTCTGCAGTACATCATCGAAGAAGCCGGCAGCGATGTGAAAGCCGGCCCGAAGGATACGGTGAAAGTGAACTACAAGGGCACCCTGCTCGATGGTACCGTGTTCGATGAGACCAAGGGCGAGCCGGTCCAGCTGATGCTGAACCGCGTCATCCCCGGTTGGACCGAAGGTATCCAGCTCGTGGGCGAGGGTGGCAAGATCAAACTCTTCATCCCGGCCGAACTGGCTTATGGCGAGCGTGGACAGCAGGGCATCGAGCCCAACTCCACCCTCCTGTTCGATGTTGAGGTGGTGGAAGTTCACCCGTTCGTAGAGAAAGAGGAGACCAAATAAGATGGCCGCCCTTGAAATAGAAGGCAAGATCAAGACGAAACTGACCCCCCGGAGCGGTTCCTCCGCCCGGGGCGGTTGGACCAGTCAGGATTTTGTGGTCGAGTATCAGGACGGGAATTATCCGGCCGACGCCTGCATCACCGCCTTTGGCGATGAGAAGGTCCGCGATTTGGACCGTTTCCAAGTGGGCGATGCCGTGAAAGTGAGTTTCAACGTTCGGGCCCGGGAGTTCAACGGCCGTTGGTACAACGACCTGCGGATGTGGCGCATCTCCGCACCCGGGGCAGCTCCCGCCGCCGGTGCTTCTGCCCCTGCGGCTTCCGGTTACGCTCCCGCCGCCGGTCCCGCACCCATGGCGCCGCCGCCGTCATTCGACGACATGCCTGCCGCCGGTCCCGAAGACGACCTGCCGTTCTAAATTACAGAACGCAAACTTTACAGACCTCTGTCCATTTCGCGACGGAGGTCTTTTTGTTTGATGGATTCGCGTTTGTCGTATTCGTGCTTGCCCCGGGCCAGGGCGATGAGGAGTTTGGCGTAACCGTTGTCGGCAATGAAGAGCCGGACGGCGACAATGGTGAGGCCCTTCTGCTTGACGGCCTGGTTCAGGTGACGCAATTCGCGTTTCTGGAGCAGGAGTTTGCGGTCTCGCAGCGGTTCGTGCTGGCCCCAGGAACCCCAGAAATACTGGGCCACGTTCATGCCCCGGACATAAAGCTGCCCCCGCAGGTCAAAATAGCAGTACGCGTCTGACAACGAGCACTTTCCGGCGCGGATCGATTTGATTTCCGTGCCGGACAGGACGATGCCCGCGGTGTAGGTCTCGAGGAACTCATAGTCGAACGAGGCCCGCCGGTTCTTGATCTGGATGCTGGGGTTGGCTTTCTTGGGCATGGCTTACAGGCTGAAGGCCGTCCGGATAGCGTCAACCGCGTCGAGCTTCTCCCAGCCGAAGAACTGGATGCCGTCCTGGACGTAGGGTTTGCGGCCCATGTGGCCATAGGCGGCCGTGGGCTCATAAATGGGATTCTTCAGGCCGAAGCGGGCGATGATGGCACCGGGACGAAGGTCGAAGATTTCCTGGATTTTTTCCGCGATTTCCCCGTCGGAATGGCCTTCGAGGCCGGTTCCGTAGGTGTTGACGAACACGCTCACCGGGCGGGCCACGCCGATGGCATAGGCCAGCTGGACCAGGATTTCATCGGCTACGCCGGCGGCTACCAGGTTCTTGGCGATGTAACGGGCCATGTAGGCGGCGCTGCGGTCCACCTTGGAAGGGTCCTTGCCGCTGAAGGCTCCGCCGCCGTGCGCCCCCTTCCCGCCATAGGTGTCCACGATGATCTTGCGGCCGGTCAGGCCGGTATCGCCGTGCGGGCCGCCGATGACGAATTTCCCGGTGGGGTTCACGTGGAGGGTGAAATTCCCGTCGAACAGGGCGGCCGTCTCGTCGGGAAGCAGGGCCTGCACCCGGGGGAGGACGATATCTTTCACATCGGCGCGGATCCGCGCAAGCATATCCTCGTCCGAGGCGAATTCGTCGTGCTGGGTGGACAGGACGATGGTATGAATGCGGGCGGGACGGCCGGTCTGTCCGTCATATTCAATGGTGTACTGGCATTTGGCATCCGGTCGCAGGTAGGGCATTACCTGGGGACTGTTGTGGCGCAGGCCGGCCAGGACCTGCAGGGTCAGGTGCGACAGATACAGCGGCAGCGGCATGTAGTCTTCGGTGTCGCGGCAGGCGTACCCGAACATCATGCCCTGGTCACCGGCGCCCTGGCTCTCCCAGCTGCCGCGTTCCACACCCCGGTTGATGTCCGGGCTCTGCTCGTGCAGGGCGGAGAGAATCCCGCAGGAGGCGGCGTCGAACCGGTATTCGGCTTTGTTGTAGCCGATACGGTCGATGACGCGGCGGACGGTGGCGGGAATATCGACATAGGCATGCTCTGACGAGACCTCGCCGCCCACGACCACCAGGCCGGTGGTGCAGAAGGTTTCACAGGCGACTTTCGCCTCCGGGTCCTGCCGGAGGAATTCGTCCAGGATGGCGTCTGAAATCTGGTCGGCAACCTTGTCAGGATGCCCTTCGGAAACGGATTCCGAGGTAAAGAGATAATTCTTCATCTTTTTTAGCATTTTTTTAACGAGGTTGCAAGCGAGCAAATCTGTCCTCGTCGTATTGTCAAAAATAATTTCAAGGGTACAAAGGTAGTTATATTTTTGCGGAATAATTGCATCTTGATGGAAAAAAATTAGTAAAACGATTTTTTATTTTTACAGTTCGTAAAAACATTGTATCTTCGCGCCGGTTTAAAAAGGAAAGTTTTTTTTAATCCATATTATTTAATTTATGAAACATTCCTTCAAGATTGTTGCACTTGCGATCATCGCTTTGTTCGCGGGTGTTGCTGCGTATGCGCAGGTAACGACTTCTGCCATTGCCGGTAGGATTACCGACACCAAGGGCGGGGCCGTCCCCGGTGCTGTTGTCATCGCGGTTCATGTTCCTTCTGGAACCACTTATCACGCCGTTACCGGTGGTGAAGGCCGCTATGCTATCCAAGGTATGCGTCCGGGTGGCCCCTATGTGGTGACCGTGAGCCTGATGGGCTACGAGGATGCCCAGGTTTCCGACATTGCCCTTAAACTGGGTGAAACGGCCAATGTGGCTCCCGTGATGAAAGAGGCTACGCTGGCTCTCGAAGAGTCCGTTGTTGTGGCCGAGGGTGCCTTTGAGGCTTCCAAAACCGGTGCTGCCCAATCGATTACCCGCCGTACCATTGAGGAAATGCCTTCCATTTCCCGTGGTATTGCCGATGTGACCCGTATCAACCCGTTCGTCCGCACGGACCAGAACGGCGGTATGTCCTTCGCCGGCGCTTCCAACAAGTACAACAGTTTCCAGATCGATGGTGCCATGAACAATGACGTGTTCGGTCTGACGAACAACGGCGCCAACGGCGGACAGGCCGGTACCGAGCCGGTTTCCATGGAAACCATCGACCAGATCCAGGTGAGCATCGCCCCCTTCGATGTGCGCCAGAGCGGTTTCACCGGCGGTTCCATCAACGCCATCACCAAGTCCGGTACCAACGAATTCCATGGCAGTGTCTATGGTTATGGCTATACCGAGGATCTCGTGGGCCGCTACACCAAGGCCAATGGCGACAAGAGCGCAAAATATTCTGATGAGAAGACCTATCAGGCCGGTGTGACCATCAGCGGTCCCATCATCAAGAACAAACTCTTCTTCTTCGCCAGCTACGAGCGTGCCAACAAGGAGTATCCGAATACCTACGGTCTGGGTTCCGGCGCTTCCAAAGTGAAGGCCGAAACGGCTCAGGAGGTTTACAATTATATCGTGAACCAGTCCAAGGCCCAGGGTTACGAGTACACGGGTTCCCTCCCCTCTGACTTGCAGGTCTATACCAAGTCCGACAAGGTGACGGCCAAACTGGACTGGAACATCAATGACAAGCATCATGCATCCTTCCGTTACAGCCTGGTGAGCGCCAAGCAGCTCAATTCCGTGAGCACCGCTACCTATCTGGACGCCACGGACTACAGCTACGACTTCGTCTCCAAGACCAACACCTTCGTGGGTGAGCTCCAGAGCCGTCTGGCCAATGACCTGAACAACGAACTCCGTATCTCCTACGTGCGTGTCCGCGACCAGCGCGAACCCCTCGGTGCCAAGTTCCCGATGTTCCAGATCAGCGGCGTGGGCGACGGTACCGTCTGCATCGGTAACGAGCGTTCCTCCGAGGCCAACCACCTCTATCAGGACATCTTCTCCCTGACCGACAACCTGACCAAGACGCTGGGTATCCACACGATTACCTTCGGTACCCACAACGAACTCTACCGTTTCTCCAACCTGTTCCTGCAGGATATCTACGGTACTTATTATTTCAATACGCCTGAAGACCTGTATGCCGGTAAGATCAACCGCTACCGCTATGCCCACCCGAACACGAACCTTCCGGGCGTGACGGAGAGCTGGGAGCCGACCTTCAAGGCTGCACAGCTTGGTTTCTATGCCCAGGACAAGATGACCATCACGCCGAACTTCGACCTGACCCTCGGTCTGCGCGTGGATGTGCCGCTCTTCCTGGATGAGCCCACCGAGAACCCTGATCTGACGAACCTGTCCAACAAGTATGGCTGGGGCCTGAATACGGCCAAGACCATCAAGGGCGCTCCGCTGTTCTCACCCCGTCTGGGCTTCCGTTGGGACATTGCCGGTAACCGCAAGTATGTTCTCCGCGGTGGTGCCGGTATGTTCACGGGCCGTATCCCGTTCGTGTGGTTCTCCAACAACTATTCCAACACCGGTGTCCAGCTGACGACCTACGATGTCAGAAGCCCGCACGTGGATATTATCTACGATCCTTCCAAGCAGGGCCAGAATGAGGCCAAGATGGCCGCCGGCGGCAGCCAGGTGGTGAATACCGTGGATCCTAACTTCAACCTCACCCAGACCTTGAAGTTCGACCTCGGCTTCGACTTCCGTGCGCTGGGCATCGACTGGACCGTCGAGGGTATCTTCACCAAGAACCTCAACGACATCATGTACACCAACCCGCTGCTCCAGAAGACCGGCAAGACCGTCGGTCAGGACTTCCCCAGCCTGTCGTACGATTCCCGTCCCCGGTTTGCGAAGATCCCGGATGCCGGCAAGGTTGGTTACATCTACAACCTGACGAACACCAACAAGGGTTATGCTTATAACGTGATGGTATCGGCTAACAAGCACTTCAACTTCGGCCTCGATATCAACGCCTCCTATACCTTCACCCAGTCCAAGAGCGTGTTCAACGGTACTTCTTCCGTGGCTCAGTCCAACTTCAACTACAACTATCATCACTCCGATGTCAACGATCCTGAGCTGAGCTGGTCCGCTTATAACATTCCTCACCAGGTCAAGGTGGCTGCCAACTATCACAAGACCTATGGCCGCGACCATTGGACGACGACGGTGGGTGCCGTTTATATCGGAACTTCCGGTGCTGCCTACAGCATGTACTACAACGGCGATATCAACAACGACGGTTCCAATGGCAACGACCTGATGTTCATCCCTACGGAAGCACAGCTGGATGCTGCGATCTTCACCCCCGGTACCGGCAGCAACGCCAAGTATACGGCTGATGTCCAGAAGGCCAACATGAAGCAGTGGCTGGCCAATACCGATTATCTGAAGGATCACCGTGGCGAATACTTTGACCGCTATGCCGCCAACATGCCTTTCGAGAACCATGTGGATGTGCACGTCGGCCAGAAGTTCAGCTTCAAGGTGGGCCGTCAGACCCACGGTATCGAGCTCATCGCCGATATCATCAACTTCACCAACATGCTGAACCCGAAGTGGGGCCGCAGCTATGGTATGGGTATCAACAACTACTACAGCCCGGTGACGGTGGACGCCAAGAACGGCAACCTCCAGTTCCTGCATGACGGCGACTACGACATGTTCAGCTTCGCCGACTACTATTCCCGCTGGAAAGTTCAGGTCGGTGTCCGCTACACCTTCTAATCGAACGTATTGCTACACGATAGGAAGCGACCCTCCGGGGCCGCTTCTTTTTTTTGTTTTTTTCCTGCCGCACCTGTATATTTGTAAGAAATAAACCGACCGAAAATGAGAAAGATAGTATGGGCCGTCATTCTGGTGGCGGCTTCTTTGTCCGCCTGCAGGCAGGCTCCCGTAAAACGCCATCTGACGGTGGTGGTGTCCCTGGATGCGTTCCGATGGGATTTCACGCAGATCCACGACGCCCCGTGGTTGGACAGCATCGGCCGCGCCGGCGTTCAAGCGGTAATGAAACCCTCCTACCCGTCCTCTACCTTCCCGAACCATTATACCCTCGCGACCGGACTGGTTCCCGATCATCATGGCATCGTGAACAGCTCGTTTTGGGACAGTGAACGCGGGGTGATGTATGCCATGGGCGATTCTGCCACCCGCAACCGGCCATACTATTATGGCGGCGAGCCCATCTGGTCTACGGCCGAAAAACAGGGTGTGACCACCGCCTGTGTCTATTGGGTGGGAAGCGACATCCCTATCGGCGGCATGCTGCCCACGTATTACAAATACTGGTACGATGAACCCCGCCTTGATTATGCCGGCCGCGTGCAGGAAACCCTCCGTCTGGCAGCTTTGCCGGAAGGGGAGCGCCCGTCGCTCATCATGACCTATTTCGACGACCCCGACTGGGCGGCCCATCATTTCGGGCCCTCGGGCGAGGGGACCGGTCAGATGATCGCCTATCTGGACAGCTTGATGGGCGTGCTGTACACCGGCTTGCGCGCCCTTCCGAACGGACAGGACATCAACCTGGTCATTACAGCCGACCATGGCATGACGGATATTTCCGACGAGCGATTCATCCGCATTCCCGACGTGCTGGATGAGGCTTTGTGCGAGCGGATTATCGGCACGAACCCCACCGTTATTTTCTCCAAACCCGGCTGCCACGAGGCCATCCTGGACCAACTGGCGAAGGTGGAACACGTACAGGTCTGGGAGCACGGTAAGGTGCCGGAGCATCTGCGATACGGGACCAGCCCGCGGCTGGGCGATATCATCGTGGCTCCGGACCTGGGCTGGCAGTTCTCCCGGACGCCGCGCGGCATGCTGGGGGCTCATGGATACGATCCGGAAGAACCTGACATGCAGGTGATTTTCCGCGCCTGCGGGCCGGATTTCAAGCGGGGATTTATTTGCCCGGAAACATTTGTGAATGTAGATGTTTACCCGCTTCTGGCGCATTTGCTGCAGCTTGTTCCGGTTTCTACGGACGGCGACTTCTCCCGCGTGGCACCGCTGCTTGTAAAATAATTTTCATAAGACCATATATTTATATTATATTTGTACTTTACGCACTAAAACGTTTTTAGCAAAACCCAAAAGAATCATTTTATGATACGATTCATCCAAAAGATGACTGCGATGCTGGTGACGCTGTTTGCCGGTGTCGCCGTTTTTGCCCAGGTGACGACATCGAGCCTCGGCGGACGTGTGGCGGATGAGGCAGGGGAGCCGCTGGCCGGCGCCGCCATCGTGGCCGTGCACACTCCGACGGGTACGCAGTATGCCACCATTGCCAATTCGGAGGGTCGCTACACCATCGGCGGTATGCGCACCGGCGGCCCGTACACGGTGGAGATATCCTTTGTCGGGATGACAACGATCCAGGTGGAGGATGTGGTCCTGAAACTGGGCGAGCCCTATGAACTGAATGCCAGGATGAAGGCCTCCAATGAGCTGGATGCCGTGGTGGTGGTGAGCGAGAGCTCGTTCAACGCCAGCATCACCGGGGCCGGGCAGAGTTTCAGCCGGCGGGTGGTGGAAACGACGCCTTCCATCGACCGGAGCATCTACGATGTGGTCAAGTTTACCCCGCAGGCTTCCGTCAACAAGAACGGCGGTATTTCCTTCGCCGGATCCAACAACCGGTACAATTCCTTCCAGGTGGACGGCGCCGTGGCCAACGACACCTTCGGTCTGGCCGCTTCCGGAACCAACGGAGGCCAGACGGGCGCCAATCCGATTTCGATGGATGCCATTGAGGAGGTACAGGTGGTGGTGGCACCCTTCGACGTGCGCCAGAGCGGCTTTACGGGCGGCGCCATCAACGCTGTTACCAAATCGGGAACCAACCAGGTCAAGGGTACGTTCTATACCTATTTCCTGAACCAGGACATGATTGCCACCACTCCCGGAAAGATGGATTGGGGCCAGGAACGGCAGAAGTACGATACCCAGTTGAACCAGACCTATGGCTTTACCGTGGGCGGTCCCATCGTCAAGAACAAGGTGTTCCTCTTCCTGAGCGCGGAATACGTCAAGAAGGAGCACCCGAACGTCTTTACGCCCGCCAACGGCACGTACGAGAACCGGGAGGATGTGAAACTCGGAACGCCCATCGTCATCGGCGAGAAGGTGTATGAGTATTTCAATGCCGATCTGGCCCAGCGCGTCATCGACCATTACGAGGCTACGTACGGGGTCGGCAACACGGGCGAGTCGTTCACCCAACACATGGATACGGACCGGTCCTTCAACATCCTGGGCCGCCTGGACTGGAACGTGAACCCCGCCAACAAGCTGATGCTCCGCTATCAGTACATGGATGCTTATGCCGACAAATACAGTTCGGGACGCTATACCTATTATTTTAACAACTCGTCCTACAAGATGGCGGACAAGACCCATACCCTTGTGGCCGAGCTGAATTCAAAATTGTCCCCGAACCTGCAGAACATGTTGCGCGTGACGGGCGTGTTCGTACGCGACCATCGCGACGTGCCCTATCATGGCGCCAACATGTACATCAAGGACAACATGACCATCGACCTGGGAACGGAATACTCCTCGGGTGCCAACTCCATGAGCTCCAACACGATCACTTTGACGGACAACGTGACCTGGTCCCTGGGTACGCATGAGGTGACGTTGGGTACGCACAATGAGTTCTATACCTTCGACAACCTCTTCCTGCAGTATGCATACGGCGGCTACACCTACAATTCGCTGGCAGACTTCTTCGCCGGCCGTTTGTATGAGTTCAATTACCGCTACAGCGATCCGGCCGTTACCGGTTCCGACGACCCTACCAACTGGAAGGCCGTTACCCACGCCGCCCAGCTGGGCGCCTATGTCCAGGATGAGTGGCGTCCGAACACGAACCTGACGCTGACCTACGGTGTCCGCGTGGATGTGCCGATGCTGCTGAACAACCCCACGGAAAATCCGGGCTTCAACAACAGCTACTTTACCGACGGTACCATCGACCCGGCTACGGGTAAGTTCGTTCCGTACAAAGGCGTGGAAACCCCGTCCATCTCTTATGAAACGGGTGAGCGTGTGGGCGATGTGCCCAAGACGCGGCCGCTCTTCTCGCCCCGCGTCGGTTTCCGGTGGTTCCTGAACGATTCCCACGCCACGTTGCTGCGGGGCGGTGCCGGTCTTTTCACGGGCCGCGTTCCCTTCGTGTGGCTGTCCAATGCCTACAACAACACGGGTATGGAGGCCAAATCGGTCAAGATCAGCCAGGCCAACCTGGATGCCTCTTTCCCGAAGACCAGCGATCCGTATAACGATATCGTAAAGACCGGTATCGCCGCGGCAGGCGGTAAATCCACCATCAATACGCTGAACCGCGATTTCAAATATCCGCAGGTCTTCCGCGTGAACCTCGGCTTCGAACAGGCCTTTGAAAGCGGATGGAAAATAACGGTGGACGCCCTCTATTCCAAGACCCTGAACAATGTGTTCTTCAACAACCTGGCCATCAAGCCGGTGGCCAAGCTTTATGCCGTACATGCCGGGGCGGCGAATGAGAACAACACGGCGCCTTACTACAATGCGACGGAGGTGAACAACCCCTATTCGGCGGTCGTGGCCTTGCAGAACACCAACAAGGGCTATACCTATTCCTTCAGCGGCAAGGTGGAGAAACATTTCGCTTTCGGCCTGGATTTCATGGCAGCCTATACCTTCGGCCACGCCTACTCCGTCAATGACGGAACCTCGTCGGTAGCCCTTTCCAACTGGCAGTACAATACTTCCGTAGATACGAACCAGCCCGAACTGTCCTGGTCGCTCTTTGACAAACCGCACCATGTCATGGCGATGGTTTCGTACAAGACGCCGAAATACCTGAGCGGCCTGCAGTCCACGTTTACGGTATCCTATGAGGCCGGCAGCGGCCAGCGCTATTCCTTCACCATGAACGAGAGCGCCGACTTCAACAACGACGGCCGTACGGGCAACTCCCTGATGTATGTTCCTACGCAGGAAGAAATCGGAATGATGAACTGGTCGAAACCGGGCGACGCCGCAGGCTTCGAGCGCTTCATCCGGGACGATTCCTACCTGAGCTCCCACCGCGGCCAGTGGTCCGAACGGTACGCCGGTAGCGCCCCGTTCGAGCATCATTTCGACCTTCAGTTTGCGCAGGATTTCTTCTATGACAAGGAACATGGCCGCAAACTGCAATTCACGGTGGATATGCTCAACTTTACCAATCTCCTGAACCGGGAGTGGGGCTTGAATTACAATGCGACTTCTTCCCTGAAGGTTCTGGATGTGAAGAGCATCAACACCGACGCCCAAGGCAACGCCACGCCGGTCTATCATTTCAATCCCCAGAGTATCAACTACTCTGACTTCTATTCCCGGTGGCGGCTGCAGATCGGGTTCCGTTTAACTTTCTAAAATAGGGGAGGCATGCTTATGAAACATTATATGACAACCCTCCTGGCACTCGCCCTCATCGTTCTGGGTACATCGTGCCGGAAAGAGAAAGAGATTAACCTGGGATCGCGCGTGTCCCTCAACCCTCCGCTTACCACCGTAACTGTAGATTCGCGGCAGGCTGCGGATATCAGCATCGGGGTCGAATCCGATGGAGACTGGGTGGTGACTGTTCCCTCCTGGATCAAGGCTACACCGGCCTATGGAAACGGGAACGATGTGGTGATCCTCTCCTTCCAGGATAACTGGACCGATGGCGAGGAAAACGGCGGCCGTCACGCCTCTGTGAATATCGAATGCGCCAGCGGAGCCACCTCCGTCGTCGTTTACCAGCGTGGCGACCCGGCCAAGCCTTCGGATGAAATCAAGCCCATTTCCATCGGTGATTTCATCAAGCTGCCTGAAAACGGTCAGATCTTTGAGCTGACGGGCATCGTTGCCAATATGGCGAACATGACCTACGGTAATTTTGACCTGGTAGATGAGACCGGTTCCATCTATATTTATGGTGTGCTGGACAAAGACGGCAATCCCAAGAACTTCGCCACGCTGGATGTGGAGGAAGGGGACCAGCTGACGGTCCAGGGCTCGCTGGGCCACTACGGCGAAAAACTGGAAGTAATCAACGCCCAGTATATTTCACATGTCAAATCGCTGGTGAAATGCCTGGATGCAAGTCCGGTCAAGATGGCCAAGGAAGAAGGCGACGTTTCGTTGCGGGTCCAGTACAAGGGCGACGACCTGAAGGTGTCCGTCAATGCCAACTGGCTGACTTTCAGTGGTATCGGAAAGGAACTGGAAACCACGCTCGTCAACTTCCATGCCCAGGCCAATACCGAGGCGACGGCCCGTACGGCCAAGGTGACGCTCTCCTCTTCCAAGGGCGACAAGGTCTCTTCCATCACCGTGGAAATCCGTCAGGATCCCGACACGGGCGGCGGAGGCGGAACCATGACCGATATGTCCACCATTACCGGTGCGGCCGATGACACGCAGGTGGAAGCCACGAACGTGTATGTGAGCGGCATCACCACCCGGGGGTATGTGGCCACGGACGGCAAGGTGGCGGTGTATGTCTATACCAGCTCCGCTCCGACGGTGGAGGTGGGTGACCGGGTGAATTTCTCCGGAAAGAAGACCACCTACTTCGGCCTGCCCGAGATTACGAATCCCCAGACCGATGTGGTCTCCAAGGGCAATACGGTTCCTTATCCGACCCCGAAGGACATCACTTCCGGCTTCGACAGCTATACGGCCGATATTGCCGAATATGTAACCGTCGAGGCTACCGCTTTCAAGGATGGCAACTACACCAACTTCCGCGTAGCGGGTGCCACGACCTACACGCTGGCCCTGTCCAGCGCGCCGACGTCCATCTACGACGGTATCGCCGAGAACGACAAGGTACAGGTAACCGGTTACTTCAATACCATCAATGCCACCCGGAAGCAGATCCAGGTCATTGCGGTGAAGGTTGAAAAGAAATAATTACAATAATAGATAACTTTATGAAATACAAGAAATTATTTACTGCGCTCCTGGCTGCCGCCGCCATGCTGACGGCTTGCAAACAGGAGAAGGATTATACCCTTCCGGAGATCAAGGTCAGCGTGCCCGGCCTTGACTTCGAAGCGGCATCGTCCAGCTCGACGGTAACGGTGAATGCCACCCGCGATTGGAAGGTAAGTACCGAGGCGGACTGGATCTCCATCTCTCCGGACAGCGGTAAGGCCAACGAGGAGCAGACCGTGACGGTTACCGTTCTGGGCAATGAGGGCTTCAACCGTGAGGCCAAATTGAAATTTGATATCACCTATGACAACCGGACGGTCGTGCTGAAGCAGAAAGGCCCTGCCGGCGCCATCGAAGATGCGATTGTGTTCTACAACAACTTCGACAAGGAGGCTGCGACCCAGACGTATGGCTCCGGTACCAGCTGGCCGTATCTGGACCAGTTTGACGGCTGGAAAAACCAGACCGGCACGGGTATCGAAGCGGTTTCCTATGGGTTCAATTCCATTTCGGCCCGTAACAACTCCAACTCCAATGGCAACTATTCCGACTATGAGGGCTCGGGCTTGAACAACCTGCTGTTCGGCACGGATGCTTACTTGCGCGTCAGCGGCATCGCCCTGGGAACGGGTCGGAATTATACGCTGTCCTTCGGTACGGAGAAATATCTCCAGAATTCGGACAATACCTTTAAGCCGAGCGAGTTCCATGTATATATCAGTGCGGACGGACAGAAGTGGGTGGAACTGGAATACAAGTTCCCGGGCGAATTCAAGGACGGCCGCTGGGACCTGGCTTCTTCCACATTTACCCTGCCCGACGGGGTGACAACCCTGGGAATCCATGTCAAGTCCGATCTCGCCAGCGGGCACCGTATGGACGACCTGAAGCTGGTTTACTCGCTGGATCCCGGTACGGTCATCGATTTCTCGACCGGTATCGATATTCCCGTGAGTGACTCCGGCGGCGGAGACACGCCGTCAGGCGATACTTCTCTGGCCAAGATCATCGCGGCTGCGAATAACACTGACGTGGAGACGGCCGAGGTGCTGGTGGTGGCGAAATATGCCCGCGGCGTCATGCTGCAGGAGGGAAGCGACTATCTGCTGGTCTATAACGCCAACGGCGTGGACGCCAAGATTGGCGACAAGGTGGTTGTCAAGGGAAAGAAAGCCACTTACAGCGGTCAGGCCCAGATAACCACGCCGACGGTTACGGTGAAGTCTTCGGGCAATACCGTCACTTATCCTACGGTCAAGGTGCTGGATGCCAGCAAC
>ONIQ01000027.1:3465-30527 GCA_900317925.1 uncultured Bacteroidales bacterium | reverse complement strand
ATGTTGAATTTGAAATACCTACAGTATTACTTGAACAAATTAAAAATCCAAGATATGGGCGGTATGAATGGACAATAAAGGGAAATGTTGAAGAATTAATAAACGCATTTTTCAAAAGGAGAAAGTAGCATGGATCGTAATGAGAAAATATTTCTGACATTAAAGGATACGGAAAGTATATTAAAGGAATTAAATCTGATTTTGATATCTTTGCACAATATGGGAACATACTATTACGGAAAATCCAAACAGGCTTACGAAGTTGAAACAACTGATTTTGTCGATAAAAATGCTATAACAGCAAGATTAGCATATATCAGACGTATTATATCAGAAGTATACTATTCCAATATTTCAAAGGAGCAGTATGATGAGTATTGTTCTGATATGGAGAAGTTAAATTACTGGGAAAAGCCGGGAGATTTTTTGCCATATTTTGAAGAAAGGTGATTTATGCATATTAAGCCGAGGTCTAAAGACCTCGGCTTTTTTCTTGACAAACGCCCCTGCCCATGGCATAATATAAATATGCGGCGAGCAGCTTGACAGCGCAACAGAACTTTATTATCTCCGCGCTCGCTATATGAATCCGTCAACGGGTACATTCACAACGATGGATACCTATCAGGGAAGCATATTTGACCCGACATCACTTCACAAATATTTGTATGCGAATGCAGACCCTGTGATGAATAGTGATCCGAGCGGATATGCAACTTTAACAGGTACACAGGTGGCAGTACTTGGAGCAACGTTTATTGCGGCAGCAATTGCTTCCAATAGTACATGGGCAATGAACGTGTATAAAAACATCAAAAGTTCATTTGTTGCTAATAGTTATTTTGTACCAAAGTATATCTTCCAAATAGATGATGTATTTGTCACGCATATCGCAAGTGGTCTTCTGACTTCTGCGGATGCAAATGACGAAGTAAGTTCTGAGATAACATCAGGAGCTACATCAGGTACTGGTGCTGCTGCGCCTGATCCCAAAAATAACAAAAATAAGAAGAAAATATATACCGAAAAATATAATAAAATTTCTTGCCAAACGGAAGAAATCAGCGGAATTTCCCGCATTTTATCTCCTTTTCCGCGAACGCGCAGGGTCTGCCGACCGGCATCCAGGCTGTCGAGATTCAGGCCGATCAGCTCGCTGCGGCGGATACCGGTGGCGTGCAGGAGCGAGATGATGAGCCGCCGAAGCCGTCGCTCGTACATCTCCACGGGGGTTCGGGCCGATTCGGACCGGTTTCCCACGAAGGGGCCGAAACTCTCAAGCACCGCCAGTTCATCTTCCGATGCACTGTGGGCCGTCCGCGCGAAGTAATGTTCCATGGACGCATCGCGGTAGAAGACCGGCAGGCGTTTTTCCGCCTTCGGGCGCCGGACGGTCCGGACGGGGTTGGCCTGCAGGTGTCCTTCGCGCAGCAGAAAGCGGCAGAAGCCGCTGAGCACGCTCAGGTGCAGGTTCACCGTACGGGCGTCCAGCCGTCCGGCGCCGTCCCGCCCGTCCATCAGCCAAACCTCGTATTCGCGCAGGCGCGACGGGATCAGGTTCTCCAGCAGTTCCCCGTCGGAGAGGATCCCGCCGCCGGGAGCCTCACCGGGAGCACCGCCGCCGGCATCGCGCATGCAGAACCGGCAGAACTCCGCCAGCGCGTCCGCATAGATCCGGCACGTCCTCCCGGAATAGCGGCGCACCTTCGAAATGTAGTCTATGTAGCTGTCCGTCAGCATTTTTCGGTAAGTCCGAACTCGGAGGCGTGGGCGCGCATGAAGCGGTCGGCCGCCTCGAAGGAGTTCTCGATCACCCCGTCCAGAATGGCCTCTTTCACCATCTCCTTCAGTTTCCCGATGGGCGCGCTTGGCGGGATGCCATAGACCCGCATCACATATTCTCCCGTGATGGGATTCTTGAAATTGCGGATGGCGTCCTTCTCCTCCACCAGCACCAGCTTGCGCTTCACTTCTTCGAAGTTCTGCCGGATCCGGGCCACCTTGGCGGGGTTCTTGGAGGTAATGTCCGCGTTGCATAGGAGCATCAGGTCGTCGATATCGTCGCCCGCGTCGAAAAGCAGGCGGCGAACCGCGCTGTCCGTCACCTCGTCGTCCACCAGGGCGATGGGTCGCAGGTGCAGTCCCACGAGTTTCTGAACATATTTCATCTTCTCGTTCAGCGGCATCTTCAGCTTTTCGAAGATCTTGGGCACCATCCGGGCACCGACCACTTCGTGTCCGTGGAAGGTCCAGCCCACGGTCGGGTCGAAGCGTTTGGAGATGGGTTTCCCGATGTCGTGCAACAAGGCGGCCCACCTGAGCCAGAGGTTCCGATCATGGTCTGCGGCGGCCACATTGTCAAGTACTTGCAACGTATGAGAAAAATTTTCTTTGTGGCCGCGGCCGTCCACCGATTCCACCCCTTTCAGCTTCTCCAGTTCGGGCAGGATATAGTCCAGCAGGCCCGTCTCGTCCAGGGTCCGGAAAGCCTGTGAAGGGCGGTCACAGACCAGGATTTTGTTCAGTTCCTCCACTATCCGTTCCTTGGAGAGGATGCTCATCCGGTCCTTCATCTTCCGCATCGCGGCAAGGGATTCCGGGACGATGGTAAACGCGTGTTCCGGGGTGGAGAGCTTGGCCGCGAATCGCACCGCCCGAAGCATCCGAAGCGGGTCGTCGCTATAGGTCTGTTCGGGTTCCAGCGGGGTCCGGATGATGCCGGCACTGAGGTCGCGGATGCCGCCGAAGGGATCCACCAACGCCCCGAAGTCGCTCTTGCAGAGGCTGAAAGCCATGGCGTTGATGGTGAAGTCCCGCCGCAGCTGGTCCTCCTCCAGGGTGCCATCTTCCACAATGGGTTTGCGGGAATCGCGGTGGTAGGATTCCTTCCGCGCCCCCACGAATTCCACCTCGGCACCGCGGTAATGCAGCATCGCCGTCCCGAAATTGCGGAACACGCTCACATTGCAGGGATGTTTCTCGCGGGCCGATATTTCCGCGGCCACGGCTTCCGCCAGGTCGATGCCGCTCCCCTCCACCACGATGTCGATGTCGTCGTTCTCGCGGCCCAGGAAGCAGTCGCGCACATAACCGCCGATCACGTAAGCACGCACGCCCAGGCGGGCGGCCACGTCGCTCACGAGACCGAAGACCGGGGCGTCCAGGAATCCTTGTGTAATGGTTACCGGCATATCTCTCCGTAAACAGGCAGGCGGTCCCTGCGGGTGAAATCGCTCAGATTCCGCGCAAAGACCAGGGTTTTCCTGCCGTTGGTAATCACAATCCAGTTCACGTCCAGCACAAGGTTGTAGCGGAGAGCCTGTTCCAGGACCTCGCGGGTCAGTTCCACGTCGGGGCGTTTGCATTCCACCACCATCGCGGGGGTCATGTTCCGCCGGTACACGACAATATCGGCCCGCCAGGCCTTTCCGCCATAGGAGAGGGTGGCTTCGCTCATCATCTCGCAGGGAGGAACGCCCAACTCGTCCCGCAGGACGGCAATAAACCACTGACGCACCCGTTCTTCGGGGGTCAGGGCCACTTCCTTGCGGCGTAAGGGATCCCAGACACGTTCTTCTGCCATTGGCTATCGGACGTTTTCCAGACGCTTCGCCGCATAGGCGCGCGTCACGGTAAAAGTTTTCTTGTCCGAGGACGGGGCCTCGAACATGGCGTCATCAAAAATCATCTCGCAGATGCTCCGCAGGCCGCGGGCGCCCAGCTTGTTTTTCAAGGCTGTATCCACGATGAGGTCCAGGACGTCATCGTCCACCTTCAAGGTCATGCCATCCAGCTCGAAAAGCTTGGCGTACTGCTTCATGAGGGCGTTTTTGGGCTCCGTGAGGATGCGCAGCAGGGCATCGCGGTCCAGCGGGTCCAGGTAGGTGATCACCGGCAGGCGGCCGATGATTTCGGGGATGAGCCCGTAGGAGCGCATATCCTGCGCATCCACGTACTGCAGCAGGTTGTCGCGATCTACCCGCGTCTTTTCCTCGGCCCCGTACCCGATGACCTGGGTGTTCAGGCGACGGGCGATGTGGCGTTCGATGCCCTCGAAGGCTCCGCCGCAGATAAACAGGATGTTCTGCGTGTTGATGTGGACGAATTCCTGCTCGGGATGCTTGCGGCCGCCCTTCGGGGGTACATTGATCACGTTGCCCTCCAGGAGTTTCAGCATGGCCTGCTGGACGCCCTCGCCGCTCACGTCACGGGTGATGGACGGATTGTCGCTCTTGCGGGCGATCTTGTCGATTTCATCGATGAAGACGATGCCCCGCTCGGTCTTGGCCACGTCGTAATCGGCCTCCTGCAGCAGGCGCGAGAGGATACTCTCCACGTCCTCGCCCACATAGCCCGCTTCGGTGAGGACCGTGGCGTCCACGATGGTGAACGGCACGTCCAGCATCCGGGCTATCGTCTTGGCCAGCAGGGTCTTGCCGGTTCCCGTAGGGCCGCAGAGGAGGATGTTGCTCTTCTCCAGTTCCACGTCCTGCGCCCCGTCCACCAGGTTGTGGTTGATGCGCTTGTAGTGGTTGTAAACCGACACGGCCAGCAGTTTCTTGGCCCGGTCCTGTCCAATGACGTACTGGTCCAGGAAGGCCTTGATTTCAGCCGGCTTGGGCAGCTTTTCCAGCCGTCCCTGCGGACGGGCTTTCTTGCCGCCCTGGATTTCCTGCAGGTAGTCCTTGGCTATCTCCACACAGTCACTGCAGATGCACCCCTCCAGGCCTTGCAGCAGGAAGGGTACCTCCTTTTCGCTACGGCCGCAGAACATGCAGTGCCGTAGCGGTTCGTTGTTTCTCTTACTCGCCATTTACTTCTTGCGGGTCAGGATTTCATCCACCATCCCGTAGGCCTTGGCCTCTTCGGCACTCATCCAATAGTCGCGGTCGGCATCGGCAAAAACCTTGTCGTACGGCTGTCCGCTGTGGGCGGAGATAATGTCGTAAAGTTCCTTGCGGGTCTTCTCAATCTCGCGCGCGGCGATGAGGATGTCCGAGGCCTGGCCCTGGGCACCGCCCAACGGCTGATGGATCAGCACCTTGCTGTGCGGCAGGCAGGAGCGTTTGCCCTTGGCGCCGGCGCACAGGAGGACCGAACCCATCGAGGCCGCCATACCGGTGCAGATGGTGGCCACGTCGGGCGAAACCAGCTGCATGGTGTCGTAAATACCCAGGCCGGAGGTCACCTGGCCGCCGGGGGTATTCAGGTACAGGGAAATGTCCGCGCCCGGGTCGGTGGAGGCCAGGAAGAGCAGCTGGGCCTGGATGATGTTGGCCACGTCATCGTCGATGGGCACGCCCAGGAAGATGATGCGGTCCATCATCAGGCGGCTGAACACGTCCATGGACGCCACGTTCAGTTTGCGCTCCTCGATGATGGTGGGGTTGATGTAACTGTCGCTCAGACGCGCGTAGCCCTCGAGGGCGAGGGAGGAAATCCCCCGCTCCGAGCGCGCGTATTTTTTGAATTCGTCCTTCATGAATGGTTATTTGAGTTCGCGGAATTTCTCCACGGTGATTTTCTTGTTGGCAAGCGTAACCACCTCACGGACAGCGGTGATGACCTTCTGGTCCTCCACGTTCTCCTCGATCTGGCGGCTCTGGCGCTCATCGGCCAGGACACGCTGGGCAGCCTCGCGGATCATCTCCTGCGGCACACCGCCCATGCCGTACATGGCATACTGGTAGGCGGCGAAGGCCTCGGCAGCTTCCTGGAGGTCTTTCTGCTCCACTTTCAGGCCGTATTTCTCCATCAGTGAGGAGCGAACGGTCTGCCACTTGAAGTCCTCGATAAAGGCCGGGAATTCGGCTTCGATCTGCTCGGCGGTGAACTTGCCCTCGTTGATATAGACGAGCCAACGCTTGAGGAAATCTTCGGGCAGGGTCACGGCGGCCTTTTCCACCAGGTACTTCTTCAGGTCCTTGCCGAAGCGGTAGTCGGCCTCCTGCTTGTAGTTCTCCACGAGGCGCTCCTCTACGGCGGCGGTGAATTCTTCGTCGTTGTGCACCTTATCGGGACCGAAGAGTTTGTCAAAGGTCTCCTGGTTGGCCTCGGCGCTGACGAAGGTCTTCACGTTCACCACGGTAACGTGGAAGAGCGGATCCAGGTCTTTCAGCTGGTCCTTCTTGATCTTGAGCATGGCGGCGCGGTCCGTCTCGTTGGTAAAGGCCAGGTTCACGTCCACGTCGAATTTGTCGCCGGCCTTCTTGCCTTTGAACAGGGCGCGGCCTTCTTCGGCCACGTTGCGGACAGATACATACGTACCTTCTACAGAGACCGTTCCGTTGGTCATATCGCATACCAGGTAGTCATCCTCGCCGGCTTTCTTGCCTTCCTGCAGGGAGCCCATCTGGCGAAGCATGTTCTCCTTCATCTCTTTCTTGGCCTTCTCCGTCACCTCTATTTTATAATAGGTAACCTTGTCTTCCTTGCCGGGCTCGAGGTTCACCTCGGGAGCGGTGGCCAGGTCGAACTTGAAGGTGAAGTCGTTGCCGGACTTCCACTCGATCTCCTCCTGCTTCTCGCTGGTGAGCGGCTCGCCGAGGAGGTTGAGCTTGTTCTTGGTGATGTACTCGCTGAGCGCGTGGGAAACCACTTCGTTCACCGCCTCGACCAGGGCCTGGTCGCCATAGACCCGCTGGATGAGCGACATGGGCACCATCCCTTTGCGGAAGCCCTTGAATTCGGCCGTGCGGCGACGGTCTGCAAGTTTCTTCTTTTCGTTGGCGGCATAGTCGTCCGCCGCCACGGCGATGCTCAACTGAAACTGGAGGTCATCAATTTTTTTCTTCGTTACTTTCATACGATACAATTATTTATTTGTTTTATTTTCAGGATATTCCACGCGCTCATGGTGTACCTGCACCAGGTACTGCTTCAGCACGTTCTTGACGGTGACGAGGTCCTTGATGGAGAGGTCGGCCTCTTCCATCTGGCCTTCGTTCATCTTACCCGCCACCATCTTTTCCACAAAGGCGTCCACCGATGCGGGAGCGAAATCCGACAGCGTGCGCGAGGCCGCTTCGATGGAATCGCACAGCATCAGGAGCACCTGCTCCTGCGTATGCGGTTTCCGGCCCGGATAGGTAAAGGTCTTGATCTGGGAAGGGTCGCCGCCGTCCCGGAGGAAAATGTTCCAGAAATATCCGGTACAGCTGGTTCCATGGTGGGTAATGATAAAATCGGAGATCACTTTGGGCAGACCGATCCGGTTGGCGATTTCCATGCCGTCGGTAACGTGCCGGATGATCCGGGTGGCGCTTTCGGCCGGAGTCAGGCTGCTGTGATACCCTTTCCCGCCGGGGATGAGCGTTTCGTTCTCGATGAAGCAGGCGGGATTGGTCATCTTGCCGATATCGTGATACAGGGCACCGGCGCGCACCAGCAGCACGTTCGCACCGATGGAACGGGCGGCCGCCTCGGCCATGCTCATGACCTGGAGCGAGTGCTGGAAGGTACCGGGCGCCCGGAAGTCAAGTTCGCGCAAGGTCGGGTTGGACGTGTCCGTCAGCTCGATCAGGCGGGAATTCGACACGAGGTTGAAAATCTTCTCGAACAGGTAGATGGCGGGATAGCCGGCCACCGACAGCAGCGAGCCCAGCAGCAGAAAGGCTACGTCCCGATAGGGATTGGTGCTCACGGCATCGATAAACCGGAACCCGAAATACGTGACGAGCAGGGTCACGAAGACCACTGCCGCGGACAGGAACTGGTGCCAGCCCCGGTTGAAGAACTGGAAGCTGTAGAAACCGCACAGCCCCGCCACCAGGAACATCACGAACAGCACCGGACCGCCCTCGCAGAAAATCAGCAGCGGGATGAGCGATACGATATAGACCGGGACGATGACCTTCGGCTTGAAGAAGGCGTGCAGGTAGTTGGCACCCAGCGTAAACGGCACCATGAACAGGAATTCCGGCGCCGCCTTGCCGATGACCAGGGCGGTTACCGTGAGCAGCAGGAAAACGAGCTGGAGGTATAGGTAACGGTTGGGCTCGGCAAAAATGGCGGGATTGGAGAAGTAAATGATCAGGTAGAAGATGAGCACCAGCGCCAGGGCGATGAGGGCGTTCCCCAGCCAGAAAAGGATGCGGGGGCCGGTGTATCCCATGTTGGCTTCGTATTCCACCTTGTAAGAGTCCAGCATCTGGGCAATCTCGCCGGTCACCATCTCCCCTTCCGACACGATGAGCTGGCCGCGGTTGACGAAGCCCGACGTAGGGGAAATGTAGGAAGCGCTCTCGGCGTGCGTGAGGTCGGTCATCTGCTTGTCGTACACCAGGTTGGGAACGATGAGGTCGTACACGCCGGCCGAGCGCAGGATGGAGTCCACATTGACGCTGTGGTACTTCGCGCCCAGATCGGCCACCAGCTTGGCCCGCGCAGCGCTTTCCTGATAGACCTCCGTCACCGGACGCTGGACGGCCCGTTTGTCTTTCTGGATAAAGAGGACGGCGTTCGGGTCACCCTTCTTGTCCGTCTTTACACCGGCATCGGAAACAATGCCCCGCTCGTACAGGAGCCGGATTTCGCCCACGACCGGGGATTTCAGGAAACCCAGGTCCAGGCCTTCCGCCGCCTTGATGTTCCGGTTGGCCACATCGGCGGCATAGCGGTAGTACGGGACGATCCCGCCGTCCGACTTGCTCTTCTCCTCGAGGATCTGCTCCTCGGTCTTGAGAATCGGAAAATCGAACTGGGCGATGAGGTTCTCGTGCTTCCACGGCGAGCCCTTCCGGTAGTCGTAGCCGAATTTGGCGGTACGCGGCAGCAGGAGCCACAGCACCAGCCACAGCAGGACCAGGGGAAGGTATTGTCCGGGTTTACCGGGGAGTCGGGACAGTTTCATACGCAGTCTTTACTTAAAAGGGCTGTCGGCTTCGCGGGCAATGTAGCCGTAGGTAAGCCGGTCGGTCAGGTTCGGGAAAAACCGGTGGGCCCAGACCGTAGCCTTGCCCAGGAAGGTAAGGATTTTCTGGGAACGACGTTTCTGCAGGGCCTTGGCCAGGTGCAGGGCGCATTCTTCGGCGCTCATGAGCTTGCCTTCCTCCAGCGGAGTCTTGCCCTGGGGCGTTCCGTCGGCGGTGAGGGCGGCGTTGCGCACGTTCGATGCCGTATAGCCCGGGGCGAACACCAGCACGTTCAGGCCGTCTTTCAGGTGTTCGATGCGCAGGGTGTCCAGGAAGCCGCGTACGGCATACTTGGACGAAGAATAGCCCGTCCGGGCCGGCAGGGCGCTGTAACCCGCGATGGAGATGACGCCCACCACGCTGCCCTTGGAGGCCAGCAGGTACGGCAGGGCGTATTTGGTGCACTGCACCGTACCCCAGAAATTCACGTCCATCAGCGCGCGGATCACCTTCAGGTCCAGGTCCTTGAACATGGCGCGCATGGAAATGCCGGCATTGTTCACCAGGATGTCGATGCGGCCGAAGCGTTCCACCGTCTTTTCGATGAGGTTGCGGCAGTCTTCCTCGCGGGTCACGTCCGTCTTCACGCAGAGGACTTTCTCCGCATCCGCGCTGACCGAGGGGGCTTCCGATTCGAGTTTTTCAAGGCTCCGGGCGGCCATCACCACCTTGGCGCCCATGCTGCCAAAGAGACGGGCAGAAGCCAACCCGATCCCCGAGCTGGCTCCTGTGATGATGATAACCTTGTCCTTGAAGGTGTCTGCAAGCATATTATTTTACCGTCATGGCGGCGATATCGTCGCCGTCGTACAGGCCGGCATCGAGTTTCGCCTTGATTTCCTTGAAGGCCTTCAGCGTGTAGTTCACGTCCTCCATCGTGTGGGCGGCCGTACAGACGATGCGGAAGATGATCATGCCCTTCGGGATCACCGGATAGATGACCATCGAGCAGAAGATGCGGTAGTTCTCCCGCAGATCCTTGGCCATCTTGGTGGCCTGGGCGATGCCGCCCTTGATGTGGACCGGGGTGACGCAGGCTTCCGCCTCGCCGATGTCGAAGCCCTCCTCCTTGAAGCCGTTCTGGATGGCGTGTGTGACGGCCCAGCACTTCTTGCGGAGCTCGTCGCCTTCCGGGGAGTCGATGATTTCCATTCGCTTGATGTTGCCGATGACCAGTGCCATCGGGAGCGATTTGGCGTACATCTGGCTGCGCATGTTGGCGCGGAGGTAGTTGATGATGGCGTGCGGGCCGGCCACGAAGCCGCCGATGGAGGCCATGCTCTTGGCAAAGGCGCCGATGTACAGGTCGATTCCGTCCATCACGCCGAAATGTTCGGAGGTTCCCCGTCCGTGGGGACCCAGCAGGCCGAAGCCGTGGGCGTCGTCGATGAGGATGCGGAATTTGTATTTCTGCTTCAGGGCCACCAGGCCGTCCAGCTTGCCCAGGGCGCCGGTCATGCCGAACACGCCCTCGGTGATGAGGAGCACGCCGCCGCCGTTCTCTTCGGCCTCGGCACAGGCACGTGCGAGGACCTTTTCGGCATCGGCCAGGTTGTTGTGGCGATATTTGTATTTGCTGCCGATGTGCAGGCGGATGCCGTCCAGCAGGCAGGCATGGCACTCGGCATCGTAAACGATGACGTCGTGGCGCGCGGTGAGGGCATCGATCGTAGAGACAATGCCCTGATAGCCGAAGTTATACAGGAAGGCGTCCTCCTTCTTCTCGAAGTCGGCGAAAATCTTTTCCAGTTTCTCGTGATAACGCGTGTAACCGGACATCATGCGGGCGCCCATCGGATAGGCAAGGCCCCAGTCCGCCGCCGCCTGGGCGTCGGCTTTGCGCACCTCGGGGTGGTTGGCCAGGCCGAGGTAGTTGTTCAGGGACCAGTTCAGCACGGGAATGCCGTTAAAGGTCATGTGCGGGCCCAGCTCGCCTTCCAGGCGGGGGTACATGTAGTAACCGAAACCCTGTTCGAAATACTGGCCGATAGGGCCACCGCTGTCGCGTTCGATACGATCAAAAATATCCAACATATCTATTTGTAAATTAATTGCTTAAGCATCAATGTTCGCATAATGTGCGTTCTCCTCGATGAACTGCCGGCGCGGCGGGACATCGTCGCCCATGAGCATGGAGAAGGTCCGCTCGGCCTCGGCCGCGTTCTCGATGGTAATCTGGCGCAGGCGGCGGCGGGACGGGTCCATGGTGGTGTCCCACAGCTGCTGGTCGCTCATCTCGCCCAGACCTTTGTAGCGCTGGACGGTAACGCCCTTGTCGGTACCCTTGCCCAGACGGGCGGTCGCCTCGGCGCGCTGGTCATCGGTCCAGCAATAGACCTCTTCCTTGCCCTTCTTGACGAGGTAGAGGGGCGGCGTGGCCAGATAGACGTAGCCGTTCTTGATGAGGTCGAACATGTAGCGGAAGAAGAAGGTCAGGATGAGGCAGGCGATATGGGAACCGTCCACATCGGCATCGGTCATGATGATGACCTTGTGGTAGCGGAGCTTGCTCAGGTCCATGTGCTTCTCGCCGGATTCGTCTTCCACGGCCACGGTAACGCCCAGGGCCGTGTAGATGTTGCGGATTTCCTCGCTGTCGAAGGCGCGGTCCCCGGCGGCTTTCTCCACATTCAGGATCTTACCGCGGAGCGGCAGGATGGCCTGGATGCGGCGGTCGCGGCCCTGCTTGGCCGTACCGCCTGCGGAATCACCCTCCACCAGGAAGAGTTCGCAGGACTCGGGGTTGCGCTCCGAGCAGTCGGCCAGTTTGCCCGGCATGCCGGCGCCGCCCATCGGGCTCTTGCGCTGGACCATTTCACGGGCTTTGCGGGCGGCGTTGCGCGCCGTCGCGGCCAGGACGATCTTTTCGATGATAATCTTGGCGAGTTTCGGGTTCTCTTCCAGGTAGGTATCCAATGCCGCGGCCGTGGCCTGGGAGACGGCGGAGGTTGCCTCCGGGTTGCCCAGCTTGGTCTTGGTCTGGCCTTCGAACTGCGGCTCGGCCACCTTCACGGAGATGACGGCCGTAAGGCCCTCGCGAAAGTCCTCGGGGGCGAGGTCGCCCTTGAACTTGGCCAGGAGGTTGTTCTTCTCGGCATAGTTCTTCAGGGAACGGGACAGGCCCATCTTGAAGCCCTGCAGGTGCGTACCGCCTTCGATGGTGTTGATGTTGTTCACATACGAGAAAATGCGCTCGCTGTATCCGTTGTTGTACTGGAGGGCGATATCGATCGGAATCACCTTGTCGGAGGTCACGCAGATGGGATCCGGGATGAGTTTCGTGGCGCCGGCATCCAGGTAGTCGATGAATTCCTTCAGGCCTTCCTGCGAGTAGAAGACCTCGGAGCGGTGGGAACCGTCCTCGAGGGTCTCGCGCAGGTCCGTCAGGGAAATGCGGATGCCTTTGTTCAGGAAGGCCAGTTCACGCAGGCGCTTGGCCAGGGTGTCGTATTTGTACACGATGGTCTGCGTAAAGATCTCGGCGTCCGGATGGAAGGTGATGATGGTACCCGTGTCGTTGCAGGTACCCACGACCTCCACCGGGCCCAGGGGCTTTCCCTTGGAATATTTCTGGACGTGGATCTGTCCCTCGCGGTGCACCTCGGCCACCAGCAGGTCGGCCAGGGCGTTCACGCAGGATACGCCCACGCCGTGCAGACCGCCGGACACCTTGTAGCTGTCCTTGCTGAACTTACCGCCGGCGTGCAGGACGGTCAGAACGACCTCCAGGGCGCTGCGGTGCTCCTTGGGGTGCATGCCCGTCGGGATACCGCGGCCGTTATCCTTTACCGTGATGGAGTTGTCCTCGTTGATGCTGACTTCGATTTCGTTGCAGAAGCCGGCCATCGCCTCGTCGATACTGTTATCCACGACCTCGTACACCAGGTGGTGAAGACCCCGTTCACCGATGTCGCCGATATACATGGAAGGGCGTTTGCGCACGGCCTCCAGGCCTTCGAGAACCTGGATACTACTGGCCGAATACTGCTCTTCCGCCTGCTTCATTTCCTCATTTTCAATCATATTCCGTTTCGTATTATAATAACTTGCAAAGATAGTAATTTATTCCGACATCATCAAATTTACAATTTGAAGCAAATGCCTGCGGTGAAGCTGATGCCGCTCTCGGCAAAGCCCGGGTGGCGCTGGATGGTCGCATCCAGCAGGTTGGAAACCTGTGCCCAGAAGGAAAGCTTGCGCGAGTAGCGGTACTCGCCCATCAGCCCGAGATCCACCCAGCCGGGAATGCGGCCTTCGGTGTGGTTGCCAGATGCCAGGCTGAAGATGTCGCCGCGGCGGGCGATGGCACCCTCGGCCCAGATGCCGGCGAAGATGCGCTCCTGCCAGTTGTACACGGCCCGGACGTCGCCGGACAGGCGGGACGGCTCGAACACGCCGGAATAATCCTGCTGATAGACGTTGGTGTGGTTGAAATGCACACCGCCGTCCACGGCTACGCGGGAGGAGTTCCAGGCAGCCTGGAGGTCCACATAGATGCGGTTGTAATCTTTCCAGTTGATGGTCCCCAGGAGCATCTGCGGGACCGTGGTGGCCAGCTCGTTCACATCCACCATCGCGTCCACGAGACCGCCGGCGACCGAGGCGAATCCGCCGCTGAGGTCATAGTGCAGACGGCCCAGCACCTGGCCGCGCAGGCCCAGGCGGGCGTTGATCCGCTCTACCGTATTGTCCAGCAGGGCCGTCGTCGCGTCCTGGCACAGGCCGGTCACCAGGCGGTGATTGTCTTCCAGCAGGGAGGAATAGGTGTTCAGCCGGGCCCCGCCCGTCACGTCGGCATAGAGGTTGAGCGTCTGCTCGATGGCCTGGTAGCTGGCGTGGACGGCCGGGTAGAAGACCTGGCCTTTCTGCGTGTAGAGTTCGGGAAGGGCGTTCAGCTGGTCGTCGTCATGGAAGAGGAAGCCTACGGTGAAGCCCAGGTCCAGGTTCAGCTTGTCCCTGTTCAGCAGCAGGTGCGGCGTGGCGGCGATGTTGGTTCCGCGGGCGCTCACCAGGTTGTTATAGAAGGCCATGTCCGCCTTCAGGTCCACCAGGGCGCGCATATCGTCCCGGAGCACGGGGCCGAAGGAGCCGGCGAAGGAGAAGACCGTCTCGCCCAGGTCCTTGCCGTCTGCGGCGTCCTTTCCGAAGCGCAGGCCCAGGCCGGCGTCATAGAAGAAGTTGCCGGCTTCCACGCCCAGGGCACGGGCCCGGACTTTCAGATCCAGGGCGTTGTACATCTTGTCCAGAACGGGATTGCGGAGAATCGGGAGGGGGTCCTTGGAGCCGATGCCCAGGTAGCCGGCATCGAAGTTCACCTCTCCCCTGTCCCAGCCATAGCGGCCGTCCATGCCGGCGCGGACCAGCAGGTCGCGGCCGGAGAAGGTTTCGCCCTTGTCGCCTTTCAGGTCGTACACGGAAGTGGATACCCCGTCACGCTCGGCCTTGACGGACCGCCAGTCGCCGAAGAAGCCGCGCATCGAGCCGTACAGGCTCATCTGGAAGGCTCCGTCCAGGATGGGACTGAAGACGATATCGGCCTCGGGACGGAAGGCATAACCGGCACCGGCCCGGACATAGAGTTTGTTCCCCGGGAAGCCTTCGCGCTGCGGTTTCATGTTCATCAGATACGGGCTGAATTCGTAGGCGCCCTTGTAGGGATTCCCGAAGACGGAGTAGTCGAAGTCCGTATCGAAACGCAGCAGCGAATCCGGCACGTTCATCGGAACGGTTCCCTTGTTGATATTCAGGTCCTTGCTTTCGTAGGTGCGGGTCACCTCTACGGTAGGATTCAGGTTCTGGGCCCGGAGGGCGGCGCCGGCACACAGGGCGGCCACCGCCAGGATATAGTTCTTATTCATCATTACTCGCTCAATTTCTGAAGTTTCTCAAGGCGCATGCGGACATTGTCCGGCACATCGTCGTCCGGACCGGAAGGCGTGTAGCCATTCTGGACGCTCTCGAAGGTGGCCTTTGCCTGGACCAGGTTGTCCCGCTCGGCAAAAGAGTCGCCCAGGACGATGAAGGCCTTGGCCAGCCAGTAGTTCTGTCCGGGGGCTTCCTGTGCCAGTTTATAGACCCGTTTCTCCACGTCGGCGAAGTCGCCGGTATCGTAGCTGCGCTGGATCAGCTGGAAGCAGGCCTCGGCACCTTCGTCGGTGGCGGGATAGCGGCTCAGGTTCTCGAACAGGCTGAAGGCCTTGTCGCGGTCGCTTCGGGCCAGGGACGCCTTGGCTTTCACGTAGTCGGCTTCGCGGAGCAGGTCACTCGTGGCAGCCTTGTCCCCTTTCACGGCATCGGCCGCGGCCAGGGCTTCTTCCCATTTGTGGCCGCGGTAGGCGGAACGCATGGCACCGATGCGGGCGGCACTGACGTTCCCCTCGATACGGGCCACGTCCTGCAGCTTGCGGTAGGCGTCGTAGGCATCGCCATATTTCTCCATGCCGTAGCTCAGGTCGGCCAGGGCACGGGCGGCCGGCTCGGCAAATTCACCGCCGGTCACCTTGGCATAGGCGTCGCAGGCCGGTTCCTTCTTGTCCATGGCCCTCAGGCACTCGGCGGTATAGAACCAGGTCTGTTCCACGCGGGATCCGTTCGGGTATTTGCTGCGGTAGGTTTCCAGCGAGCCCAGGGCCTTGCCATAGTTGCCCGCCAGATAAAGCTGCTCGCCGGCGTTGAAGTACAGGGTTTCCTTCTCGGCATCGGTCTTGTTGGCCACGGCGCCCACCTTCTCGGCATAGGCCAGGTAGGCATCGGCCTGTCCTTCAGACTGATAGATGGATTCCACCGCCAGCATGGCATCCTCGGCATAGCCGGTGTCGGCGAGCTGTTCCACCACCTGCTTGTAGTAGTCGAGAGCCTGGGCGGCCTCGCCGCGGTTACGGCTGATCATGCCCAGTTCGATGAGGGCGCGGGCCGCGAAGGTATTGTCCTTCGTGGTTCCCTTCAGGGTCTTGAAGGCGCGGACGGCGTCGTCCTCGTCGTTCACGGCCACATAGGCGCGGCCCAGTTCGTAGAGCGACTCGCTGTACCAGGGCGTGTCCGGGGAAGCGTCCTTGACGGCGCTCAGGACCTCGATCCGCTCGTTCTTGGCACCGGTCAGGCCGTAAGCCAGGCCGCACTGGTACCAGGGATAGAGGTCGTCCGTGGCGCCGCCGTACGCCTCGATGGCCTGCCGGTATCCGGCGATGGCATCCTTGTAATCCTTGCGATAGAAGTCGCAGTCGGCCCGGCGCACGGCGGCGTCACGGGCAAAAGCAGGGTTCCCTTCGCGGAGGTATTTGTCGAACCATTTCGAAGCTTCGGCCCAGGAGCCGTCGCGGAAATGGGTGTATGCGATGTCGTACGGGATTTTCTTTCCCTCCTCGCGGCCGTCCAGGGCCGAGGTGTTGTACAAGTCGGTCAGCGTAGCGCGAGCCTGGGCGAACTGGCCGGCGTTGAAGTACGATTCGGCCAGCCAGTAACGGGCCAGCTGGTTGAAGGGGTCGCGGCGGTCTCCGTAATAGGCGGCGGCGCGCAGCATCGGCACGGCATCCCGCCAGGAGCCGTTGGAAATGAGCTGGTTGGCACGCAGGTAATTGGCTTTCATGTAGTTGCCCCGCATGTCGGGCGTCAGGTCGTCCACGTTGTCGTAGGCGGCCACCGCGCCGGCATAGTCGCGGTTGTACAGGGCGGCCAGGGCCTGGTAGGACCAAATCTTGTCGTTCTTCTGCTTGTTGTTGTATTTGGCGATGTAGTCGCTGAACACCGAGGTGTCGTGGTTCAGGTCGAAGGCCAGTTTCGCGTAATTGAAATAGGCATCTTCCTGAATGGCCGGGTCAAAGGCCAGGACAGAGGCGTCCTTGAAGGCATCCATGGCCGCCACCTTGTTCTTGGTCTTGATGTAGGCGTAACCCAGCTGGTAGTTGGCAATCTGGCCCAGGGAATCCACCCGGTCCGTCATCATGGTGAAATTCTCCACCGCGCCCTGCCAGTCTTCCACGGCATACAGGACCGAACCGGCATAGAACCAGTCGCTGCGGTTCATCCGGGATTTCTCCTTGAGGATGCTGTCGTAGTAGGAGCGGGCTTTTTTGGCGTCGCCCATCACCAGGTAAGACTCGCTCAGGATGCGGGCCAGGTGCGGCCGGCGCTCCTCGGGCACGCTGTCATACAGGGCGATGCCGTTTTCCACCACGTAGCGGTAGTCTTTCTGCATGAACTTGCACTCCAGCAGGTAGTAGTTGGACAGATCCGCAAAGCGCGGGTCCTTGGCCGACTGTTCGAACCAGGTGCAGGCCTGCGGGAAGTCTTTCTGCGCATAGGCGATGTAACCCAGGGCATAGCGGGAAGGTCCCGTATAGTCCGAGAACGGCATTCCCTGGATTTCCTCCATCCCGCGGCGGGCGTTGGCCAGGTCTCCCCTGCCAAAGTCGCTGTAGGCGCGTTTAAAGGTATATTCCGCCAGTTCATCTTCGGGGAGCGCACGCGGGTCAACGAGCATAAACTCCAGGGAGGCGGCTTCATAATCTTCCTTGTTGAAGGCGTTCAACGCCATCCGGTAATGGATGCGATCCGCCATCCGGGCTCCGGGAAAATCGGCTTCATACGCCTCTACCAGGGATTCGTAACCGGGGGTCTGGAGGGTTGCGGCGCAAAGGACCGCGTACCCACGGGCTTCGGCGTCGTTGCCCAGGGACTCGAACAGCGTCTGGGCACGCTCATACATTCCCCCTTCATACAGGCTGATTGCCTCGCGCATGATGCGCCGGGAAGGGCCGTCGCCGGCCTGGGCTCCTGCGCCGGAAAGAAGGGCTGCGGCCAGCATTGCCGCCATGATTTTTCTCTTCATATTACCTAGTAAGATTTTTATCAATCTATAATATGCAAATTTAATCATTTTTCACTACATTTGCGAATAAATCGTGGCTTAATTTCAGACAAAATGGCGATTATTTCATTCCAGGGAACCGATATCCTGAACGGCGAGAACATTGTCATCTACGGGATGGATATGGAGATCGAAAAAGGCGACTTCGTGTACATCGTGGGAAAGGTGGGAACCGGCAAGACTTCCATCATCCGGACCATGATTGCCGAGCACCGGCCCGGCAAAGGTACCGCAACGGTCTGCGGGTACGACCTGTCCACCATCCGCCCAAAAGAAATCCCCTTCCTGCGCCGCAAACTGGGGGTGGTTTTCCAGGATTTCCAGCTGCTGACCGACCGCACGGTGGAAGACAATCTTTCCTTCGTGCTCAAGGCGACCGGATGGAAGGACCGCGCGGCGGCCGACCGGCGCATCCGCGAGGTGCTGGAGGCCGTGGGTATGGAAACGAAGGCCCACAAGATGCCCCACCAGCTTTCCGGCGGCGAGCAGCAGCGCATCGCCATCGCCCGCGCCCTGCTGAACAAGCCCGAGGTGATCATCGCCGACGAGCCCACCGGCAACCTGGACGGCGAGACGGCCGACGGCATCATGCAGCTGCTCACCCGCATCAACCGGGAAGAGGGCACCGCCATCGTCATGGTCACCCACAACCGCGACATCGTCGAACAGTATCCGGGGCGCGTCTTCCTGTGCAAGGACGAAGCCTGCACAGCCATTTGACCAAAATGACGCGAAAAGAGCGTTTTGCGGCCATTCTGGCCTGGTTCCGGGAGAATCGTCCGGCAGCGCAGACAGAACTGCGCTTCGGCTCTCCTTTCCAGCTGCTGGTGGCGGTGGTCCTGTCGGCCCAATGCACAGACAAACGCGTCAACCTCGTTACCCCGGCCCTTTTCGAACGCTTTCCCGGCCCGGAAAGCCTGGCCTCCGCCTCGTTCAAAGAGGTCTTCCCCTATGTGAAAAGCGTCTCCTATCCCAATAGCAAAGCGACCCATCTGATTGGCCTTGCGCAAAAGCTCGTGGCCGATTTCGGCGGCAGCGTACCGGAGGATATCGATGCCCTGATGACCCTCCCGGGCGTGGGTCGCAAGACCGCCAACGTCATCGCTTCGGTGGTCTATGACCGGCCCGTCATCGCCGTGGACACCCACGTGTTCCGCGTGTCGCACCGGCTGGGCCTGTCGGACGGCAAAACGCCCCAGGCCGTTGAAAAGGACCTGGAGCGTCATATTCCGGTGGCGGAGCGCGCCATTTCGCATCACTGGCTCATCCTGCACGGACGGTACACCTGCGTCGCGCGCAAGCCCAAATGCGGCGATTGCCCGCTTTCGGCGTGGTGCCGGTTCTACAGCGTCTCGAAAGAAGCCTCCGTATAAAGCGGGGTCCCGTCCTGGGTCAAACCTTCCACCACCACGCGGAAACGGCCTTTGTAAGCCGGAGTCTGGATTTCGATCCGATGGCTCTTGCCGGCTTCCAGTTCGGTGAGCGGATGCCAGTACAGGGTCTGGCAGTCCGGCGTCCCCTTGGGCAGGATCACCGGCGGGCAGACGCCGTCGAAGTCGAAAATCCGCACCTGTTTGGGGAAGAGGGCCGTGGAGATGTTTCCCTTGGCCGTAATGAAGTTCACCACCCCGTCGTAGGTCCGCGTGCCCACGTTGTAGGTATGCGGGTAGATGAGGATGTCGCTCAGCAGGTCGGGGTCAAAGGCCAGGAGGTTCTCGTGGTAGGTCATGGGCACCCCGTCCAGCAGGGTCATGGATCCGCGGGCAAAGAGCGGCGGACGCTGCGGACCGCCGTCGATGCGCACCTGGACCTGTTTGTGCTTCCCGTCGTCGCGGCGGACACGGAGTTCGGGGATGAATTCGATGATCATTTCCTGGACGGAGGTCATCTTCGTGTAATCGGCCAGATGATAGCCGATGCGCATCTTCTCATCCAGGCGCAAGGCGGTCCGCGCCGGCATCGGGGTCACCAGGGTGTCGATATCCTGGGCGCGGAAATGGATCATGGCCTTGCGGCGTGCCTGCAGGGTGGAGCGGAGGTCTTCCGACAGCACCAGCGGCTCGTCCGATTCGGCGCTCAGGTGGAGGAACGGGTCGTCGATCACCAGGGAGCATTCGGCCGTTTCCGGCAGGCCCAGCACTTCGCACACCAGATCCCGGCGGCCGAAGATGTTCCCCGTCCGGAAGCGGTAGGAGCCATAGGTGGTTTTTTCGCCCAGGTAGATGTCGGCGGTATTGCCCGGGGCCGAGATGAGCGGCAGGCACACCGGATCATCCCAGGTACGGGCGGCGTCGCGGCCTTCCAGGTGGCCGGTCAGGATCTCCCCTTCCAGGGTCGATAGCGTTCCCGCGGGGCAGGCCGTGGCCGGTTGCGGGGCGACCGGTCCGGTGGACGGCGTACCCTCCAATGCGTCAATCTTATACACCGATACGCTCACCGAGGCGTCCGATGCGCACTGGAGCGTAACCGGGAAACTTTCCTGCTGCCCGGCCGTGCGCTGAAGAGCGATCTGCACGCCCCGGCCCAGCGGGCGCTCCCCTTCCGTCTCGGGCTGATGATCGGCAATCTGAACGGTCTTCTGGCGGATGGTGGCATTGGTGTTGAAAATGCGGATCCGCCGGGCACCGGCCAGGGGATCCACCCCCTTCCCCAGGCAACGGGTATAAGCCGCCAGCAGATACGTGCCGGTGGGGACGTTGCCCGGAATGGCCATCACGCCGCCCCCGCGGCCGCCCAGCAGGGAAAGCCGCATGGTGGCCGCCGTCCCTTCGGACGAGAGCAATTCCACATACGCCACCTTGCTCTGGGCGGAGAGTTTCCGTCCGGAAGCCGTGGCATCGAAACAGAACGCGCTGACCCAGATGCAGTCTCCGGCTACATAGGTATTCCGGTCGGTCGATACCCAGACCTGTTCCGGGACGGCCTGCGCCCGGGAAAGCAAAGGCAGCAAAAGGGTTCCTATCAACAGTAACTTTTTCATAATCCGTTCTATTTGTGGCTATTGGGCCAATAAGAGGGTTTGTTCTTGGTGCCTTTTACGGTACAGTCCACGCAGCGCCGGGGCGCCCACTGCATCTTTTCGTCACCATTCTCGTCGGCCACCAGGTAAAGCGGCCGGTTACCCAGCATGTAAAAATAATCGTACCCTTTCTCGTTGGATTCGGCTTCCAACGGCTCCGAAAGATTCGGGAAGAAGCGGACGGAATTATCCACGCGGCCCGTATAGTACCGGGTGCCCTCGAAGAAAGCCCGGGTCATGGTGGTCTGGCAGACACCCACATAGCCCAACACCAGTTCCGTGGAATCCTGTTCGCACCGCAGGTTGCCCCGCATGGCACTGGGATTGGGACTGAACAGGTCTCCCTGGATATTGGACACCTCGTTCATGTGGTGGATGTAGGCATAGCGGTCGGCAGAAATACCGTAGGCCGTGACCGAAATGCAATACAGTTCCTGGCACCGGGACGTGGTCCGGCCGAACGAGGCAATCTGACGGGCCGGCAGGGTGCGGCTGTTCAGGTCACGGGTATCGGCCACAAACAGCTCTTTGGAGGAGGAACTGTTCCAGCAATAGTATTTGTCATATTCCCCCTGGATCTCCTCATAGGCCTGGCCGCGGATGTTATACGGGTCCACCCCGTACCGGTAGCGGTAGAGCGGGAGGAAATCGGAATGAATTTCCCAGTCTTCCGTGTACGTCCAGCAGAAGAAGCGGGTGTCGTCGGCAGGCCCTGTCAGCGTAAGCCGGACCTTGACGCTCTTGTCGTCCGGGACAAAGTCAATACGCTCGATCAGCGGCGCCTTTTCCACCTTCATCCAGTTGGAGCGGTACACCTTTTTCGTCTCATCGTCGGTGAACCACACGCGGTATGCTTCCTTGGCGGATGCATTGGTGAGATTGAAGATAAAGGCAACTTCGTTCGAGCCGCGCAGCCGCGGCACGCCGTTAATGACGGTCCCGTCGGTGCATTCCACCCGGGCTTCTCCGTTGATATTCCACGTATCTGTGTCAGTAAAGATGGAACCGGAAAGCGGCTGGAGCAGCCGGACCGACATGGTACTGGACTCGCCGATGACCAGATTGCCTTCGAAAACAAGACAGCGGTCCACCGGAGGGGTTTCCGGTTCGAACGGATAGATGCAGGATGCCGTCAGCAGAAGACCTGCAAGGTATAAGGCTATCTTTTTCATCAGAAGAGAATGTTCAAGTTAATGTAAGGAATCTGGGTCGCAAAGACCGAAAGCATGTGTCCGGTCACCTTCTGGCCGCCTTCGGTGGTGTAATAGACCGAGTACGGGTTCTTCCGTCCCGTCACGTTGTAGCAGCCGATGGTCACGCTGGCGTGCGCCAGGGCCTTCAGGTAATGGCCCGGGTCGATGTTGATGGCCAGGTCCAGCCGGAAATAGTCGGGAATGCGGTAGGCGTTGCGCTCCGAATACGCCAGGCGGAATCCACCGCCGTACTGGTAGTAACCGATGGGGATCGTCACGGGGCGTCCCGTGGCATATTCCAGGTTGGCGGAGAAGGAGTAGCGGCGCGTCAGCTTGAAGTTGGCCACCATCTTGACGTCGTGCGGTTTGTCGTGCGGGGCGTTGTACCAGTCGCCGGCATTGATGGCCGCCAGTCCCCTGTCTTCCATTTCTTTCAACAGGGAGCGGGACCAGGTATAGGAGACCCAGCCGTTCAGGCGGCCGGCGCTCTTGCGGGCCATCAGTTCGATGCCGTAGGCCCGTCCATAGGTGGTGACCAGGTCGTCGGCCAGGTCGGGATTCATGACCAGTTTGGCGCCGCTCTTGTAATCCAGGTAGTTGCTCATCTGCTTCCAATAGACCTCGGCGCTCAGGTCCACCTGGCTGCCAAAGACCGTCCAGTACACGCCGGCGGCCGCCTGCCAGCCCGTGGTGGGCTTGATCTGCTCGCCGGAGAGCTTCCAGGTATCCATCGGGGAGATGGAGGAAGAATTGGAGATCAGGTGGATGTTCTGCCGCATGGTGTTAAAGCCCGCCTTGACGGAGAGGTTGTCCTGTACGGCATATTTTCCGGAGATCCGCAATTCCGGACCGAAATAGATCTTGGAAGGGTCCATGGCGGCGAAGACGTTCAGGCGGGCGCCGCCTTCAAGGGTCAGTTTATCGGCCGCCTGCCAGGTGTCTCCGAAGTAAACAGCGCCATCCAGGGCCTTTTCTGCCGGGAGGGTATGGTCCGGGACGAAGGATTGGGCGGATGCCGGTTTCATGTGCCCGCCCTGCAGGTCGTAGAACGTGCCCTGCAGGCCATAGATAAAGGAATGGTTGCGGTATTTCCGCTCAAAGTCCAGCTTGGCCCAGAACTGGTTGATCCGGGTATCCAGCGTATAGCCTTCCGTGTCGCTGAAGGTGTTCTCCAGGGTGTTGCCGTACTGGTCGAAGCCGGCGCTGAAGGTACGGGTCCGGGAGGCGTTGGGTTTGTTGATCCAGGCGATGGAAGCGTTCAGGTTGTGGTACCGGAAGGTGGTATCGCCCGAGAAGGAGAACCGGTCGGCCGACCAGTAGCCGCTCAGGCGGAGGGTATTTTCCGCATTAACTTTGTGGGTGACGGACAGGTTGGCATCGTTGAAACCGGCCTTTCCGCCGGCATAGCCGCTGTCGTCGGGCAGCAGGCCCAGGATCCAGTCCGAATAAGTGATGCGTCCGCCCAGGACAAAGGTCGTCCGGTCTTTCTTGAGGGGTCCCTCGATCTGCAGCCGGCTGGTCAGCAGGCCGATACCCGCCGAACCCCGGACCTTTTTCGGATCGCCGTCCTTCGATTTCACGTCGAGGACGGACGAGATGCGGCCGCCGAAATTGGCGGGAATGGAGCTCTTGTACAGTTCCACGCCCTCTACCACATCGGGATTGAAGGCCGAGAAGACACCGAACATGTGGCTGGGGTTGTAAAGGGTTCCTCCGTTGAAGAGGATCAGGTTCTGGTCGGCTGCACCGCCGCGGACATTGAATCCGCCCGATGCCTCGCCCACGCTCTTCACACCCGGGAGGGTCAGCACGGCCTTGATGACATCGCCCTCGCCGAATGCGGAAGGGATCTTGGAGATGGTCTTCATGGACACCGTTTCCACGCCGATCCGAGCGGTCCGGTGCGCGGCCATGCTTTCCGAAGAAATCAAGGCCCCAGACAGCTGGGTTACCTTTTCCTTCATGATTACATCAAAGGTGCCGCTTCCGTTCACGACCACCTGCAGGTCCATGTCTTCGCGGGTGAATTCCGTAAAATGGAGCTGGTTTTCCCCCGTGGGAAGGGTGATGCGGTAGAAGCCTTTCTTATTGGACTGCACATAGGTGCGGGTGCGTTCGTCATAGACCGTGACGGCCTCCAGCGGTTCCCCGGTGGCCAGGTCGCGGATATAGCCGGAGATGGTCGCGCGGGTGCCCTTCTGGGTGCGGGCATCGCCGATCGTATATACTTTGTTGCGGAATGTGGCCAGGACGGCATTCTCGTCCACCATCGGATCCGGTTCGCGTTCCTGGACGGAAAAATACGCGGCCGGCAGGTCCTCGTCGTAATGCGGTTTCAGGACCCGCACACCCGTTTTTCTGGCTCGATAGGAATATTCCGACGGCTGCCAGAGGACCAGTTTCGACCGGATGGCCGGCTCTCCCCCCTTGTCCACCAGTTTCATCGTCGTATGGGCGTACCGGTCGATCTCTTTCCGGCCGAGGTTGAGGCGCTCGGCCTCCTGCCGGATGGCCCGGCGCTGCGCGGGATAGAGGCGGCGCAGGTCACCGTTTCTGCTGACCGGAACCAGTTTCCCGTCTTTCAGCACGAAGTACTGCGCCGAATAGCGGAAATGTTCCAGCAGGGAGTAGTCGTAGTCCGGATCGTAATAGCCGATTACGTCGCCGTTCTTATCGCCCGGTTCGGAATAGAAAACCTTCCGGACCTGCTTCAGCGCGGCATCGGAGCCATCATACAGAACCTGCCAGTAGCCTGCGGGGGCGTCTGCGTAACCTTGATAGCGGAGGTTTACGAACAGTTGGGAACCGATGGTAAACCAGGACACTTGTTCGCGGGCCACGACCGTTCCCACCATGGAATCGTCGGCCTTTGCCAGCAGTTCCTGCTCAACGGCATCGACATTCAGCCAGACGTTCTGGTACAGGACGCCGTTGTACAAAACATCTCCCTTCCGGTATTCCGGAGAGACCAGGAAAGGCGTACCGTTATATTTGGTCAGATAAGGCGTTGCCTGCCGGCCCTGAAAGAGCACGGCATAGGAATCATTCTGCGCGATGAGCGGCATCGTCCCGGCCAAAAAAAGGACGAATAGCCAGATTCTTTTCCATTTCATGCACAAAAATAAGAATTAGTCCGTATATTTGAAAGAAAAAATATAAAAAATATATTATTTGTCTCGCATGAAGAAACAGTTCTTTTTCTGGGCCGTTTGCCTGCTGGCCGGATTCCGGACCGCATCGGCCCAGGATCTCCCGGAATCCTGCCCGGATGAGTGTACCAGCATCGCCGTGGGACGGCTGGCTACGACGGACGGTTCCGTGTTTACCTCGCATACCTGTGACGGCGTATCCCACAGCTGGGTGAGCATCGAAAAAGCCGCCGACCATCCGCGCGGTGCCATGACCCCGATTTACAAAGGGACCCGCAAGAACTTCTTCCGGGGCGATACGACCGGCGTGAAAATCGTGGGCGAGGTGCCCCAGGTGGCCCATACCTATGCCTACCTGAATACCGGCTACCCTTCCCTGAACGAGAAGCAGGTGGCCATCGGCGAGACTACCTTCAGCGGCCCGGACACCCTCCGCAACTATGGTTCCCTGTTCGTGGTGGAGGAGCTCTGCCGCCTGGCCCTGGAGAGGTGCGACAATGCCCGCGACGCCGTGATCCTCATGGGTTCGCTGGGAGAAAAATACGGCTATGCCGATGGCGGCGAATGCCTGACAGTGGCCGACAAGAATGAGGTCTGGTTCTTCGAGATTCTCGGCTGCGGCCGCGGGAAGAAAGGGGCCGTATGGGCCGCCCAGCGCGTCCCGGACGGGGAGGTAGCCGTATCGGCCAACATCCCCCGCATCGGCCGGCTGCGCCGCGGAGATCCCGATTTCCTGTGCTCGGACAACGTGGAAAGCGTGGCCCGCACCTACAACCTATGGGATGGCGAGGGCGAATTCATTTTCTGGAAAGCCTTCAATGCCGCCTATGGGAACGGACGCAATTTCCGCGAGCGCGAATGGTTCATTTTCAATACGTTGGCTCCGTCGCTCCAGCTCAGTTTCGATGCCCCCGAACTCCCCTTCTCCGTAAAACCGGACACCCTGGTGGACGTGCGGACCCTGAACGCCATCCTGCGCAGCACCTACGAGGGGACCTTCCTCGACATGACCCAGAACTGGAAGATGACCATACCCGCCAAGAACGGCAAACCCGAGCAGACGCTTACGAGCCCGCTGGCGAATCCCTGGCTCACCACCGACATGCGCAACACGCTGAATACCATCGCCCCGGGAACCATCGAATTCCGCCGGACGGTAGCGGTTTGCTGGTGCTCCTACTCCACGGTGATCCAGCTGCGGTCCTGGCTGCCGGACGCGGTGGGCGGCATCTGCTGGCTGGCCTATGACAATCCCGGCCAGAGCCCGCGCTTCCCGATCTTTGCCGGCGGCACGTCCCTCCCCTCTGCCTTTGACTTCTGCGGACACAAGAAATACGTCCCCGACTGCGCCCTGTGGCTGTTCCGCCGGGCCAACCGCCTGGCTACCGTAGCCTGGCAGACCGACAAGAAGATCATGATGCCGAAGGTCCTGGAACTGGAAGACGAGGCGCTGAACGCCGTTTCCGCCCTGGAACCGGACGCAACGCCTGCCGAACTGGACGCCCTGACGGCCCGCCTGTTCCGGCACGCCGCCGATGAATGGAAGGTCCTGGAAGAAACCTTCTGGGCCAAACACGGCCGCGGTTTTTAGGATTAAAGCACGTTATCGATCCACTCTACATTGTGCGTCGACCAGAAGACCGGTCGCAACGCCTCATGGATTTTGCGCAGTCCCTGTTCCAGGCGGCTGCGCAAATCGCCTTCGCGGATCTCCACCCGGCGGACCTTGCCGCTGATGGTCTTGGGGAGTGCGGGCACGAATTCTACCACGCGCGGGTATTTGTACGGGGCGGTGTGCGTTTTCACGAAGGTCTGGATGTCCTTTTTCAGGTCATCCCCCGCCTGCGAACGCCATTTGCGGCCCAGGACGATGGTGGCCTTGACCACCATTCCCCGGATATCGTCCGGAACCCCGGTGACGGC
>ONIQ01000027.1:0-3459 GCA_900317925.1 uncultured Bacteroidales bacterium | reverse complement strand
CGGAACCCCGGTGACGGCGCATTCCACCACAGCCGGATGCTGCATGAGGACGCTCTCCACTTCGAAGGGGCTGATCCGGTAGCCGCTGCTCTTGATCACGTCGTCGTTGCGGCCCACGAACCAGAAATAGCCATCCTCGTCGCGCCAGGCCACGTCGCCGGTGTGGTACACGCCGTCGTGCCAAACCCGGGCCGTTTTTTCCGCATCCTTGTAGTAACCCTTAAACAGGCCGAGCGGCTTTCCCTTATCGGTCCGGACCACAATCTCTCCCCTTTCACCGGGCTTCGCGGGCGTTCCGTCCGGAAGCAGCAGGTCGATGTCGTACTGGGGATTGGGCAGGCCCATGCTGCCGGGCTTGGGTTTCATCCAAGGGAAGGTTCCCAGGGTCATGGTGGTTTCGGTCTGGCCGAAGCCTTCGCGCAGTTCCAGCCCCGTGAGCGCTTTGAATTTTTCGAAAACCGCTCCGTTCAGCGCCTCGCCGGCCGTGCAGGCCCAGCGCAGGGAACGGAGATCATATTTGGAGAAGTCTTCCTGGATGAGGAAGCGGTAAATGGTCGGCGGCGCGCAGAGAGAGGTGATGTGGTAATCGGCCATCTTCTGCAGCAGGTCGGCCGGCGTAAACTTCTTATGATCATAGACAAAGACCGTGGCGCCGGCGAACCACTGGCCGTACATCTTGCCCCAGACGGCCTTGCCCCAGCCGGTATCGGCAATGGTCAGGTGCAAGCTGTCTTCACCCAGGTTATGCCAATAGACGCCCGTCACCAGATGGCCCAGCGCATAGGTAAAGTCATGGGCGACCATCTTGGGTTCCCCGCTGGTCCCGGACGTGAAATACATCAGCATGGTATCGCTGTTCTCGTTCCGGCCGAAGAGGGTATCGGCTTCCTTGCGCATCCGGCTGCGATAGGCCGGAAAGCTGGCCTGCTGCCATTCGCTGGCGTAGTCGCGGAAACCAGCCGGGACCAGCGGGCCGACACTCACGGCTTCACGGACGGTCGGGCACGCGGGAAGCGCCTCGCTGATATGTTCCAGGATGGAGGGTTCCCCGGCGCACAGAATAGCTTTGATATCAGCCCGTTGGCAGCGGTAGATGATGTCGTGGGCCGTCAGCAGATGGGTGGCGGGGATGGCGACGGCGCCGATTTTGTGCAGCGCCAGCATCGATACCCAGAACTCGTAGCGGCGCCCCAGCATGAGCATGACGCTGTCGCCCCGCCGGATGCCCAGCTGCAGCAGATAGGCCGCCGCCTGGTCCGACATCTCTTTCAAGTCCCGGAAGGTGAAGCGTTTTTCCTCTCCCTGGTCATTGGTCCACAGCATCGCCAGTTTATCCGGCGCCTCCCGGGCCCAGACATCCATAACATCATAAGCAAAGTTGAAATGCTCCGGCACATCGATGTGGAAATGACGGACAAAGTCCTCCTGGGAGACAAATTCCGTCTGTTGTAAGAAACGTTCAATCATATCTGAATCATTCATTTACGTTCAATTGCGGAAGCAAATGTAAGCACTTCACACACAGGTGCGAAATAATTGTGGCAGAAGCCCTCGCATGTGGCGGGAAAAGACGGATTTGGGGCAAGAATGCCAAATTTGGGGTGAAAAGATCCGGAATTTGTACTATATTTACAGCTGAAAATGGTACGATGACCGATTTTGCCGCCATAGATTTCGAGACCGCCAACGAGCAGCCTTCCAGCGTCTGCAGCGTGGGCGTCGTCATCGTGCGGGGCGGGGTCATGGTAGACTCTTTCTACAGCCTGATCCACCCGGAGCCGGAATACTACCAGTGGTTCTGCCGCCGGGTTCACGGCCTGGGACCGGAGGATACGGAGGACGCACCGGTCTTCCCGGATGTCTGGGAAAAGATTGCGCCAAAGATTGAGGGGCTGCCGCTGGTTGCCCATAATGCACGTTTCGACGAGGGCTGTCTCAAAGCTGTCTTCCGGGTTTACCGGATGGATGATCCCGGTTATCTCTTCCACGACACGCTGGCCGCCTCGCGCCGATATTACGGCTGTCGCCTGCCCAACCACCAGTTGCAGACCGTGGCCGCCGTCTGCGGCTTCGACCTGACCCGACATCACCACGCCCTGGCCGATGCGGAAGCCTGTGCGCATATCGCCCTGAAACTTTTATGAAGAGGAAATATTTTTTGAATTCAGCCGATACGCCCTTCGACTGCCACTGCCACATCCTTCCGGGACTCGATGACGGTTCCACCTCCCTGGAGGAGTCCCTTTACCTGGCGGGCCGTCTGGTGGCATACGGATTCCGGCGGGCCGTGTGCACCTCGCACAGCACGTCCAAATACCGGAACAGCCCGGAGACGGTCATTCCCGCCTGCGAACGGCTTCAGGAGGCCCTGGACAAGGAGGGCATCCCCCTGGAACTGGTTCCTTCACTGGAGTATCGGTTGATACCGGAGACCTGGCCGGAGCAGAAGCACATGGGACTCCTTCCCTGGGAGGGGAACCACATCCTGATTGAACTGCCTCTCTACCATCCGGAAAAGATGGGAGACATCGACCCGGCAAATGAAATCCGCTCACTCATAGCCGAGGGGTACCAGCCCGTTCTGGCACACCCGGAGCGATACCTGTGGGCCAGCCGTGAAGAATACGACCGGCTGCACGAGGCCGGTGCCGTCTTCCAGCAGAACCTCGGTTCCCAGGAAGGGTTCTACGGGCAGGAATCGGCCATCCGTACCGAATCCCTGCTCCGCTTGGGGTATTACGGCTTCCTTGGCACAGACACCCACAGCCGCCAATACACGGCCTTTTTCGACAAGCTGCTGGAGGAAGGCCAGTTGGGGTAATGATTCTACCCTCGGCAAAAATCTCGAGGGTAGAATCACCTTCCGGCCGGGCAGGGCCGCCGGAGGAGGTGCTTGATTCCGGCGGCGGTGCGGAGAAAGGGGGTTATGAACACGACTATTATGCAAGACATTGATAATTAATCAGTTACACACATTGTCGGTGCAGACCCCATCTCTATAGCAAGGGGTTATGAACGCCCAGATTTATATTCTGTTGAATCTCAATTACTTACAAATCAGGGTGTGTATACCCTTCCCCCCCATACATAATCAAGACGCGAGAGAATAAATGGCAAGAGGGACGGCAAGGCGGGACGAGCCGGACAGGATCAGGTCAAGGGTACTGCAGGTTTAAGTACCTATCATTCAACAACTTACCACAAACTCGGTTCTTAAAAAAGAGGCTCACATGCAAGAATCCGTGGATTACTCCTCCGTGCCGGCCCGGGCGTCACCGGCGACCCCCGCCTGCGCTCACGCACCGGGCCCATCGCTTCGCAGGCACCCCCTGGCCGGGGGTGGCATGTCGCCTCGTGCCGCCCGCTCCGGCCCTTCGCGATGGCCATTTCGCCGAATCCTGCACTTTGGGCATATTTTGAAGGGAATGCCGTCGCCATTGACTTCGAATCCTGCACTTT
>ONIQ01000023.1 GCA_900317925.1 uncultured Bacteroidales bacterium | reverse complement strand
AGTAGAGGTGTATGTGTTATCCTCCTATGGCCATTATGAAGACAAATAGGGGGAGTAACCAAAACATTCAAATAAAATTGCTATCTTTGCACCGAATTAATTCAGAACGATATGAATTTAAGAGACATCAAAAAAGACATTGAGTACGTGGTGGAAGCTTTCCTGACGGATTGCGATGCGTTCTGCTATGTGAATCCCAAAGCGGACCAGGCCGCCGTCGCCGAGTTGTTCGACGAAGCCGTTGATCTGTATAACGACTTGAAGGACAAGGCTGCCGCCCGCGAGATTGAAGGCAGCAAGAAGGCCTACTTCACCGGCCTCCGCAAGGAGCTCGTCGAGAAGACCGACGCCCTCTACCAGAAGCTTAGCGACCTCGTCAAGAAGACGAAATAAGTTTCGCCCTACACAAAAACAGAACAGGCTGACCCCTTGGGCCAGCCTGTTCTGTCATTATCGTCCAGAAGAATTACTTCGTAGCTTCTTCAACGACCTGCTCAACAGCAGCGGCGGTGGAATCCACAGCGGCAGCGCAGGAATCAGCAGCAGCCTCGCAAGCCTCAACAGCTTCCTCAGTAGCCTCAGCAGCCTTCTTGCTGGCGTTGTTACCACAAGCAGCGACAGCGACCATCATCGCGACGACTGCAACAGTCATAAATACTTTTTTCATGGTACTATAAAATTAAATGTTAAACCTTCTATTTGTTTACCGTTCCAAAATTCGCTGCAAAACTACTAATTTGTAAGATAATGTCCAAATAATTATCAAAAAAAATGTTATAATCATTCATCGATGCCACTCACACTTCTCCAAACCGTCGATTTTTCCATTAACAATATGAAAGCGAAGAGCCATTCTGGGCACTTCGCGGGGTCCTTCAAACCCGCATGCACCCGGATTCATCAACAGCATCCCGTAAGCCGGGTCACGCACCACCTGGGGAATGTGGGTATGCCCATATATGAACAAATCGGGATGATAGGTGTCGATAAGCGCCTTCGCAACCGTATCATACGGGAACTGACGGGGCGAAAAGCCCCAGTAGGCGCCCTTCATCAGACCGATATGCGTCATCAACACCCGGAGCCCTTCGCACTCAAACTGTTGGAAGCGGGGATAAATGCTCCGAATATCCATTCCGTCCACATTGCCATGCACCCCCAGCAAGGGCTTGTACTCGGCAATCTTCCGGGCGAAACGGATTCCTCCCCCGAAATCGCCGGCATGCCAGATGACATCGACCGGCGCCAAAAATTCTTTCACATCGTCGGCAAAGGTGCCATGGGTATCTGAAATCAGTCCAATATACATGGTCACAAATCGAAAGCGCTACAGGCGGATATAAATCTTTTTCCTGTAAAGCGGATACAAGCAGCAGAAAATGACCGCCGCAAACAGCAGGGCATAGGCCAGGGACGTGTATTCATTGGCACCGAAATACTCGGACGGAGAGAAGTTAAAGAAGGCATAACTCTTGGCAATGACACCTGACAGCACGAAGGCCAGCAGGGCGTTGGAGCCCATGGCTTCGAAGCCGACAAAGGGTTTGCGAATCCCGCACAGGTCGATGCAGAAGGCCAGGAAGGCCAGGGCCAGCATGGCCCAGCCACCGGCGTACAATACATAGGAAGCAGACCACAGGGGTTTGCAGATGGGAATCCAGATGCTCATGATCATGGCTGCGGCCAGGCTGATGCAGCCATAAACGAAGATCCGGCTTACCATCCACGAAGGGGCATCCTTCGGAGCGGACGGATCGGCGGCGTGCCGGCGCGAGGAGCGCAGGATCATCGATCCGATCAGGAAGCCCAGCAAGCACGAGCAGGCGCCCGTGAGCGAACCCAGGAAGCCTTCCGGATCGAACGCAGCCCGCGTCCCGTCGGCAAAACGGTAGCCGTGATAGACATGGTTCTCGCCCAGCAGCGCCACATCGATCTTCCGGGAAATGGTTCCCTCCAGCGTGAACGGCCCCGGATCGGTCCCGAAGAGGACCAGGATTCCGGTATAGACGGCCATCAGCACGCCGATGGCGCCGAGGATTTTGGCTGGTTTCCGCAGCCACAGGGCAAGCAGGCCGGCTATCAGATAGGACAGGCCGATGCGCTGCAGCACGCCCATGATGCGTTTGTTGGCCAGCCAATACCCGTAGTTCTGCCAGAAGGAAGCCGAGGCGTCATGGGGCTCCAGCGGGAAGAAGGGGTACAGGTTAATCAGGAGGCCCACCAGGAAGATGCCCAGTCCGCGGCGGATCACCTTCATCACCGCCTCCTTCGAGAAGCCGTCATATTTGGAGAACGAAAAAGCCATGGCACATCCCGCACAGAAAATAAAGAAGGGATAAACCAGGTCTGTGGGCGTACAACCCACCCACGGAGCATGACGAAGGGGGGCAAAAATCTTTCCCCAACTGCCCGGGTTGTTGACGATGCACATGAACGTAACGGTGATGCCACGCAGGACATCGAGCGACAGGTAACGCTGTTTCATAGGCAATAATGGAAATAAACGGATTCAACTGCGGTGACGGCGGCCGTTTCGGTCCGCAACCGGGAAGGTCCCAGATGCACGGGAAGGAAGCCGGCGGACAGGGCCAGCCGGGCCTCTTCAGGCGAAAAATCACCCTCCGGTCCTATCAGGATGGCGATATCGCCCCCGGGACAGGAACGAAGCACCTCGGCAATGGAACGCCGCGGCGCCGTCTCTTCTTCAAAACAATAGGCGATGAGTTTCAGGGAAGCGGTGCATTCCCGGATAAAATCAGCTACCGAAACCGGCTCCTCCACCGAAGGGATGGCCGCCTTCAGGGACTGCTTGGCCGCCGAAAGGGCAATCCGGCGGGCCCGGTCGGGCTTATAGACCCGACGCTCGGAGCGCTCACCAATCACGGGGACGATCCGGTCCACACCCACCTCCACCGCCTTTTCCACGAACCACTCGTAGCGATCGTTGTTTTTGGTGGGGCACACGGCCATCGTCAGCCGGTACGGATGGCCGCCCCACCCGGACACCGTCTCCAGGATCCGGGCCTGTGCGCCCTTGGGAGAAGCCTCGGTCAGGGAACAGCGGTACAGGGTGCCGACCCCGTCAATCACATCGATCCGGTCCCCCATCCGATGGCGCAGCACGCGCACGCAGTGGGCCGCCTCTTCCTCGGGGAGGAAGCAACAACCGCCATCGATCCGATCTGCAAAGAAAATTTCCATGGCGTTACGGGCGGATAATGGTTACCTGGCCGTCCACCTCTACCTTGATAATCTGCGATGCAAGGCCCGTAGCGCCTTTTTCCAGATAGGGTTCAACGACATAATCCACGCCGTCCCGGATTTCCTGCGAAATCTCTGCGAACACGTGGGGCGAGGGCTCCCCGGACAGGTTGGCCGATGTGGATACCAGCGGCCGGGCCAGCCGGGCCACCAGGTCCCGGCAGAAATCCATCATGGGGATGCGGATGCCTACCGAGCCGTCTTCGGCCACGGTATTCCAGGCCAGTAGATGGCGTTCCGCACGGGCTTCCTCCCCATCCGCAGGCTTCCGGCCACAGATGGCGCCGGGATACACCAGCGTCATGGGACGGTCGTTCACCTCCACCAGATCCACGGCGATGGGCGGAATCACCTTGATATACCGGGCCACCATGTCCAGGTCGGACGCCAGCAGGACCAGCGACTTGCTGTCCGGCCGTTTCTTGAGTGCGAAAACCTTGGCCACCGCAGCCGGGTTGGTGGCGTCACAACCGATTCCCCACACCGTATCCGTGGGATACAGGATGAGTCCGCCGTCCCGCAGGACCGCCAGCGCCTCGGCGATGATTTCAGTCTGATTCTTTCTTGCCATGTTCAAACAGGTTGATATCCGCAATGATGGGATAATGGTCCGATAATTTCACCCGCTCCACCCGACAGGAGGAAACAGCCGCATCGGGCGGGCAAAAAACGTAATCGATCCGAAGGAAGGGAATATACCGGTAGGTGGCGCCGATGCATCTGCCCGCCGCCACGAAAGCATCCTGCCGTCCCTCCAGGAATTTCCGATAGGTGTAGGACACGGGCGCGTCGTTGAAATCGCCGGCCACAATGGCCGGAACAGAAGATTCATCCATGTGCGCAAGCACCTGATCCACCTGCCGGGGCCGTCTGTGAATCGAAGCGCGCAACTTCTTTTCGGTGGTGCGCACCAGGGTGCTGTCGTGGCCGTTCCATTTCAGGCTGTAACTTTCCAGATGACAGTTGTACACCCGGACGCGCCGGCCGCGGATTTCATGATCGGTCCAGATGGCCAGGTTGGCACTGTGGGGAAAATCCAGTTTCCCCTTGTTCAGGATAGGCTGGCGGCTCAGCGTTACATTGCCGTATGAGCCTGCCGGCGCCAGATTCATGTAATATTCGAAATGATAACCCGGGAAGCGGGCTTCCAGTTCGCGCCGGATGGACCGGGCGTCTTGCGTGAACACCTCCTGCAGGCAGATGATATCGGCCTGGCAGGTCCGGAGAAAACGGGCCACGGAATCTGCACACGCGGCCGCATCGGGGATCTTCCGGTTGCCGGACTGGGCGAAATGGCCCACATTCCACGACACGATACGCACTTCCTCCCCGGTAGGCTCGTCCGCTCCCGACGAGAATTGCAGTACGCAGCCGAACAGCGGCAGTGCGCACAAAAGCGGGATCAGCGGGATCCAGGCGGCCTTTGACCAGCGGATCACGGCCCACACCAGCAGGCCGCCGTTCAACAGCACCAGCGGGAAATAGAGCACGCCCAAAACGGCTATCCACCAGGCTTTTGACGGATCCACGAAAACCGAAAGGCAACTCAGTAGCAGCATGCTGCCCGCCAGGAGCATCAATCCCCGGGCCGCCAGTCCCATGAAACCTTTCTGTCCGTGCTTCCGCCTCATACCTACCACCAGATCTTACCCTGTTTTTTCCAAATCCACATCAGCAGGAAACCGAACAGCATCCCGCCCAGATGCGCGAAATGGGCGATGCCGATCCGGGTACCGGTAATGCCGGTGCACAGTTCGATAACCGCAAAAATAATCACCCACCATTTGGCTTTCAGCGGGATGGGCGGGAACAGCAGCACCAGCACCGCGTCCGGATTCAGCAGCGCAAAGCCGATCAAGATACCGTAGATGGCGCCCGAAGCACCCAGCATCGGTGTCCGGATGAGATTGTAATAATTATTCATTTCTCCCTGCGCCAGCCAATGATGCACCTGAAGGTACTGAACCCCCATATGCAGGGCCGCCGCGCCGAATCCGCAAATGAAATAGAAAAGCAGGAACCTTTTCGCGCCCAGGGCGCGTTCCAGCACGGAACCGAACATGAGCAGGGCATACATGTTGAAGAAAATGTGCCAGATGCCGCCATGCATGAACATGTGCGTAAGGGGCTGCCACCCACGGAAAAATGGCGACGTGGGATAGAACATGGCAAAGGTCCCTACCATGAAATTCTCGTTTACCAGGGTGGCCAGGAACATGAGCACGTTCACGATGATCAGGTTCTTGGTAACCTGCGGAATCTGGTTCCAGAATGAGCCGGAATTATAATACATTTAAAAAAGTTTATCAATATCTACAATGGACTGGAACGTCAGGATGCGTTTGCCCGACGGCGTCTGCTCGGGGTTGGACGTATTCATCAGGGCATCCACCAGCCGTCCGGCCTCGGTGGGAGACGTCACCTCCCGCATACCGCCGGCAGCCGCACGGGCGAATTTTTCGGCCAGGTTGTTCTCCAGCACGCCCTGCAACGAGGTGTGGCCGTCGGAAAGGATGAGCAGCAAATCGCCCACCAGCACTTCCACCTTGCCGGCTTCGGCGCTGAAACCCTCCGGAACGCCGTTTACCACAACGGTTCCCGGGCCGAACGGCTGGATATCGAAACCCATCGATGCCAGCAGGGCCGCATTCTCCTCGAAAAGCGGTACGTTGGCGGGACCGACCTCGACGGGTACCGGAAAGAGGGCCGCCTGGCTCACATGGCCGGAAGCCGCCAGATTGCTGCGGAATCGCTCGAACAGCACCCGCTCCCAGGCGCGGCGGATGTGTACCGTCATCAGCCCGGAACGGCCCTGGGTAACAATGTATTTCCCTTGCAGGACAATCAGTTGATGGGTAGGCAAGGTACTTTCTTCGAATAGCTTGCCGTAATCCTGCCGCTTGTCCACGAAGTTGGAATAATCGGCCGATGCAAAAGCGGTCCGCGGCTCGCGGGGAGCGTCCGGTTCGAAGGGGTTGTAATCCGGATCAACCGGTGCCGCGGGGGACGAAACGGGACGATATTCATCGAAATGCTTCCCGATAACCGGCATCTCGTCCGCCGCCGCTTCGAAATCGAGACTGGCCGCGAAGGAACTTCTGCCGAGGGTTTCCTTGATGCAGGCATAGATGATCTGGAAGATGACGTTGTCCTCCTCGAACTTGATTTCCGTCTTGGTGGGGTGGATGTTCACGTCGATGCTGTGCGGATCCACCTCCAGATACAGGAAATAGGAAGGATTCAGGTCCTCCGGCATCAGGTTTTCGTACGCCTTCTTGACGGCCTTGTGCAGGTAGGCGCTGCGGAAATACCGCCCGTTTACAAAGAAGAACTGGTTGCCCAGGGTCTTGCGCGCCGTGTCCGGCCGGCCCACAAAACCGCTCATGCGCATGACGGAGGTTTCGGCGGAGACATCCACCAACTCGCCGGCCACGGTCATCCCCATCAGGTCCTGGATGCGGAACTTCAGCGACTGGGCCTTGCGCAGCACAAAGAGATCTTTCTTGTTATGGGTAAGGGTAAAGGCGATGTCCGGCCGCGTAAGGGCCACACGGGTAAACTCCTCGATGATATGCTTGAGCTCCACGTTGTCGCTCTTGAGGAACTTGCGGCGGGCGGGCACGTTGTAGAAGAGGTTGCGCACCGCAAACGATGAGCCCTGCGGGCAGGACGTCTCACGGGTAGCCAGGTGCTGCGAGGCCGAAAACTCCACCTCCACGCCCACCTCGTCCGCGGCACGGCGCGTCCGGAGGGTCACATCGGCCACCGCCGCGATGCTGGCCAGGGCTTCACCGCGGAATCCGAAGGTGCCGATGGCTTCCAGGTCTTCCGCCGTGGCGATTTTGGAGGTCGCGTGGCGCTCAAAGCAGAGCACCGCGTCGTCCGGATTCATGCCGCAGCCGTTGTCAATGACCTGCACCAGGGTGCGGCCGGCGTCCAGTACCACCACGGTAATCTGGTCCGCTCCGGCATCCACCGCATTTTCCAGCAGCTCCTTCACCACCGACGCCGGCCGCTGGACCACCTCGCCCGCGGCGATCATGTTCGCCACATTCCCCGGAAGTATCCTCAGTTCCATTACAGCAGGGCGTAGAATTTGGTGATATAGATGAGCACCACCGCCACCAGGACCAGGCCCACGATGGCGATGTATTTCTGTGCCTTGGTGGAATGGCTGCGGCGGGTGGCGTAGTTTCCGTCCCGGAAGGCCCCGTGCAGATAGGAGCCGGGCACATATTCGCCCTTCTCCTTATCCCGGTCTACCGAGCCGTCCACCTGGCCGAACAGGCGCTTGCGCTCCTCCTTCTCCGGGTCGTAATAGCGCGGCGTATAATGGAAGCCCCGGTGCTCCTGCTCGCTAAAAAAGTTAAACAATGCCATACCTTTATCTTTGATAAAAAACAAAGATACGCAGAATTGCCCGGATTGTCAAAAAAGTGTTATATTTGAAGTATGGAAAAAATCAAAATCGGTAACGGATATGACGTTCACGCCCTGGCGGAGGGACTGCCGCTGTGGCTGGGAGGCGTCCGGATAGACAGTCCTGTCGGCTGCATCGCCCATTCGGACGGGGACGTGGCCATCCACGCCCTGTGCGACGCCTTGCTGGGCTGCCTGGCCCTGGGCGACATCGGCCATCACTTCCCCGACTCGTCGGACGAGTGGAAGGGAATTGACAGCAAGATCCTGCTGCAAAAAGTGGTTTCCCTGGTGGCGGAACGCGGCTGGAAGGTGGGCAACGTAGATGTGACCATCGCCCTGCAGCGGCCCAAACTGGCACCCTATATCGGCCGGATGCGCACCTGCCTGGCCGGCATCCTGGGGGTGGAGGAAGACTGCGTTTCCGTAAAGGCCACCACCACCGAACGGCTGGGCTTCGTCGGCCGCGGAGAAGGCTGCGAAGTATGGGCTACCGCCCTTATTTTCAATTAATTACTATGAAACGCATCCTGCTTTTCCTCTTGTCTTTGGTAGCAAGCCTGGCTTGCCCGGCCGCCCCGTTGAAGGCGGCCCGGACCATCAGCCTGGACGGTACGTGGACCCTGGATTTCTGGAAGCAGGGGCCCGTTGCGGTGGTAGGACCGGAGGGGATGGCGGGCATCGATTATCGGACCATACCGGCCACGGTTCCCGGAAACGTGGAACTGGACTTGCTGGCTGCGGGTATCGTGGAGAATCCCGAGGTGGGCAGCAACGTCTATACCCTACGCCCGTGGGAAGGATTCCAGTGGCGGTACAGCCGGACGTTCGTCACGCCCCCGCATGAGGCGGAGGACTGCCTGGAACTGGATTTCGGGGGCATCGACTGCTACGCGGAGATTTGGCTGAACGGGCGGCACCTTGCCTCGAACGACAACATGCTCATTCCCTGCAAGACAGAGGTGAGCGGGCTGCTGCAGCCCATCGGAGCGGAAAACCGGCTGGAGGTGTATATCCGCTCCACGGTGCTGGAAGTGCGGAAGGAATTCCCTCCCGTGTTCGCTTACAACTGGGGGCGGACCGAGGCGCCCTGGGTGCGCAAGGCGGCCCATTCCTTCGGCTGGGATATCATGCCGCGGCTGGTGAGCGCCGGACTTTGGCGCAGCGTGCAGCTGCGGATCGAACGGCCCGTCCACATCCGCGATGTGCACTGGACCACCCGGCGGCTGGATGTTGCGGCGGGAACGGCCGATATCGCCATGGATTATGTTCTGGCGCTTCCGGTTGATTATCAGGAAGATGCGGTAACTGCGGAGATCCTGCTTTCCTATCAGGGAGAGACGGTCTGGCAGGAACGCTTTCCCGTGCGGACGCACGCATTCCGGCATCGGACCACCCTTTCCGGCGTGCATTTCTGGTGGCCGCGCGGCTTCGGGGACCCGGCTTTGTACGAGGCGGTTTTCCGCCTTTGCGATGCGGACGGACGCATCCTGGACGAGGACCGGCGGCGCATCGGCATCCGCACCATCCGCCTGCAGCGCAGCGAGGTGCACACCCCTTTCCGGCCGGGCGATTTCCGCTTTATCGTGAACGGGGAGCCGGTGTTCATCAAGGGCAGTAACTGGACCCCGATGGACGCCCTGCATAGCCGCGACCCGCAACACCTGGCGCGTACGTTCGCCCTGGTGACCGACCTCAACTGCAACATGCTCCGCTGCTGGGGCGGCAACGTCTATGAAGATGAGCCCTTCTACGAAATGTGCGATGCCGCGGGCGTGATGATCTGGCAGGATTTTTCCATGGGATGCACCGCTTATCCCCAGACACTGGATTTCCAGCAGCGGCTGGAACGGGAGCTCTACGCAGTGGTCCGCCGCCTGCGGAATCATCCCTGCATAGCCCTCTGGGCGGGAAATAACGAGGACGATGTGCTCATCGCGGACGGTGATTTCAAGGCCTACCGGCCCGATCCGAACCGCGACCGGGTAACGCGTGAAATCATCCCCTCCGTGCTGTTCGACCTGGACCCCACGCGGGACTATCTGCCGTCCTCGCCCTACTGGAGCCCGGAACTGGTGCGGGAGCATTATAGCGCGAAGGCTTTGCCGGAGGATCACCTCTGGGGCCCGCGCGGATACTACAAGGACCCGTTCTACGCAGCCTCCAATCCCCTGTTTGCCAGTGAGACCGGCTACCATGGCATGCCGTGCCGCGAGAGCCTGGAGCAGATGTTCAGCCCCGAGTGCGTCTATCCCTGGACCGATGCCGGGAAGGACGGTTTTGTCTGGAACGACGAATACAAGACCAAGGCGGTGCGCAAATGGAAGGAAGACAATGACCGTGACGCCAACCGCAACAACCTGATGGTGAAACAGGTACGGATTCTTTTTGGAGAAGTGCCCACGGACCTGGACGACTTTATCTTCGCCTCGCAGAGTGTACAAGGCGAGGCGGTGAAGTATTTCATCGAACTGTTCCGCGGCGGGAAATTCGATACCCGCACCGGCATCCTCTGGTGGAATATCCGGGACGGCTGGCCCATTATCTCCGATGCGGTGACCGACTGGTATTTCCGCCCCAAACGGGCCTATTATTATATCCGCAATGTCCAGACCGATGTATGCGCCATGATCCTGGACGCGCCGGATGCGGGCGGACACCCGCTGGTGGTGGTGAACGACACGCGGACGTCCGTTTCCGGCTCGGTTACGGTTCGGGATGCCGCCAGCGGCCGGGTGGCCTGGCAAGGGCCTTTCCAGGTAGCCGCCAACGGCCGCGCCGAACTGGCCCGGCTCTCTCCCGCCAGGGCGCAAGGCGTCTGGCTCATCTCCTACTCGCTGGATAACGGCAGTGCCGGCCACAAGACCGGCACCAACCACTATCTCTACGGAGAACCGCCTTTCCGGCTGTCGGACTACCGCTCCTGGCTGGACTCCCCGGCCGCCGGTGACACTGCTTTGATAACCCCATAACACTATTTCATATGAAAAGAATCATGTTATTTGCCGCACTGCTGCTGTGCACGCTCTCCGTTGAAGCCGCCCGTCCGAAGGCCAAACACGTTATCTTTATCGGACCGGACGGGGTTGCCTCCGAAGCCATACGCAAAAGCGTAGTGCTGGATAAGATGCCACATGTAAAAATGATGATGGAACAGGGCGCCTACACGTTGGGTAAAAGGTCCGTCATGCCGTCTGCTTCGGCCATCAACTGGGCTTCCATCTTCATGGGCTTGCCTACCGAGCAGCACGGTTACAATAATTGGAACTCTGACAAACCGGTCATTCCCGCCGTCCTCGACAATGGCCGCGGGATGCCTCCTACCATCTACACCCTTATCCGCGAGCAGCGGCCGACCGCAGAAACTGGCTGCCTGTACAACTGGAACGGTATCGGCCCGCTTATCGATACGACCTGCATCTCCTGGCAGGTGTACGATCCCTGCTACCATGGATCGGCCCCGTACTCGTTCGATGCATATGTTGAAAAGGCCGTGCAGTACATCCTGGAGAAGAAACCGGTCTTTTTCACCTTCTATATCGGCGAAACCGACTCTGCCGGTCATAAATATGGCTGGGAAAGCGACGGATATTACGAGAGCCTCGCCCAGGCCGACAAAGCGGTGGGTGCCATCCTGCAGGCAGCCCGCGATGCCGGCATCTATGACGACACCATCTTTGTCTTCTCGTCCGACCACGGCGGTTCCGGAAAGGGCCATGGCAAGCTGCAGATGTCCCATCTTGAGACCCCGTTCGTTTTGTTCGGCAAGAACATCCGCAAGGGATACGTCCTGGATTTCCCGATGATGCAATATGACCTTCCTGCCACCCTCGCCTACGCCCTGGGTGTGAAGATTCCCGAAGGCTGGCGCGGTGTCCCCATGGTTCAGATGTTCAAATAATCCAGCAGGGCGACGACCTTATCCAACATGACGGTACCGAGCAGGACCTTTCCGTCGGGACCGATGATGTAGATGGAGGGAATCCACCTGACCCGGAAGGTCTTTCCCGTGGTAATTTCGGTGCGGGGCTTAAAGTCGCAGACCTGTGTCCAGCAGATGCCGTTTTCCCGGATAAACCTCTCCAGGCGCTCACGGTCCTGGTCCCAGGAAATGCTCACAAAAACCACCTTGTCCGAGGCGAAACGCTTGTACGCTTCTACCAGGGCCGGAACGTCCTTGCGGCAATCGGGGCACCAGGTTGCCCAAAAGTCCAGCACCAGGTATTGTCCGGCGAAGTCCTTCACCGACAGATCCTTACCATCCAAAGACGTGCCAAAGGAAACCGTCGGGAAAGCTTCTCCAACCTGAATCATATCCTGGGCGTAAAGCGCGTCGTCATCCTGTCCGGCAGGAGCCTGACCCCATAGCGGAATGATTCCCGGCAACAGAAGCGTCAGGAAAACAAAGAGCAGCTTCTTCATGATCAGGCTTCTAAATCAACAATCACTTTCATGCAGGTTTCCCGGTTGGCGTCAATGAACCGGTAGGCCTCGTCATACTGCTCGAAGGGGAAACGGTTCGACACCAGCGGAGCCAGTTTGATGGTCCCCTTGGCAATCTCTTCCACCGCCTTCAGGTAATCCTCGTGGCGGTACATCATGGAGCCGATCAGGTTGAGTTCGTGCTCACCCAGATAGAACATGCTGATCTGCGGATCTTTCGCATGCACGCCCACAATGATCACGTCGCCGCCCTTTTCGATGGTTTCCATAAGGGCACGGACCGAAGATTCCACGCCCGCCACTTCGAAGCCCACCTGGTAGCCTTCGTCACCGAAAAGATCCTTCAGGGCATCCTTGATGGGCGTTTTGGCCACGTTCAGCGTATGGGCGATGCCGCATTCGCGAGCCTTCGTCAGGCGGTAGTCGGACACGTCGGTAATGACCACTTTCTTGGCCCCGCGCGCCTGGGCGAACTGGGCGATGAGGTTGCCGATGGTGCCGGCGCCGGACACGATGACGTTTTTGCCTTTCAGTTCACGCGGACGCGAGGTGGCGTGGGCGCCCACGGCGGAAGGCTCCACCATGGCGGCGTACTCCATGGACATCCCGTCGGGGATATGGACGGTTCGGTCTTCGGTCACTACGAAATAGTCCTGCGCGGCGCCATCGGCCTGAAAGGCCTGCACCCGCAGGTGCTCGCATACGTTGTACTGGCCGCGCTTGCAGGGGTTGCATGTGCCGCAAACCAGCTGGGGACGGGCGGTCACCCGGTCACCCGGCTTGAAGTCCTTTACGTCAGGCCCCACGGCTACCACCACACCGGAATACTCATGGCCCTGGACCACCGGATAAAAGGTGGCGGGATGCAGGCCATGGTAGGAATGGATTTCGCTTCCGCATATTCCTATCTTCTTGATGTTCAGAAGAATTTCATTTCCTTTCAGGTCTTCGGCCTTCGGCGCCGGGACCTCGCGGAATTCTATCTTTTTCGGTTCAATCAATACTGCTTGTCTCATATCTCTTTCATTTTAACTATTATTCTTCTCTTTTGTTTCGCCGATACCGGCAAGCGCCTCTTCGCAGAAAAATGCTCATCGGCATCTTGTCGGCATCGGCTGTTTAGACGAACGGGAATCGGGTTTCCCGGAAAGGCAAATCAGGAAACTGACAGCGCCGCCGATGGGTGTCCACCAGGGCCAGGCAAGGGTCAGATTCAGGCCGAACAAACTCTTGGCCGTCATCAGGAAGAAAGCCACCAGCAGCCCGGCAATCAGGGCGGCCACCACGCTGCGGGCATTCCCGCGCCTGGTGAAAAGGGCCGTCAGAAACACCCCCAGCATGCCCGCGTAAGAGAAGCACATCACACCCGTGGCGAAATCCACCAGGTTCATCCCGCTCATGGACTGCAGCACGGCCGTAAAAATGGCAAACCCCGTGAGCGCCAGTCCCATGAACACCGTCATTTTCTTGGACGATGCCATTTGGGCGCTGTCGGTCTCCAGGGCGCGTCCGCGCTGGCGTCGGATGGGCAGGTAGAGGTCGGCAGTAAAACTGGAGGCCATGGAATTGATGGCGGAATTGAAGCTGGACAGCGCTGCCGCCAGCAGGCCCACCATCATGAGGCCGCGTAGCCCCGCGGGGATGTAATGGCAGATGTACTGCGGGAACAAATCGCGCGCATCGCCCTGATACTGGGCAAAGGCGGCCGGATCGGTCTGCGAATACTTGCTGAACAGCAGCAGGCCGATGGACAGGAAAACCAGCACGATGGGCAGGCTGATAACCTGCGAGGCGACCAGTGAGCTGCCAGCCTTGCGGACATCGCGGCAGGTAAGCTGTCGCTGCACAAATTCCTGATCGGTCGAAAATTGTGCCACTTTGAAGACAGTAGCGGCAAGCAGGGCGCCGACAAGGTTATACGGCAGGTCAAAGCGCCACGATGCGTCCACGACCTGCAACTTGTTCCCCGGCTCCCACTGCCCGGCAATCTTCACCTGACCGTGTACGAGGCTGTCCCAAATCTGCCCGAAAGAAAGGTCGGGCGTCATGGAAACATAAACCAATATCAGGGCCACAAGGCCCGTTCCCACCACCAGCAGGATTTGCAGGGCATCGATATACAGGAGTCCTTTGATGCCGCCCGCCATCGTATAAAGGGTGGAAATCACACCCAGGATGAGGATGGAATACACCAGGAACTGGAAGTGGATGGACCCATAGAGGATAACGGACACGGCGATGGCGGCGATGAACAGGCGCGAACCCGAGGTGAAGAGCTGGCCAAGCAGGAACATGCCGCTGGTCCATCGTTTGGAGCCCTCGCCGAAACGCTCGCCAATGAATCCGTAGATGGTGATGGTGCCCGCGTTATAGAGCCGCGGCAAGAAGAACCGCGCCACCAGCAAGCCGCCGAAAATGGCACCCACGCAGAGCATCAGGTAGGTGAGGTTGGTGTTGAAGCCCAATTCCGGCGAACCCACGAAGGTGCCGGCGCTCACCGATGTTCCCGTCGCCGCCAGGGCCACCAGCCAGCCGGGCATGGATTTGCCGGCCAGGAAGTAGTCCCGGATGTTCCGGTTGCTGCGCGAAAACCAAAAACCCACGCCAACCAGGGCGCCGATGAACACCAGGACGATGATCCAGTCTATCAGTGCCATGAGCTGCGGGGATTAGCGGTCTTCCGCCTGGTGTCCGGTGCGATCCACCTGGTGGTAGAACTGGGTGTACGGCACATCGGTGCGGCCGGTTCCCTTGCGCATCAGGGCTTTCAGGTCCTCAAAATACGTCGTATAGATATCGCGCGGCAGGACGCTTCTCTTGCTGCAGATGGAGGCCGCCATGCCCACGACCTCGCCCATCATGGCGCAGGTACGCATGACGCGCACGGAACCCAGGGCGACATGGGTGACCGAAATGTCCCGGCCGGCCATGAACAGGTTCGCCACATCTTTGGAATAGAAACAGCGGTACGGCAGGGCGTACGGATCGATGGGAACCAGTTTGCCGATGCTCATCCATTCCGCGCCGGGGTATTTCCCGGCATTGCGCGGGTCGGGATAATGCTGGTCGATGCGCCACGTGGTGGTGCAGGTGCCGTCCTCGTACGGGATGGGACGGGTGAGGTCCTGTTCACGCAACACCAGGTCGCCGATGATGCGGCGGCTTTCGCGCTTGCCTGAAACGTGTGATACCCACACCAGGTGGGTGCACTCCCAGTCTTCTTTCTTCGCCAGACGGTTCTTGCAATAGGAGAAGGTGCTGTAAGCCACGTACATACCGTAGTCGCGGATCTTCTCGGCATCGGCCACCTGGTCATCGTTCATCCCCACTTCCCAGTACCAGTTGGCGCGATGGACGGGTTCCACCGTCTCTTCGTCCAGATGCAGGCCCCAATCCAGGCTGTCAGGGAAACTGCAGGGAGTATTCCAGTCTTCGCAGTACCATTCGATGGACACGCCCATCGTGTAGTCGTCGGCCTTCTCAGGGGCCAGGGACTCACCGTATTCACTGCGCGCCTCGCGGCCCATACGGGTCTCGGCACCGGCCAGCACGGCCAGGTGGGCGTCGCCCGTACAATCGGCGAAGGTATGTCCGCTCAGGACAATACGGTCCTGCCGGGTAGCCTCGATGGCCGTGACGGAACGGATTTTTCCGTCCTCCATCACGGCATCGGTCACGGTATAGCCAAGGAAGAGGCTGATGTTCGGTTCAGCTTTTACCACATCCATCTTTTTCCAATCCTGGTAATGATGCGCTCCACGGGCATTGCCGATACGGTCCGGGCCGATTTCGTTCAGCAGGTACCCCAGGGACGGGTAGGGAGCCATGTTGATCTGGCCGCCCAGGCCCACACGCACCTCGGAAGAATTGTTTCCGCCCAGGATGTAGCGGTCCTGGACCAGAGCCACCTTACTGCCCAGACGGGCCGCCGCCAGGGCGGCGCAGATGCCGGACATACCGCCGCCCACCACAACGAGGTCATAGGTTCCCTTATCCACGGGCTCGTTGGGCCCCAGCAAGGATTCGCGCAAGGCGCAATAGGTTTCAAGGGAACGGTCGGGCACCTCGTCGGAAGTGGTGAGGATGAGCGCGTCGCAGCGACCGTCGAAGCCGGTCAGGTCGTGCAGGGCGAGCGTGTGTGTGCCGGCGGTCAGGTGCCAGGTCCCGCCTTGCTGCCAGTACCATGCGGCGCGTTCGGAACGCGTGGCACCCTCGCAGCCGGTACCGAACTCGGCCGCATCGGCTACACCGTCAACCTTCACGGAGAAAATGCCGGGGGTCTTGCCTTCGGACCAGAAAGCGGTCCAGTTCTTGGTGCGCACCAGGAGGTGATAATCGCCCTCCACAGGCACTTCGACCGTGGTTACCGCATCTTTTTCCAGCGGCGTACCGATACCGTGCGCCAGCAGATAACTCGACCCCATCTGTAATACAAACTGTTGCTCTACAATCCAATCGCCTTTGTCGGCAAAGGTGGTCGCGAGGACCATCACGGAATTTGTCTTGTCCATCTTGATGTTTCTGTGTTATTCCATATCCAGCGAAAACGCCTTCGGGCGTTTCATCTTCTCTTTGTAAACCACCTTGCCGCGGGCGTCCAGCACCTTGATGGTGATGGTGGTATTGGGCTTCGATGCCTGGGCCTTGTACAAGTGGTAGCACTGCACATAGCTCTTGTGGGTGAAGAAACTCTTGCCGTTGTTCCCAGCCAACGAAAGAGGCTCTGCCTCAACCACTTGCTGGACATCCAATTTATGGGAGCCTTCATACATTTCCAACGTATAACCGGGCAGGAGCATCCAGGCGTTCACATAAACCTGGTTCTCACGGTCAGGCGTGGAATAGTCCGTGCAATAATCGAATTGAGCAATGCGTTCCTGCGCCTTCTTGTTCTCCAGGATGTTGGCACGCACCGTGTTCATGTCATAGGCCCGCAGCTGCTTGGCGCCGTGGAGATACGTCTCATAGGCATAGGTGGGTTCTCCCTTTCCGAAACAGCCCGTCAGGATGCCGCCGTCGATGGCGTCCATGCTCTGCAACTTGTCTGCGCCGGTGTTCCAGATATTGCCCGAGGATGCCGTGATGGTGAAGTCCGTGGCATCGGGGTAACGCGGATTGCGGGTCAGGTACATCCGGTGCGCGTGCCCGTTATAGAAGTTCACGGGACCGAAGCGGCGAAGCATCTTGTACAGGCGGTCCATCTGGGCGGGATCTGCGAATTCGGTATCTTGCCCGATGGTTTTCGGGAGGATGAAGGAAGCGTGCCCGCAGACCCGGATCTTCGTACCGGCCGGCACCATGGCCAAATCCTTTTCCAGCCAGGCAAACTGGCCCTCGGTCAGGCCCACCACGAAGCGGCGGTTGCCCTTCATGCCGTATTTGCCTTCGCCCTCGCGCGGCGGCGCCTCATTGTAATACAGGATATTGTCCAGCATCACCCAGTGGTCGTTGCCGATATTCATGGAATAATAGGTGGGGCCGAAGGCTTCGCGCCAGGGTTCCTCGGCATAACGGGTGATATCGGGATGATCGGCATCGGCCAGGCGGGCACCGTCGTGGTCATGGTTTCCCATCACGCTGTACATCGGAGCCGTGAACCCATTGTCGCGCAGGAACACGCGGGCCTTCTCCGGGTCCATGTCGTACTGATACCAGTAGCGGTCCTGGACCAGATCGCCCAGTTGGAAGGTAACCACGGGACCTTTCTTGCGATGCTGGGCATAGAGGCGCTGTACCAGCGGAAAAACGGTCCGGCGGGCCATGTCAAAATCGTTCAGCTTGGGACTGTGCTGCAAGTGAAGGTCTGTGGTAAAAAGAACCGTGTAGTGGTCCTGGTTCTGCTTTTCCAATACGAAATCGTGGTTCTCCGGCACATCGGCAGGCTTCGTCAGGCGGGCCCAGAAATCCGGGGTGAGCCGTTCCCGCAGCGGGACCGTATAGCCGCTGGGAGTAATGACGAACACGAAACCCTGCTCCTTGGCGCTTTGGATGGCATAGCAGCCATGCACATCGGTCCGGACCACTTCCACACCGTCGGATACACAAACACCGGCCAGCGGCTGGCCGTCACAGGTTACCGTGCCGGTAAGCGTCTGCGCCCAACCGGCCGTCGCGGCCATCAAACAGGTCGCAAGAACGAAAACAATCTTCTTCATATCCACAAATTACATATTTTCATCAAACACGCCCGGTCGCTGCAGCACCGCTTCCCGGACGATTTCTCCCGCCGCATTGCGCACCCGCACCGTCACCGGGGTTCGGGCCGATTGCGCTTTCGCGCGGAACATGTGCAAGTTGCCCACCTTCCCGCGCGAATGCTTTCCGCTCTCCAGGAAATCGGGCAGATGCAGGTTCAGCAGGTACAACGGATCTTCATCGTTCACCTGCTCCACTTCCAGCGGCCGGCCGTTCTCCAGCGCCTCCACCGTTTCCCCGTCGCGCAGCATCCAGTAATTGATATACACATAGTTGCGGTACTCCCTGGCGGCATAGTCGTCGCGACCCGGACAGGCGGCCAGCAGGGCGCGGATATCCTTATCGGCGGTATACCGCTTCGCCACCGCGTTCATGTCATAGAGGCGCATCGCGCGGTCGCCGTGCTTATAGGTCTGATAGGTGTATTCCACCGCGCCCCCGTTGTAACGGCCCACCAGGATACCGGCATCCTCGCCCTGATTGGACAGGACGCGGTTGGGGCGGGTGGTCCACATCGTCCCGGAAACAGCCGGAAGGTCCGCCTCCCGGAAAACCGGCCACTCCTCCCGCTGCAACCAGTGCATGTGGTGCACGTGGCCGGCATAGACCCGTACCGGGGCGAACCGGGCCAGCAGGTCCGACAGGCGGCGGGCATCCCCGACCGAAAAGAGCGTACCGCTGGCATTGTGGTAAATGATGGGCGAATGGACGCAGATGCGTACCGGCGTTCCGTCCGGCAACCCCGCCACATCCTGTTCCAGCCAGCGCCAGGCATCGTCCGAGAGACCCTTGCCGTAGGAGCGGTCTCCCTTCACGCCTTTGGCCTTCTTGCCCTTGCCGGGCACATTGATGTATTGGATATCGTCCAGCATAATCCAGTGGTCTCCGCCGATGTTCACGGAATAGTGCTCCGGTCCGAAGACCTTGCGGAAAACGTGCTCCGAGTCAAAATCGGTATGGTCGGTGGTAATGGACGGATCGTTGTCGTGGTTGCCCGATACGCTGTACATCAGCGTGGGATAGTTCAGCTCGCGGAGGAAGTTGTAATCGTCCTCCAGGGTAAAGTTATAGTCGTACCAATAGATGTCGTGGCTCAGGTCGCCCAGGTTCATCGTATAAACGGGGCCCTCGGCAGAGAGGAGTTCCGCCTGGGAACGGATGGTGGGCATGGCAATGTCCCGGAAACTCTCCAGCTCGGGTTTAAAGTCGGCATTGGACAGGTGGGCATCGGGCAGGAAAATGACGCTGTAGCGGCTCTGGTCCTCGCGGACGAGGGTAAAATCGTGCACTTCCTTCACCTCGGGAGCCTCGGTAAGATGGGCATAGAAATCGGCCCGCAAGCCATCGGTGCTCACGGCCCGGTAGCCCGAGGGTGTGGTAATATAGACCAGACCCTGGCGCTTGTCGCTGGCCATGCGGTAGCGGCCCTCGGCATCGGTACGCACGATATTCACGCCATCGGTTACGGCCACTCCCTCCACGGGACTGCCTTCGCAGGTTACCTTCCCCTCCAGCACATAGGGACGGCCCTCGGGGTCCAGGTTGGCCAGGATTTCCTTCGCCGCGGCGATACGGGGCAGATAATAGGCCTTGAAGGCATCCCAGCTATAGTACGGGAAGTCCAGCGCCGGGATGGGAAGGGTCACGTCCTCGCCGTTGTAGGAGAGTTTGAAAATCAGGTCGCCGGATTTTTTGCCGCGATAGAAGGCGAACTGGAAGGCCGAGGCCATCGGAACCTTATAGGTCTGCCAGACATCTTTCACCTGGTCGCGCGGGACCACCTCGCCCCAGCGGTCGATCCCCATAAAGGCCATCAGCGCCATCATGCAGCCGTCGTGGCCGAAGCGCAGGCGGGCGGCGTACGGGTATTCGGCCAGGTCCGCATCGGTCTTCACGATGATGTCGTCCAGCATCTCCCAGGCCACCAGCATACCTCGGCCGCTATAGAGCGGGTCAGGGCCTTTCTGGCTGTAATACAGATAGTTGTCGGCTTCCCACAGGCCCAGGATATCTTCCTGGGTAAAGAGGTCGTCAAAATAGGTTTCCAGCTCCGGGACGCAGTACATATCGCCCGCCAGATAGTAGCAGAAGAGCATGAAGCCTTCGGGATCTTCCACAATGGAACCGTTGGTAAAATACCGGCGGATGAAGGCCCCGCAGTCTACTTTTTCCCGGAAGATGGCCATCATCCCCTCCTGCCAGACCGCCGTATTGCCCAGGCGGTACTGGCTGGAAGCCTTGGGATCTTCATAGTCTTTCTTCAGGCCCGAATGGGGATTCAGGTAGCCCATCTCGGCCTTGGCGCAGGTAGCGTTCCAGCGCAGGGCGGGATTGCCCTCCTTCAGGCCTTCCAGGCAGGCGTTCATACTCAGGATAACCCGCGGGAGGTTCGTTGAACGGGCTTCGATATGCGGCAGGTGCTTCCACAAGGCGGGATACTGGGCATAGAGCCGTTTTCCGAAGGCCACGTGCTGGGCACGTCCCAGCGGGGTCAGGAAGCCGGAACGGTTCTTCAGCTGGGGATACACCGCTTCGAAACGGCGGTAGAAATCCTCGCCGGCCGGGGTCAGCAGGCGGCCGCGATGGGCCTTGTCCAGGGTCGTGTGGATGTCTGTGTACATCTTCTCGGAAAGGATGTACCGGGCTCCGTGACGGGCATAGGTGCTCAGGTATACCTGCTCGTACGCCTTCGGGGCCACATCGGGTGCGGCGGCCGGGAATTCGGTCACATAATAGATACCATATCCTTTCGCAGGGGTTTCGCGAATCGCATCGAATGCCACCTGGGCGGTGGCGCTCAGGCAGGTCGCCAGGGCAGCGGCCAGCATACAGAATCTCCAAACGGCTCTCTTCATCGTTCCAATATTTGTCGGGCTAACGCTATCCTACGCCGGCAGAACGCCTCGAAATCCTCCCAGCGGTAATAGGGACCTTCGGCCCCGTCGATGTGCAGTCGCACTTCCCGGTCGTTCAGCGCGGCACGAACCAGCACCTCCCCCGCCCGGTTGCGGTAGAAGATGAGTTTGAGGTTGGTGGCCATGGGCAGTTCGCTGAAACGGAAAACCTCCTTGAGGCGGCCGAAATCTTCCGTCACCACATTCCACCCGTCCAGGTTCAGCAGCGTAAGCAGGTTTACCAACATATAATCGTGGCCGAAACGCAGGCGGGCGGCCATCCGGCCTTCTGCCATATCTTCTCCGGCACTCCGGACAATCTGGTCCAGCAGGACTTCCGCATAGGCCCAGTTGCGGTCGTTGTACGTGCGGCCCGGACCGGAAACCTGGTAGAACCGCCAGTTCTCCAGTTCCCACAGGCGGGCGGCTTCCTCGGAATCGAAGAATTCCCGGAAATCGATTACATCGCTCACGCAGGGCGTATCGGCCATCAGGTAGAAGCATTCCCGCTCCAGATGCACCGGATCGCCAAAGGCTTCCACAAACGACGGATCCTTGAACAGGCGGGCAAAGAATTCCTTCGGATGGGCGGTCTGCCGCCACATTTCCTGCCAGGGCTCCAGCCAGCGGCCCTCGCCCACATCCATCTTGCTGTCCACCTCGTCGGGACGGACCTTGGGATTAAACTTGGAATTGGGTTTCATGTAATGCATGTCCGCGGCGCTGGCATCCTGGTGGATTTCCAGGGAGGGAGCCGCCGTCCCGAGGGCATCGCAGAAGGCCGTCATGGACAGGATGCAGCGGGGCACGGTCGTTGAACGGGCGTCCACAAGCCTTTGGCCCTTGAACACGGCAGGATAGTCGCGTAACATCTTGCGGGCCAGTTCCTGCTGCTGGGCCACTCCCAGGCGGGTCAAATCTCCGCCGCGGCCCTTGGCCAGCACGTAAACCGCCTGAAAACGGCGGTAGAATTCCTGGCCGTCAGCCGTAAGGGCGTCGTTCTGCGCCCCGGCATCGAACAGGCAGGCGATGGTGTCGTACATCTCGTTCCTGCCGAAGAAACGGGCCCCGTGCCGGCCGTAGGTAGAAATGTAGAAAGGCTTGAAACCGGCCGGCGCAGGCGTCGGAGCCGGCGTATCCATCCGGTACATCAGGTAGTTGCCCGTCACCATCATCGGATCGGCCTTCCAACTATCGGCAAATGGCGGATACGGCTGCGGGTTGGCCCCCGGGAAATAATCCTGGGCCCGCAGGCAGATGGCGGAAAACACCGCCAGCAAGAGAATCAGCGTCTTTTTCATAAGGGCATCCGTTCTATGAGGGTACGGGCTTCCGAACAGCGCGCCAGGCAATAGGCCCGCAGGTCTTCCCAACGATAAAAAATACCTTCCACAGCCGGTTCGACGGGCAAGGAAGCATCCTCCTCATTCACCCGCAGGCGCACCAGGATGTCTCCGGCAGCGTTCCGATAAAAAATCCACTGGAGGTTGGCCGCCATGGGCACCCGGTAGCAGCGCCAGGCATCGGCCACTTCGTGCGGATCGTCCGCCGTCGTCCGCCAGCCATCCAGATCCAGCAGGCTGTACAGGCACATCAGCCCCACATCGTGGCCAAAACGCAAACGGGCCGCCGTGGTGCCGGTGCGCAGGTCTTCGTCGGCATCGGAAATGATTTTTTCCAGCGCCGGGGCGGCGATGGCCCAGGACGTGCCGCCGAAATACTTCGACGGTCCGAAATAGCCATAATAGCGCAGGTTTTCCACCGCCCATTCCCGGTACAGTTCCTCCGGGGTGAACAGGTCGTAGAAATCCTCCGGAAGCCCCGTGCAGGGCGTGCTCACGGCCAGGGAATAAAAGCCTTTCATGAACGCCTGCGGGTCTCCCTGCGTCCGGACCCATTCCTCATCCGTAAAGAGCCGGGAGAGAAAGGCTTTCTCATCGATTTCATCGCGCAACCGCTGGACATCGGCCTCCCAGGCAGCCCGGTCTTCGGTCCGTATCCGGCCGCGCTGCTGCACATACAGTTCATTGGCCTTTCGGTGGGGAGCCACCGTGCGCATCCAGGCGTTCCCGGTATCCAGGCTAATGTCCCCTTTCCAGCCGGAAGACCGCAGCCCCTGCAGGAAAGCGGCCATGGAGAGCAGGCAGCGGGGCGATGTGGACGATACGGCCTGCACCGTCCGCCCTTTGCGGAAAACGCGGGGGTACAACGTCATCATGCGACGGGCGATTCCTTCGAGCTGGGCGGTCCCAACGGCCGTCAGATCCCCCTCCCGCAGCTTCAGTTGCGGGTAGAGGGCCGCGTATCGGGCACGGACATCCTCCCCCAAAGGGGTGAGTTTCCCGTCTGCCGCCGCCCGGTCCAGCAGGTTGAGCAAAAAGGCGGGATCCGCCGAGTTATGGCGGGCGCCATGTCGGCCGAAATGGCTGATATAAAAGGGCTTGTACCCCTTCGGTGCCGGGGCGGGAACCGCCTTCGGCTCTTCATACAGGCTATAAATCCCGCCCGCCTTGTTCCGGTCGGCCTCTATTTCCTCGCGGGCGGTCTGGGCAGCCAGCGGGGAAGCCAGGCACAGGGCCGTAAAGACGGTCAGCAGGGCGGTTCTCACGACTTCAGGGGTTTAGTCGCATCCAGGATCTGCCGGGCAACGGCTTTGCGCGCCAGGCAAAATTGCCGGAAATCTTCCCAACGATAGTAGGGCGCCACTTCCGATGCGATGGGCAGGAGCACATCGGCTTCGTTGTACATCATGCGCACCAGGATGTCGCCGCGACGGTTCCGGTAGAAGATGAACTGCGCGTTTGCCGCCATCGGCACGTTGTAGCAGTTCCAGTTTTCCGCGATTTCCCACGGGTCCGATGCCGGTTTGTTCCAGCCGTCCACATCCAGGAAGGTGAGGAGGGACATCAGGGTGATGTCGTGGCCGAACCGCAGGCGCACCGCCACATCGCCCGAGGCGATGTCGGCGTCGGCACAGGAGAGCAGGTCGTCGAAGAAAGGGGTTACCAGGGCCCACTGCCGACCTTTCTGGATAAGCGTGTCCGGTCCTCTGGAAACGTAGTATTTGTAATTGACCAGCAGGTAGTTGTTATATACTTCCTCAAAAGGATACAAATCCATCAGGGAGACGTCCACGTCGGAGCACTGCAGGGTACCCGACATCGAAATAAGCGACTCTTCGAGGGAATACGGGCTGCGCGGTGCGTATTTTTTCAGGAAAGACGTGTCTTTGAACAGGCTGCCGAAGAAGACCTCGGGATGCAGCAGTTTCTTGCGCCAGGCATGGTAGGGGCGGTCCCAGGCCAGATGAGGGCTCCCGAATCCCGTATCACTGGGAAGGCAATCGGGATTCGCGGTTGTGAAGGGATTCAGCGGATTCATCAGCCAGGACCCCGTATTCTGGGAAATTTGCAGCGCGGTATTCCGTTCTTTCAACGCATCGCAGAAGGCCGCCATCGACATGATGCAACGCGGCACCGTGGTACTGCGGGCATCGATATGGACCTCTTTCCCGCGGAAGACTTCGGGATAGTCCGCCATCATCCGCGTGGCGATTTCGCGATGCTGACGCCAGCCTTTGGAAGAAAGCTCTCCCCCACGGAGGTACAGTTTCGAGAAGGCGGATTGGAAACGGAGCCGGGCCTCTTCGCCCGCAGGAGTAAGGTTTCCGGTCCGATATGCTTCTTCCAGCATGTCGCGGAAGAGGACATATTCGCCGTCCGACCCGTTGTTGCGGGCCCCGTGACGGCCATAGTGGCTGATATAGAAGGGCTTGTATCCCTTCGGGGGACGGGCATGGTCCGGAATCTGCTCCGGATACATGTTGAAGATGTGGGATGCCTTGGCCAGATCGGCCTCAATGGCTTTGCGAGCCGTCTGGGCCGGTGCCGCAACCACGGCCAGGAAAAGGATAGCCGCGGAAAGAAAGAAACGGGCTCTGCTCATAGCGGAAACCCGTTATGCGCCGCCTTTAACCAGATGGGAGTGCAGGGTTACATCCATCTCGGCCGGCTTGTTGTCGATGATGTCCAGCAACAGGTTGAACGACTTCTCGGCAATCTCGTGAAGCGGCTGCACCATGTGCGGGATGCCCGGGGGGATGAGGTCGTAAACATCACTCTCGTCGTAGCAGACGAATTCGAAATCCCGGGGCAGGCGCATGTTCAGCTTCAATATGGCATAGAAACCGCTCTTGCTGAGCTTCTTGGTAGGCAGCACGAAGGCATCGGTCTCACGCGCATGGGCGCTGCGGAAAACCTCGGCCACCTCGTCGGCCGAAGGAGAGATCCCGTACGGAAGCACGTTCACCCGGATGTTGGCTTCCAGGCCCGCCTCCTTCATGGCCCGCTCGTAGCCTTTCACGCGATCGGACACGCTGGCAATCTCGATATCGTAACCGATGATCTCGATGCGCGTATGGCCATTGCCGATCAGGTACTTGGTCGCCTCGTAACCGCCGGCCTCGTTATCCACCAGCACCCGGCCGAATTCTTCCCCGGGGATATTGCGGTCGATCAGCACGGTGGGGATGTTGTACGTGCCCGAACGGTGCAGCACCTTCTCGCTGCCTGCGCAGGGAGCCACGATCAGACCTTCTACGTTGTAGCCGATCATCTTGTCGATCAGGTGGCTCAGTTTCTGTGCGCTCTCGTCGGAGCTGGCAAAGAGGACCGTGTACCCCGCCTTGAAGGCGATGTTCTCCAGGTGACGGCAGATTTCAGCAAAGAAGGGGCTGGAAATATCCGACGTAATCACCGCAATGGTGTGGGTACGTCCGCTGCGCAGCGAAGCCGCCGCATTGTTCCGTTTGTATCCCAGGCGCTTGGCCACCTGGAGGACCCGCTCGGCAGTATCTGCATTCACCGGGCAGTCCAGTTCCCCGTTTTCTTTGACTTTCGCGTTCATCACGAAAGAAACCAGTGTCACGGAGACACCTGCCTCGCGCGCGACATCACGAATGGTGGTTTTCTTTATCATAATATATAAATCAGGTCCGTAAAGATACTAAAAATTTTAATACTTCGGATTTATTTTTTTGCGGAGCCCATGTTGCGGTATTTCCCGCACAGCAGTTCCACCACCGGTGTCATGGCTTTCGGGAAAACTTTCCGCAGGTCGATTTCATCGGTATGGAGCAGCTGGTCCTTCAGGCCGCGCATAAACGTATCTTTGATTTCCGTGGCCAGGTTCACCTTCACGATACCGTTCGCGATGGCCTCCCGCACCATTTCGGCCGGGATGCCCGAACTGCCGTGCAAAACCAGGCACACGGGGGTGGCGGCATGGATGGCCTGCAGCCGCGGGATATCCAGGTGCGGCGGCTGCTTGTAAAAACCGTGAGCAGAGCCGATGGCAACCGCAAGGGCGTCCACGCCGGTGGCATCCACGAAGGCCTTCGCCTCTTCAGGGGTGGTAAAACCGCCTCCCTGCTCCTGACCCAGTTTGGCCACATAACCCAATTCGGCTTCCACGTTCACGCCATAGGGGGCGGCGATTTCCACCACCTTACGCGTCGTGGCCACGTTCTCCTCGAAGGGTTTCTCGCTGGCATCGATCATGACGGAATCGAAACCGGCATCCAGGCAACGCTGGACCAGTTCTACGGATCCGCCGTGATCCAGGTGGATGCAACCGTCGATCCCATAGTCCGCGAAGGCCTGGCGTGCCATTTTCACCGCCATCTGCAGTCCCATGTAGTCAATGGAACTGCGGGTCAGCTGGAGCATCACCGGGGCCTGGACCTGCGCCGCAGCCTGCATCACGCAGGAAAGGGTCTCGAAATTATAAAAATTGGTGGCCAGGACAGCATTCTTCTCCGCCTGGCGTTGTTTTAAGAATTCCTTAACTTTCATAATTACATTCTTTGTTACAAAAATACGAAAATTATCGTTAATTTTGCATTTATGAATGACACACCGAAAGTAAAACCGTTCTTCCGCCTGAAAGGGGAAGACGGCAAGACCGATTTCTTCAAATCCTGGCAGTGGCAAGTGATTATCTGTTCGATGATCGGCTACTCCATTTTCTATTTTGTGCGGAAGAATTTCTCCTTTGCCATGCCGGCCCTGGCCGCGGAATACGGCATCGGAGACTTGCAGTTGGGTTCCATCCTGACAGCCGTGGGCGTCATCTACGGTATTTCGAAGTTCCTCAACGGCATCCTGGCCGACCGGTCCAACGCCCGGTGGCACCTGGTCATCGGACTGGGCGCCTGCGTGATATTGAACCTCATCTTTGGCTGGAGCGCAAAGTTGAGCGCCCTCATCTCCGGCAATGAATTCGGTCCCGATTTCGTGAATGTCATGGTGTGGCTGATGGCCATCCTGCTGGTCCTCAACAATGTTTTCCAGGGCTGCGGCTTCGCTCCGTGCAACCGCCTCATGGTACACTGGGTACCGCCGACAGAACTGGCCACCAAAATGAGTATCTGGAACACGTCGCACTCCATCGGCGCCGGTATCGTATCGGTACTATGCGGCGCTATCATCGGCGGCATGGGCATGAACCTGGCGGGCGAACCCGCCACCGTGGAACGCATCGCCGCCAACCTGGGGAAAGCCATTGACGACCCGGCTGTCATCACGGCGGCCAAGCACGTAGGGGCCTGGCAGTGGTGCTTCTGGATTCCGGCGCTCATCGGTGCCGTAGGCGTATTCTTCATCCTCACGACCCTGCGCGACACGCCTACTTCCGTGGGCCTGCCCGAGCTGAAGGGCACCAAGACCGCCCTGGACAACAACGACACCACCGCCGAATACAAGAAATTCGTCAAGAAACGCGTTTTCGGCAACCCGGTTGTCTGGGCGCTCGCCATCTGCGACCTCTTTGTCTATATCGTCCGTTTCGCCGTCCTGGACTGGGGTCCGAAATTCCTTCAGCAGGGAGAGACGGCCTTGTCGCCCCAGCTGGCCGGCTGGACCATCGCCATCTTCGAAATTGCCGGTTGCGCCGGTATGCTGGCGGCTGGATGGGCAACGGATAAGCTTTTCAAGAGCAAGGGACAGCGGATGTGCCTCATTGAGATGTTCATTACCGCCCTCTGCCTGGTGGGGCTCTGGCTGCTGCCGAAGGGCCATCCCGTGGCCATGCTGGTCCTGCTGGCCGTTTCCGGCTTCTTCCTCTACGGGCCGCAGGCCCTGCTGGGTGTCGTGGCATCGAACCATGTTACCAAGAAAGCAGCTTCCTCGGCCGTGGGCCTGATTGGCCTTATGAGCTACGTAAGCACCATCTTCACCGGTTTCGGTGTGGGTCTGCTCTCCAAGACCTTCGGTAACGGCTTCTGGAACAACCTCTTCCTGATTATGGCCGGCGTCGCCGTCATCGGCGGCCTCATCGTGCTCCCCCTGTGGAACATGAAGAACAACGGCTACGAGTCAGAATAGGCCCCGTACGGCTCCCTACTTCCTCACGGTTTTTTGAAGAGTAACTTCTTGGAAACGACCACCTTATTCTCCTCAATGTTCAAAGAGGTAAAGACGGCCATATACCGGTCATTCTGATAGATCAACCTCGAATCCGGCCGGTCTTGTGACAGGACGGCAGGGAGGCTCTGGATTTTCTCTGCAAAGGCGCACACCAGAAGTGTATCCTTTTGGGTCTTGCCCAGGAAAACTCCTTTCCCGCCGTTCGAAACGAAGTCATATTGGTTGGACGGAATCAACTGGGAATACGGGCCCACATCGACAAGATGCTCCAGGTCCACATCGAACCAAACGCCATCATTCTCAGCCGTTTCTGCGCCTTCTTTTCTGGCATTCCTTGCCCGCTTCATTTCCCATTCCACATAATCAAACGTCCCGTATCCGCCGTATCGCCGCTCAAACGCATCTGTCTTCATCTCCCGCTTGAGATAGCTCCAGATGTTGTAGGCATTATCTATATTCCGGCACAAAACAGTATCTTTGACAAGAGAGCCATAATCGGTAATAACGGGAAATTTTCCATCCACCAGCACCTCCGGAAGCAGTTTTTCCAGCCGCGCGCGCTGGCTGCGAATCCCGAAATCCTTCGCCCGGATACCCGGGATATAGGTAAACAGGACAGCCAGGCCGATCAACCCCAGGAACAGCCGGCGGAAGGCAAATGGCCGCTCCCGCAACAACCGCAGTACGAAAAGCGTGACCACTACGGCCAGTACCAGCAGATAGAAGCGCGGACCGGTGATGCCATACTCGCCGATGCGGCGGACCGCCCCAATCCACAGCAGCGCCAAAGGAGCCAGGGCGATGTACGGGAAAGGCCGGTAGAACCATTCGAAATGCCGCTGACTTTCAGGGATTTGCATCCGCAGCAGGTAGCACAGGAGCGCCTCCACCAAAAAGCCCAGTACCATATAGGCCACACCCCCGTCGGGCAGTTCCCATCGAAGGAGGATCCGGACGATATACAGGAACAGCATCACGGCATACGCCACCAGCGCCGGCGACAGGATATAGTCCACGATCACCCGCAGCACCGTTTTTCCCTTTCCGGTCGATTCTTTCGATACGAGCGCGCAGCACAGCAGCGGCGTTACCACGAAGGCCAGGAACATAAGGGAGTATTCCGTCCATTTGTCGGACAGGTCGAGGGCGAACAGAAAGTTCACGGAGGCGATCAAGGATGAGACGATACCGGCCAGAAGCAATCCGATCAGCAAACCGAAGGCGGTCTGAACGACCGTGTGGAACACATTCCGTCCAAAGGCGACGTTGTCCATCTTCCGGTCCCCGAGCACCAGCATCAGCGGGACCAGGATCCAGGCCATCCCCAGATACCAAGCCTCATATCGGAAGCCCCAGTGAAAAAGGGGAATCCACAGGAACCAGGCCAGGAGATAGAACGGATACCAGCGCGGACGGCGCCTGGCCAAACGGCCGAAAGCAAACAAGAGCACATACTGCGGGACGAACCATAAGAGCAACTCATAGACTTCACTATCCTTCAGTGCAGCTGTCTGGCCCCTGTCTGTCAGGACACCCAGAACAAAATAAACCAAACCCAACAGCGTCTCCAGCGGGAATTCCCGCACGCTCCGGACCACTCCCTGGCCCAGCGCCTTCATCCGTTCCTGAAACTTGCCCATGAAAAGTGTTTTTTCCGTAACCCTTTGCAAATAACGTGCAAAAGCGCCATTCTCTCAACGACAGACCTGCCATTAACATGCTGGCAGGTGTCTCTGTGGCCACAGCGCAAAAGGGCGGTTCGTCCACCAAAAAGGCCGTTTTGGTGGATGGCGGACGGCAGGAAACGGAGAGGGGGGAAGGGGCGGGGCGGCTAAACAAAAAAAGAGGCCGACTCGAAAGAGTCAGCCTCATGGGGTGGAGGTAGTCGGATTCGAACCGGCGACCCCATGCTTGCAAAGCATGTGCTCTACCAGCTGAGCTATACCCCCAAAAGAAAAAAGCCGGTCTGGTGGGCCGGCCTTGTAGGGACTGGCAGAGTTGAACTGCCGACCTCCACATTATCAGTGTGGCGCTCTAACCAACTGAGCTAAGCCCCTGTATAATAATGGAATCAGTACAGCAAGAACCGATCAAGGTCCTTGTCCACAAGAGCGCGTCGCGTCGGTCTCTCGCTCCAAAAAGGAGGTGTTCCAGCCACACCTTCCGGTACGGCTACCTTGTTACGACTTAGCCCCAGTTACCAGGTTCGCCCTAGGTCGCTCCTCGCGGTCACGAACTTCAGGCGCCCCCGGCTTCCATGGCTTGACGGGCGGTGTGTACAAGGCCCGGGAACGGTACAAGGCCCGGGAACGTATTCACCGCGCCATGGCTGATGCGCGATTACTAGCGAATCCAGCTTCACGGAGTCGGGTTGCAGACTCCGATCCGAACTGAGACAGGTTTTCGGGATCGGCTCGGCGTCGCCGCCTGGCTTCCCTCTGTGACCCTGCCATTGTAACACGTGTGTCGCCCCGGACGTAAGGGCCGTGCTGATTTGACGTCATCCCCGCCTTCCTCACAGCTTGCGCTGGCAGTCTCTCCAGAGTGCCCGGCCTTGCCCGCTGGCAACTGAAGATGGGGGTTGCGCTCGTTATGGCACTTAAGCCGACACCTCACGGCACGAGCTGACGACAACCATGCAGCACCTCGGCGGCAGCCCCGAAGGGAACGCCCGTTTCCGGACGCGTCTCCCGCCGTTTGAGCCCGGGTAAGGTTCCTCGCGTATCATCGAATTAAACCACATGTTCCTCCGCTTGTGCGGGCCCCCGTCAATTCCTTTGAGTTTCACCGTTGCCGGCG
>ONIQ01000006.1 GCA_900317925.1 uncultured Bacteroidales bacterium | reverse complement strand
ATGGGAATATTTAATGCTCTCGGTGTGGACGAGGATACCCAGATCGAACACAAGATGCTTACCAATGCGATCGAGAGAGCACAGCAGAAGATCGAGACTAACAACTACGGTGTCAGAAGCAGACTTCTTCAGTACGACGAGGTTATGAACGAGCAGCGTGAGATCATGTATCACGAAAGAGACCGTGTTCTGAACGGTGAGGATATGAGATCATCTATCATTAAGATGATCGGTGACTTTGTGGACAGGTCCGTAGACAGAGTGGTTTACCAGGACGGAAATCCCGAAAGCTGGAATTACGAAGAGCTTGATGAGGTTATACTTCCCACATTGCCTTTAGAGCCTATAAAGCAGTCTGAAAATGTAAAGAACAAGGCTGACTTAAAGAAGGATCTTACGGAAAAGGCCATCAAGGCCTTCCAGAAGAGCGGTTATGACGATAAGGTGAAATTGCTGAAAAGCCTGGGAGAGCCCTATACGGACTATTATACCCTGGGGGATACGGCCGACTACTATTATGGGAAACTGGTCCCCTCGGCCGGTTACCTGACGGTGTGGGATATCCAGCTGTATCACAGCGGTTTGCTGCTGCGCGTACCGGACCTGCATAACCCCGCGGTGCTGGCTCCCTTCGTGGATCAGCCCAAGACCTTCGAGATGTTCAAGGAGGCCCTGCGGTGGAACATCATCATGCGGCTGGCAACGGTGGGCGATGTGAACGAGGCCTGTGCGAATGGCCGGGCGAGCGAACTGATCCAGGTGGCGGAAGCCCTGCAGGAAAAGAAAATCGTCCAGATCGCCGAGGAAATCAACCGCCGTTACCATAGCGAAACGCCTACGCGCGTGGTCCTGATTACCGGACCCAGCAGCTCGGGAAAAACCACTTTCTGCAACCGCTTGAGTGTCCAGTTGAAGGCCTGCGGACTCCGGCCGCTGTCCATATCGACCGACGATTATTTCGTGAACCGGGCCGATACGCCGCGTTTCCCGGACGGCAGTTTCGACTTCGATAATTTTGACACGGTGGACCATGCCCTCATGGAATCGGACATCATGAAGATCCTTTCCGGCGAGGAGGTGTCGGTACCGGAGTATAATTTTGTGACGGGCCTGCGGGAGTACAAGGGGAAGGTCATCGGGCTGCGTCCGGGGAGCATCCTGCTCATTGAGGGCATCCACGCCCTGAACCCGGCCCTGACGCTGAATATCCCCGGCGAAGAGAAATTCCGGATCTTTATCAACACGCTCACCAGTACGTCGTTAGATAATCATAACTGGATTCCTACTTCCGATAACCGCCTGCTGCGGCGGATTGTGCGGGATTACAAGAAAGGTGCGTTTACGGCCCGCGAGTCCATCGCGCAGTGGCCCAATGTGTGCGCGGCCGAGGAGAAATGGATTTACCCGTTCCAGGAAACGGCCGACATGATGTTCAATTCGGCCTACCTGCTGGAATTTGCGGTGATGCGCAACCACGCCGAACCCATCCTGGCCGGGATTCCGAAGAATACGCCGGAATACAGCGAGGCGCACCGCCTGCTGACTTTCATCCATTATTTTTCGCCGGTTTCGGACAAGGAGATTCCGTCCACCTCGCTTATGCGCGAATTCCTGTAGGGTTTCCCTGCGGTTCCCAGCGGCCCTTATTCCTGAATCTGCGGTTTGTGGACCGGATCGCAGGTAAGGCCGATTCCCAGTTTGTGGAAGGTCTTGCGGTCCACCTCTCCCAGCATGACGGTGGAATGGACCTGGGCGCCGGCCAGTTTCGGCAGCTGGTCCAGGGCCAGTTTGCAGTTTTCGTCTATCAGGCTCATCATGGAAATGGCCACCAGGACCTCGTCCGTATGCAGGCGGGGGTTTTTGCCGTGGAGGTAGTTCACCTTGGTGCGGGAGATGGGGGCGATCATGGTTTCGGGGATGAGCTTGACGTTGTGCGCAATGCCCGCCAGGTATTTCAAGGCATTCAGCAGCAAGGCGGCGCTGGGGCCCAGCAGGGGACTGGAGCCGGCGGTGAGGATGGTGCCGTCTTCCAGTTCGATGGCCGCGCAGGCCTCTTCGCTTTGCTGGAGCCGTTCCTTGGCGGCCACCGTGGTCTTCCGGTCGGCGGTGGTGATCCCCGCTTTCTTCATCACGAGCGCGATCTTGTTGACCTCCTGCTCCGTGGTTTTTCCATCGGCGAACTTGCAGAGGGCCGTATAGTAGCGGCGGATGATTTCCTGCAGGGCGGCCTCGCGGCAGACCTCGTCGTCACTGATGCAGGAGCCGATCATGTTCACGCCCATGTCGGTGGGACTCTTGTACGGGCTCTGGCCGTAAATATCCTCGAACAGGGCGTTCATCACCGGGAAAATCTCGATGTCGCGGTTGTAGTTGACGGCCGTGGTGCCGTAGGCTTCCAGGTGGAAGGGGTCGATCATGTTGACATCGTCCAGGTCGGCCGTGGCGGCCTCGTAGGCGATGTTGACGGGGTGGTTGAGCGGCAGGCTCCAGACCGGGAAGGTCTCGAATTTGGCATAGCCGGCCTTGACGCCGCGTTTGTTTTCCTGATACAGCTGGCTCAGACAGACGGCCATCTTGCCGCTGCCGGGACCCGGGGCGGTAACCACTACCAGCGGTTTGGTGGTAACCACATAATCGTTCTTTCCGAATCCTTCTTCTGAATCGATGAGGGCGACATTGGTGGGATATCCCTCGATGGTGTAGTGGTAGTACACCTTGATGTTCATCCGCTCCAGGCGCTTGCGGTAGGCGTCTGCGCTGGACTGGCCGTTGTAATGGGTGATGACAACGCTGTTCACGTTGAAGCCGCGGGTCATGAATTCATCGCGCAGGCGGAGGACATCCACATCGTAGGTGATGCCCAGGTCGTTGCGGACTTTGTTTTTCTCGATATCGATGGCACTGATCACAATGACAATCTCCAGATCGTCTTTCAACTGATACAGCATCTTGAATTTGCTGTCCGGTTCAAAACCCGGCAGGACGCGGCTGGCATGGTAATCGTCGAACAGTTTCCCGCCGAATTCCATGTACAGTTTGTTGCCGAAGGTTGCGATGCGTTCCTTGATTCGATCCGACTGGATCTTGACATATTTTTCGTTGTCGTACCCGTATTTCATAAATGTCTATTTGTTGAATTCAATACGGGTTACAAAATTACGCAAATCGGTGAAAACCTGCAAAAAAAATTCTTATATTTGTAAGAATATGAAAAAGGGAAAGGTTTATACGGATGAACTGATGCGCCTGGCGTGGGGAACCGATGCCAGTTTCTATCACATGGTCCCGCAGGAGGTGGTCCGGAGCGAGTCGGAGGAGGAGGTTGCGGAGGTGCTCCGGCGGTGTTTCGCCGAGGGGCGTGCCGTTACTTTCCGGGCGGCGGGCACCAGTCTGTCGGGCCAGGCCCTCTCCGACAGCGTGCTGCTGGTGGCCGGAAAGAACTGGGAAAAGTGGACCTTCCATCCCGAGGATGAAAGCATTACCCTCCAGCCGGGTCTGGTGGGGGCGCGCGTCAACCGGATACTGGCCCGGTACGAGCGTCGGTTCGGCCCGGATCCCGCCTCCATCGGCAGTTGCATGGTGGGCGGCATCGTGGCCAACAATGCCTCGGGCATGAGCTGCGGAACCCGTTTCAACAGTGACCGTCTGCTGCTGAGCGCACGCATGGTTCTATCCGACGGAACCGTCCTGGATACCGGCAGCGAGGAAAGCCGGGCAGCCTTCCGCGTCTCGCATCCGGATTTTCTGCGGGCGATAGAAACCCTTCGCGACGAAGTGCTGGCCGATGCGGCCCTGCGTGAACGGATTGCCTATAAGTATTCTATCAAGAACGTGACGGGGCTGAATCTTCTGCCCTTGATAACCTATACGGATCCTTTCGATATCATCGCCCACCTCCTGGTGGGGTCGGAAGGGACCCTGGCCTTCCTCTCGGAAGTGACGATGAAGACCCTGCCGATTGCCCCCTACAAGGCGACGGCCATGATTTATTTCCCGGATTTGCCCACGGCGGCCCGGGCGGTCGTGGCCATGCCCCGGGACCTGGTTTCGGCCGCAGAAATGCTGGATATCCGTTCGCTTACCGCGGTGGACGACCCGCATCTGAGTCCGGACTTGCCCCAGTTGACGGCGGTGCTGACCGAGACCCAGGCCCGGACACGGGCGCAGCTGGAAGACCAGATTGCAGCCATTTCGCAGGCACTGGAGCCCTTCGGCGCCGAGGTCCGGTTTACGGAAGACAAGGCCGAGTGCGCGGCCTACTGGGCCCTTCGCGCCGGCATCTTCCCGAAGGTGGGCGGTTTGCGCCAGAAGGGGACGACCTGCCTGATCGAGGACGTCGCCTTCCATCTGGAAGACCTTCCCGAAGCGGTCGCAGACCTGTCGGCCTTGCTGGACCGACACGGGTACAAAGACAGCTGTATATACGGACATGCCCTCGCGGGTAACTTCCATTTTATTATCAACCAGGGGTTTACATCGGACGATGATGTGCGTCGCTACGATGCGGTCCTGCATGACGTGGCTGACCTGGTGGTGGGGAAATACGACGGTTCGCTGAAAGCCGAACACGGGACCGGCCGCAACATGGCTCCTTTCGTGGAACGCGAGTGGGGGAGCGCCGCCTATGCGGTGATGCGCCGGATCAAGGATCTTTTCGATCCGAAGGGAATCCTGAATCCCGGGGTCATTTTCAACGAGGATCCGCAGTGTCATCTGCGCGGCATCAAGGTGCTGCCGTCATTGGCCGCCGTGGCCGGACGGGCCGATTGCGAGACCCTGGACAAGTGTATCGAGTGTGGTTTTTGTGAGGTGAACTGCGTGTCGTGCGGGTATGCCCTTTCTTCCCGTACGCGGATTGCCGTTCAGCGGGAAATTGCCCGCCGGAAGGCTGCCGGAGAGCCTTGGGAGGCGTTGGAACGGGCGTATCACAAGCCGGGTTCCGTGCTCTGTGCGGGTGACGGTTTGTGCGCCACCTCCTGCCCGATGGGCATCAACGTGGCCGACCTGACGCACGAACTCCGGCGAGAGGGCCTATCCGCCGCCGGCGCCTGGCTGGGCGCCTGGGTGGCCGAGCATTTCCGCGGCACCAAGAATGTGTTGCGCGCCGGCCTGGTCCTGGCGCAGGCGGGTCTCGCGGTTCCCGGCGTGAAGACGCTTATTCCGCCGGTACCGGCCCCGCATCGGGCGAAACCCGTCGGACATCAGCCGGAATCCCCGCGGAAAGTGGTGTATTTCCCGAGCTGCATCAACCAGACTTTCGGGCCCGGGCGTGGAGAAAACATCCGCCCGTTGACCGATGAAATGGCCGCCCTCCTGCACAAGGCGGGTTATGAGATCCTGTACCCGGCCGGCATGGACGGGCTGTGCTGCGGCACCATTTGGGAAAGCAAGGGGATGCCCGAGGTGGCGGACCGGAAGCTGAAAGAATTGGAAAAAGCCTTGTGGACTGCTTCGGAGCAAGGAAAATATCCGGTCCTGTGCGACCAGAGCCCCTGCCTGCACCGGATGCGCAAGGGAATCCGCTCGATGCATCTGTACGAACCCGCGGAGTTTATCCTGACCTTCCTGGAAGACCGGCTGGATTTCCATCCCACCGATACGCCCATTACCGTCCATGTGACCTGCTCGATGCGGCTGATGGGGCTGCAGGACAAGATCCTTTCCCTGGCCCGGCGCTGCTCTACCCAGGTTTTCGTTCCGGACGAGGTGGGGTGTTGCGCGTTTGCCGGGGACAAGGGCTTCCTCCAGCCCGGCTTGAACGCCTATGCCCTTCGCAAGCTGAAGCCTTTCCTGCAGGACCACCTTGTCCGGGAGGGCTATTCCAACAGCCGGACCTGCGAAATTGGCCTGACGGAAAACGGGGGCATACCCTACCGTTCCATTGTATATCTGGTAAACGCCTGTACCACAGCTAAGTAAATAGAATCAATCGCAATATGAAAAAACAACTATTCCTTCTTGTAGCCATTGTTGTCGCGGCCTGGACAACATCCTGCAGCGCCAACCGTTCCAATGAACCGGCGGGTTACCTGACCACTTCGCTGGACCCGGAGGCCTGGAACAGCTCCGTGTGGATTTCGGCCCCGGACGCTCCGGTCGTGACGGAAAAAATCACCGGCAAGAGCCTTGCTGCGGATGGCGCCAGCTTATTTGTCGGCAAACTGCAGAATGGCGACAAGGTGGTTTCGGCCCGGTGGATGACCACGGGGCTGGGGATCTATTCCCTGTACGTGAACGGACAGCCGGTGGGGGAGGAAGTGCTGAAGCCGGGCTTCACCCATCCGATGAAGACCCGTCGCGCCTTTACCTATGATATCACCGACGTGTTCCGCAAGGGGTGCGGCGACGTCAATATCCTGGCGGCTCAGGTCACCCCGGGCTGGTGGGCGGACAAGATTGTGACCCCCGGCGGCCACGAAGGAATGCTGGGCAAAAAGCCTGCGTTCCGGGCCGTGCTGGAAATCCTGTACGATGACGGAACCGGCCAGTGGTTCGGGACGGATACGCTTGCCTGGAAGGCCGGTGTAGGCGGTCCGGTGAAGCACGCTTCCATTTTTGACGGGGAGCGGTACGATGCCCGTGAGCCCTTGCAGCCCGCCTTCGCCGCCCTTTCCCTTAAGCCGGAAGTGAATACGGAATTCTCCGGAGAGATCCTGCCGACCGACGGTGCGGAAGTTTACCTGCGGAAAGACCTGGCCCTCGCGCCCGTGAAGGCCTACGTCTGGAAAGAGGTGGAAGGTGCCGGCGAAGAGGCCTTTGGAAAGGTGGTGATTGCCCGCGAATATGCTCCCGACGCTCCCATGACCCTGGATGCCGGGGAAACCCTGGTGGTGGATTTCGGACAGAACTGTGCCGCGGTTCCCGAATTCCTTTTCCAGGCCGCTGAGGGAACGGTCCTGACCTGTCTGCCGTCCGAGATCCTGAACGATGGAAACGGCGCCAAAAGCCGCGGAATGGACGGTCCGGAAGGCAGCTGCCACCGGACGAACCTCCGCACGCCTGAAAACTGCATGCGGATCGATTATACCTTCGCCGCCTCCGCGGAACCGGTCTCCTATCGGCCTTCTTGCAGTTTCTTCGGATACCGGTACGTATCCATCACCACAACGGCTCCCGTAACCATCGTGCGCCTGCGTTCCGTCCCGGTGACCTCGATCGCCGAGGAGCTGGAGACGGGCCGTATCGAAACGGGGGACGAAAGCATCAACCGGCTCATTTCCAATGCTATATGGGGGGAGCGTTCCAACTATCTGAGTGTTCCGACCGATTGCCCGCAGCGCAATGAACGCCTGGGTTGGACGGCCGATACGCAGGTCTTCGCCGAGACGGGTTCGTTCTTTGCCAATACAGACCTCTTTTTCCACAAATGGATGCGTGACATGCGCGACACCCAGAGCGAAGTGGGAGGCTTCCCGGGCGTGGCTCCGTTCGGACAGTACGGCGCGGAACCCTCTTCCATGATGCGCGTCGGCTGGGCCGATGCCGGCATCATCGTGCCCTGGACGGTCTGGAAACAGTTCGGCGATACGACAATCATCGACGAAAACTGGGACGCCATGGACCGCTTCATCACGCATATCGACGAAACAAAATACGATCACCGTACCCTGAGCGGGGAAAACGGAGACTATCAGTGGGCCGACTGGCTCAGCTACGAGCCGCTGGAGAGCTGCGGGGGCGATGCCTTCATCCCCGTCCCGGGCGGAAAACGGCTCCGCAAACCCGAAGCCATCACGTACTGGAATTACCTGTGCGCCTCGTACTGGGTGATCGATGCCGGGATGATGCGGGATATGGCGGCGGCTACCGGCCGCGATGCCGCCCGTTTCGAGGAAATGACCGCCCGGGCCAAGGCCTATGTACGGGAGCAATTCCTAAATCCGGACGGATCCTTTAAACTCGCCATCCTCAATACCATGCAGACGCCGGCGCTCTTCGCCTTGAAGAACCAGCTTTTCGACGGGGCGGCCAAAGAAGCTGTCGTGGCCCGGCTGCGCGCGAATTTTGCGGCGCATGACAACTGCCTCCAGACCGGCTTCCTGGGCACCTCCATCCTCATGGATACCCTGACGGAAAACGGCATGGTGGACATCGCCTATGCCCTGCTCTTCCAGCGGAAGAACCCCAGCTGGCTGTATTCGGTGGACAACGGCGCTACGACCATCTGGGAGCGGTGGAACAGCTACATGATTGAATCCGGAATGGGCCCGAAAGGCATGAACAGTTTCAATCATTATGCTTATGGATGCGTATGCGCGTGGATTTGGAAGACGGTGGCCGGCATTGCCGCCGATCCGGCCGATCCGGGCTTTGCGCACATCATCATGAAACCCGTTCCCGACAAGCGTCTGGGTTTCGTGAAAGCAGAATACGATTCGGCCTTCGGTACCATTCGCAGTGAATGGAAGTATGACGGTGACGACTGGGTGTGGTCCTTCACCATCCCCGAGGGTGCGACGGCGAGCGTGACCCTGCCGGGTGAAACGGAGGCGAAAGATTATGCGGAAGGTACGTACGAGGTGAGACAAAATGGGTAGTTTGCTTGCATTTTTATTGGGGGCGATGGCCGTTTCCTTCCTGTGTTCGGTGTTGGAAGCGGTGCTGATGAGTACGCCCATTTCCTACATCACAATGCGGGAAGAGGAAGGCTACAAGCCCGCCACGCTTTTCAAAGAGTATAAACAGAACGCGTCCCGCCCCATTGCGGCGATCCTGAGCCTGAACACCATTGCCAACACCATCGGTGCTGCCGGTGTGGGCCGACAGGCGACCCTGCTGTTCGGCAGTCAGTGGTTCGGCGTCGTTTCGGCGGTGATGACCGTCCTCATCCTGGTCTTCTCGGAGATTATCCCCAAGACCATCGGCACCAATTACTGGAAATCGCTGATGGGATTTGCCGCGGAGACCATCCGGGGCCTGGTGTTCTGCCTGTATCCCATCGTGGCGGCCGTGGAGGGCATCCAGAAATGGATTACGCCGGCCGAGCACGAGACGGCCATCTCCCGCGAGGAGGTGAGCGCCATGGCCGATGTGGCCGAGGAATCGGGCGAGCTGGACGAGAGCGAGAACGAGGTGATCCAAAACATCATCAGCCTGGACGAGGTGACGGCGTCGGATGCCATGACACCCCGCGTGGTGTGCGCCATCGCGCCGGAAAAGATGACTCTGAAGGCGTTCTACAAGGACAAACGCTACCTGCATCATTCGCGTATTCCGGTCTATGCCAATGACGATGAATACATTACGGGGTATATCCTCCGGATGGAAGCCCTTCAGCTGATGGCGGAGGATAAGTTTGACAAGACCCTGGGTGATATCCGCCGTGACATTGCTTCCTTCGGGGAGGAAACGCCGCTGGACCAGATCTGGGACGAGATGCTGTCCAAGGACGAACAGATTGCCGTGGTGCTGAATGAGTACGGCTCCTTCCAGGGAATCATCACCTTGGAAGATGTCATTGAGACCATCCTGGGCGACGAAATCGTGGATGAAAACGACCTGGTGCGCGACATGCAGGAACTGGCGCTGGAAAAATGGAAGCGCCGCAACCAGATGGCCCAGAAAAAGCAGAAAAACCGGGAGAACCCCGATAAAGCCTAATAATAATCAATGTTGTACCGCGTCAGGATATCCATGTGCATGTGGTTATCCTTGAGCGCGGGTCTCTTGTCCAGCAGCAGATAGTCCGCAAGGGCCTGGATGGCTTGGGCCACCTGTTCGCCCGGCCGCTGGCCGATGAGTACGGAGATGGTTCCCTTGCGCAGGGCGGCCATGTTCTCCGCGAGGTTGTCAAACCCTACCACACGCCGCTGCGGATCGGGATTTGCCTCCAGGAAGGGGACGATCCGGTGAATCCGGGAATTGAACATGACGATGTGCCGGATGCCGGGATGGGCGGCGAATACCTCTTCCATGGCCTGGCGGATCTGAACCGGATCGGAGGGATGGATGAAGGTCTGGATCACTTCACAGCCGGGGCAGTGCTCGGCCAGGTAATCCAGAAAGCCGGTGCGCCGTCCGGCCGTGGGGTCGGCCTGGCGGTCGCGGTCGGGGGAGATGCGGACGATGAGCACCCGCTGCACGGCCATCCCTAGGGTTAGCTGGTCAGCGCACAGGTAGCCGCTGGCATACTCCTGCATGCCGTAATACGCCAGGTAGTTTTTGTTTTCAATCTTGGAATCTACCAGCACGAACGGAATCCGCTCGGCGTGCAGGCGCTCGCCCAGGCTGTAGGACTCATAATGGAACATGGGCGCCAGGACGACCCCGTCGGGATGCATCGCCAGAACCTGGTCGCAAACCACGCGGAACGAGGCCAGGTCATACTGGTCGTAGGTAACCGCCTTGCAGTCGATGCCGAGCGGGCCTACCGTTTCGGCCGCTTTTTTCATCCCTTCCGTCAAAAGGGTCCAGAAAGAACCCGAGGAAGGGGAGGGAATGAGCAGCACCACTGTTTTGCGATGGCCGGAAGCCAGCAGGGATGCATGCAGGTTGGGTTCGTAGCCGAATTCGCGGATGGCCTGGAGGACTTTTTCACGACTTTTGGCAGACACTTCTCCGCGGTTATGGATAACGCGATCCACCGTCCCTTTGGAGAGTCCGGTTTTTTCAGCGATATCGATAATTGTTATTTTCTTTTGTTTCATTCGTTTTCATGTGTAATGCCACGCAAAGATACTGATTTTTTTAATACCGTGCATAACACAGTTGATAAAATTTTTCCGTGAACGTGCACGGAAATTCAAAAATAATTGTATCTTTGCCGAAGTAAGTTTGCAAACTAACAACAGAATAATGACACGAAACTGGTTTCTGATAACCCTGGTGGCCGTTTTCTTATTCCCGGCCTGTCAGCAGGAGGAGCGGATCCCGCTTCCGAAGATTCCGTCTTATACCGTTTGCCTGTCCGACTTTGGCGGTATCGGAGATGGTGTATTCCTCAATACGGAAGTTTTTTCACACGCGCTCGCGCATCTGTCCGAGCGTGGAGGCGGTGTCCTCACGGTCCCGGCCGGCATCTGGTTTACCGGCCCGGTCACCCTGCCCAGCTGCACGGAACTGCGGGTGGAAAAGGATGCCGTCATCGTTTTTTCGACCGATCAGGATCTGTATCCCATCATCGATACGAATTTTGAAGGCTTGGACGTGCGCCGCTGCCTTTCTCCGATCAACGCCACGGGTGCCCACGATATCGCCATTACCGGCGGGGGCATCATCGACGGCAACGGGGACGCCTGGCGTGAAGTAAAACGCCGCAAGGTGTCCGAGGACCTCTGGAAAACCGTCCTGCAGCGGGGTGGTGTCCTGAGCGAGGACGGCAAGACCTGGTTCCCCGACGAGGGATATCAGAAGGCCCGGGCCACGGCCGGCTCGCTGAATTATCCGGATCCGTCGCTGGACGAGAATGAAATCAAGACGTTCCTCCGTCCGGTGCTGGTCTCCCTGCGGGAATGCGAACGGGTCCTGATTGAGGACTGTACCTTCCAGAACTCGCCCTGCTGGAACCTGCATCCGCTGTGGTGCCGCAACGTGACTGTCCGGAACATCAACGTCCGGAACCCGTACTATTCCGCCAATGGCGACGGGATCGATATCGAAGCCTGCGAGCATGTGCTCCTGACCGGTTCTACGTTTGACGTGGGCGACGATGCCATTTGCATCAAATCCGGCAAGGATGCCGACGGGCGCCGCCACGGCCGTCCCTGCCGGGATCTGACCATTACCGACTGCACCGTCTATCACGGTCACGGCGGTTTCGTGGTCGGCAGCGAGATGTCCGGCGGCGTGGAAGATATTACCGTGAGCCACTGTCGCTTCCTGGGCACCGACGTGGGCCTCCGCTTCAAGAGCACCCGTGGTCGCGGCGGCGTGGTGAAAAACATTCGCTGCGACCATATCTACATGAAAGACATCGTTTCGTACGGGGTTATCTTCAATCTCTATTACGCCGGCGTGGCCGCTTCGGACATGAAGGAAGGCGGGGAAGTGATTACCGTGGCGGTGGATGAGACCACTCCGGAATTCCGCGACTGCACGTTCAGCGATATCTATTGCAGCGGGGCCGGCCAGGCCATCTACGTCAACGGTCTGCCGGAAATGCCGGTGCGCAACCTCGCGTTCCGTAACTGCCGCTTCGAGGCCGGCAAGGGCGCGGAAGTCCATTTTGCGGAGGGCGTTACCTTCGACCAGGTCATGATTAACGGGGAATCCTTATGAAAAAGATCGTCTTTCTGTTGCTTGTCTGGTGTACCGCCAGCTCTTTCACCCTTCATCTGATGGGAGATTCCACCATGGCCGACAAGGACCTCTCCAACGGCAATCCCGAGCGTGGCTGGGGCATGCTTTTCCGCAATTTCGTGGATGGCGACGTGCAGGTCATCAATTATGCCAAAAACGGATTGAGCACGCGCAGCTGCATCGATAAGGGCATTTGGGCCAAGGTTTATGCCGCCGTGCAGCCGGGCGATTATGTCTTGATCGAGTTCGGTCACAATGACGGTCATAAAAGCGATTCCACCCGTTTTACCGAGCCCTGGGGCGATTACTCCCTGAACCTTCGCCGTTTTGTGCAGGGGGTCCGGGAGAAGGGCGGCATTCCGGTGCTGATGACGCCGGTAGCCCGTCGCTGGTTCAAGGACGGCCAGCTGGACCGCACCAGCCACGGTGAGTATCCTGCCGCCATGAAGGCTGTGGCCCGGGAAACGGGAACAGTGCTCATCGACATGGAAGCCGCGACGCAAGACTGGCTGGCGTCCCTGGGGGACGAGGCTTCGCGTCCGTACTATATGCACCTGCCAGCCGGCAAATATGCCTGTGCTCCGCAGGGAAAAACCGACAATACCCATACCGTGGCGTCCGGGGCCCGCAAACTAGCGGAAATCGCCTGCGATTCCCTGCGCGTTCGCATTCCTGCCATCGGCGCACATCTGGTTCATTATGATATTGTGGTGGGTGCCGACGGTTGCGGCGACTATATGACCGTCCAGGAAGGCATCAATGCCATTCCGGATTATAGCCACGACCGCATCACGCGCGTGTTTATCCGCGCGGGCGTATATAAAGAGGAAGTCATTATCCCGCACAGCAAATTCCGCGTGCTGATCTGTGGCCAGGGGGCCGACAAGACCCTTATCACCTATGATAAATATGCGCGACAGCTGTGGCCGGGACGCGATTTCGAGGTGGGAACCTCGGGCAGCGCGAGTGTCTATGTGCATGCGAGCTATATAACCTTTGAGGACTTGACCTTCGAGAATTCGGCGGGCGAGGGGAAGGGCATCGACCAGGCGGTGGCCGTCTTTACCGACGGCGATTTCCTCTTCTTCCACCGCTGCCGCTTTATCGGCAACCAGGATACGCTGTACACCTACGGGCGATACGGAAAGAACGGGGGCGTGAAACGGAATTACTACCTGGATTGCTATATCGAGGGAACGACCGATTTCATCTTTGGCCCTTCCGTCTGCTACTTCGAGAACTGCACCCTGCATTCCAAGAAGAACAGCTATGTGACGGCCGCCTCGACCTTTGAGGGACAGCCGTACGGCTATGTGTTCAAGAATTGTACGCTCACAGCGGCTCCCGGCGTGGATAAATGCTATCTGGGCCGGCCCTGGGGCGCTTATGCCAAGACGGTCTTTCTTGACTGCACCCTGGGCGGACACATCCTGCCGGAAGGCTGGCACGACTGGGAAAAGCCCGGCAAGCCCGATACGAAGAAGAACTCTTTCTATGCCGAATACGGCAGCAAGGGCCCCGGCGCCCGCGGCGCACGTGTGAAATGGGCCCATACCCTGCGGGCGAAAGACCTGGAGAAGTATTCCTTTGAAAAGGTGATGTACCAGGCGCAGGATGGTATTGTCTGGAACCCTTTTGATAACCGATGAAACGATTCGCGATCATAGCCTGCTGCCTGCTGGCGGCTTGTACCGACCGGGAAGAAAGCCTTCTGGTGCGGACGGTGGAGTCTGAACTGCAGCGCTGTCCTACGGCCGCCGATCTGGACGGCCAGCAGGGAAGACTGAAATGGAATTATACCACGGGCCTGGAGCTGAAGGCCTTTTTGGATTGCTCTGATGAGAAGGGCCTCCAACACACGCTTGCGTATGTGGAAGACTGGTACGATGCCCTTATCGACTCTACCGGTGCCATTGGCGGCGGGTATAAGGAGTCCAATTATTCCCTGGACCATATCTGTCCCGGATGGGCCCTGCTCCAACTGGTGCGTATCTCCCCGAAAGATAAATATTTCAAGGCGATTGAACAGTTGCACCGGCAGCTGCTGGACCAGCCCCGCAATGCGGAAGGCGGTTTCTGGCACAAACAGATTTACCCGGACCAGATGTGGCTGGACGGCTTGTATATGGCCATGCCCTTCTATGCCGAATATACCCGGGATTACGCACCGGAAGACCTTCGGACATCTCATTACGACGACATTGTCCGCCAGTTCGACCTGACTTTTCATAACTGCTACGATCCGGCTACGGGTCTGCTCCGCCATGCGTGGGACGCCTCGCACCGGATGTTCTGGTGTGACCCGCAGACGGGGCTGTCCGCCCATGCCTGGGGACGCGCCTTGGGCTGGTACTGCATGGCCCTGGTGGAAGTGATCGATATTATGGAGCATGATTTCCGCTATCCGGATCAGGTCCTTCCCGGCATCCTGTCCAGCGTCATCGCGTCCCTGTTGCCGTATGCCGATCCGGAAACGGGCCTGTGGTATCAGGTGCTTGATTGTCCCGGACAGGAAGGGAATTACCTGGAGGCTACGTGCAATGCCATGTTCGCCTATTCGATGCTCAAGGGAGTGCGCCTGGGAGTCTTGGAAGGCGTGATGGACGAGGAGAAGGCCTGCCAGATCTACCATCAGATGCTGGATACCTTCGTTACGGTTGATGAAGCGGGCCTCGTGGTCCTGCATGATTGCTGTGCCGTGGCCGGATTGGGCGGCAAGATGATGCGCAGCGGCACCTATGATTATTATATTAACGAAGCCGTCGTCGAGAACGATCCGAAGGGCATGGGCCCGCTGATCTGGGCGATGCGCGAATATGAAAGATATCATGAGAACAATTTGGATCAATAGTCTGCTGGCCTTGTTGATACTGGTTTCCTGTGGGGATAAGGAAAATGCGGACCCCGTTCCGTCGGCTCCCGCCACGCCTTCAGGACTGGTCCTCCACAGTGCCACGAAGACCTCGCTGACCTTTCAGTGGGATGCGGTGAGCGGGGCGACTGCCTATGAATGGAAGCTCATGGAAGGCGGCATCCAGAAGGAAAGCGAGCGCGTCAATACGCGCAATGCCGTGGTCCGGTCGCTGACCGCCGGAACAACCTATTCTTTCTCTGTGCGCAGTGTTGCCGGAGAACTGACTTCCGCCTGGACTTCCGCCTTGTCCGCCACCACGGAAAAAGACGATGAGCCGCAGCCCGGTCCGGGACCACAGCCGACGGACAAGTATTATGAGCAGTTCTCCATCCCGGCGGTGGAAGAGGATGGCGTCGCCCGGGCCTTCCCGGGAGCCGAGGGTGGGGGAATGTACACCACCGGCGGCCGCGGCGGCAAGGTCCTGCATGTGACCAACCTGAATGACAGCGGGGATGGATCGCTGAGGGCTGCAGTAAATACCAAGGGAGCCCGTATCATCGTCTTTGATGTGGCCGGTACCATTGAACTGACCAAGCAACTTAAGGTTGAGGATGGTTATGGGGATGTTACAATTGCCGGACAGACGGCTCCCGGTGACGGAATCTGCATCAAGAATTACTCCTTTGTCGTCAATGCCGACAATGTGATTATCCGCTTCCTCCGTTTCCGTCTGGGTGATGAAGGCCCGGACGCTGGTGACAGCGAGGACTGCATCTGGGGACGCTACCGGAAGGATATCATCCTGGACCATTGTTCTATGAGCTGGAGCATCGACGAGACCGCATCCTTCTATGGGAATGTAAATATGACCATGCAGTGGTGCCTGATTGCGGAGAGCATGAACAAGAGCAAGCATTCCAAATCAACGCACGGTTATGGCGGCATCTGGGGCGGCAAGGACGCTTCCTTCCACCACAACCTGCTGGCTCACCACCAGAACCGCACGCCGCGTTTCGACCACCAGAACCTCTATGAGGAGAACGGCAAGTCGTTGGACATTTATCGGGGCAATGTGGATTACCGCAACTGCGTGAATTACGACTGGGGTGCCAGCAATGCCTGCTATGGCGGCGAAGGCGGGCATTTCAACCTGGTAAACAATTATATCAAGGGACTTGCCGACAAAAAGAAGTATTACATCGAGGCCGATGGCGGTTATACCAAGACGGTAAAGGAGGGAGATAAAGACGTGAAGAAGTATTATCCGTACGAATGGGCCTACTTGTATTTCGCCGGCAATTACAACAACGATTATCCTTCCGGCGACGCTTCCTATCCCGAAGGCGTGTACTGGAAGAAGGCCTATGAAGACTATAGCCTTTCCCATGAGGGACATGTGGTTGCGACTGCTTTCGCCATCAAGGGAAAGGACGGGAAAGACGCTTTTACCAGTACGCATACGGCCGTAGCCGCGAAGAACGCCGTCGTGAAATGGGCGGGCGCCTCGCTGGTCAGGGATGCGGTGGATACCCGCATCAGTGCCGATGTAGATGCCGGAACGGGTGCGATTATCAACGATATCGCCGATGTGAAAGCCAAGTACGGAGCCGCGTGGCCTGCATACAAGGCCACGGAGGCACAGCTCCAGCGGGCCACTGATACGGACCGTGACGGCATGCCCGACGCTTTCGAGACCCAGTTCGGACTGAATCCTTCGTCGGCCGCCGACGGCAATGTCATATCCCTGGACAAAAACGGCCGTTATACCAACCTGGAAATGTACCTGCATTACCTTGTGAAGGATATCGTGACCGCCCAGAACCAGGGAGCAAGCTACGAAAAGTTATAACTAACATATATTTAATTCACTATTATTTTAATTTTTATGAAAAAAGCAGTAAAGAAACTCATTCTCGCATTGGCGAGCCTGGGAATCTGCCTGTCCCTGTCGGCCCAGACAACGAACATTTCGGGTACGGTGACCGACGAAAAGGGCGAGCCGCTGATCGGTGTGGGAGTCCTCGTTGAAGGCACGACCCTCGGTACGGTGACCGACCTGGACGGACATTACACCCTGGACGTCCCTGCCGATGCCGTGAATCTGGTCTTTTCTTTCATCGGCCTGAGCGACCAGACGGTTGCCATCGCCGGCCGCACGACCATTGATGTCGTTTTGAAAGAAGACACCACCTTCCTCGATGAAGTCGTCGTGGTCGGTTATGCCGTGGTCAAGCGGCGCGACCTGCTCGGCTCCGTTTCCTCCGTTGGCGGTGAAAAGCTGGCCGAACAGCCGGTGAATTCCGTCACGCAGGCCCTCTCCGGCCGTATGGCAGGCGTTTCGGTCGTTACGACGGAAGGCGATCCGGATGCGGATATCAAGATCCGTGTCCGCGGTGGCGGTTCCATTACCCAGGACAACAGCCCGCTCTACATCGTGGACGGTTTCCCGGTGGAATCCATCAACGACATCCCCTCGTCGGAAATCCAGTCCATCGACATCCTGAAGGATGCCTTCTCGACCGCTATCTACGGTAGCCGCGGTGCGAACGGTGTCGTGATCGTTACGACCAAGAGCGCTGAGAAGGGACAGAAGATTTCTGTGAAATTGAACACCTATTTCGGACAGAAGAAGATGGCCCATAAGAGCGCCATCAACGTGATGGATTCCGAGAACTTCGTCAAATTCCAGTATGAACTCGGTTCCCTCCGCAGCAACCTGTCCGACGTGTACAATTCCTACTTCGGCACGTTCGACGATATGGATATGTACTTCGGTCTGCCCACCAACGACTGGGTGGATGCCGTCTTCGGCCGCACGGGAAATACCTGGAATACGGATTTCTCGGTTTCCGGAAGCGGAGAGAATTACAACTGGACCGTCGGTTATGCCCACCTGGGCGAGAAAGCCATCATGATGGGTTCGGACTACACCCGCGACAACCTCAGCTTCAAGAGTAATTTCAAGACCTCGAAGACCACGTCGCTGGACCTGAACGTGCGCTATTCCCGCACCAATGTGCGCGGTGCCGGCGCCAACTCCATCAACGACAACTCCGGTTCCACGTCCAGCAATGGCCGTCTGAAACATGCCGTACTATATTCCCCGATCCCTGTATCCAGCAATGTGGCCAGTGAGGAGGATGAAGAAAACTTCGGTGATGCCGTTCCGCCGCTGCTGGCCGTAACCGACAACGATTCCCGCCGTACGCGTACCATCTGGAACGCCAACGCGGCCTTCAACTGGGAGATTATTGAAAACCTGCGCCTGAAAGTGGACGGCGGCCTGGAGGAATATCGCCAGACCGATGACCGTTTCTACGGCATGAGCACCTATACCGTATATAACGCGGGTGCGAAGGGCCCGGCCTCTGTTTACACCGATGTGAACCACCGCCGCCTGCGCAACACCAATACGCTTTCCTACAACTTTGCCAAGCTGCTTCCCGAGGATCATTCCCTGGATGTGCTGGCGGGTCAGGAAATTACGTATACCAAGAGCAGCACGGCCACGATGAGCGTGACCGATCTTCCCGCCTTCTTCGATTCGGAGATGGCCTGGAACTTCCTCAGCTCGGGTTCTCCTGCGTCCATACGCAACTATTACAATCCCGACGACGCCCTGCTGTCCTTCTTCGGACGGGTGAACTACGTTTACAAGCACCGCTACTCGGTGGGTGCCACCCTCCGTGCGGACGGTTCGTCGAAATTCGGAGCCGGCAACCGCTGGGGCTTCTTCCCTTCGGCCGCCGTATCGTGGACCATCTCGAACGAGCCCTGGATGGAGAGCACCCGCAGCTGGATCGAGCAGTTGAAACTCCGTTACAGCTTTGGTACCGCCGGTAACAACAACATTCCTTCCGGCTATATCTCGAAGGTCTATTCGGCTTATGCCACCACCGACCCTACGTTCACCAACCCGATCAGTACATCGGATACCTACTGGATGGCCGGTAAGACCATGAACAATCCCGACCTGACCTGGGAGACCACCTATACGCACAATATCGGCGTGGACTTCAGCCTGTTCAAGGGGAAACTCAGCGGTAGCGTCGAGGTGTACCAGAACGATACGAAGGACTTGCTGATCCAGTATGACATCAAGGGTACCGGATACGACAACCAGTACCGCAACATCGGTTCCACCCGCAACCGCGGTGTCGAACTGTCGTTGAACATGCCGGTGATTTCCACGAAGGATGCCTCCCTGAACATATCGGCCAACATTTCCTATAACAAGAACAAGGTTGTCTCGCTGGGCGGTCAGCAGACGTTGACGGCCAGTTCCGGCTGGGCTTCTACGGAAATCGGTACCGATTACCTGGTGCAGGTGGACGAGCCGATGGGCAATATGTACGGCTATCTCAGCGATGGCCTCTACACGGTAGATGATTTCGATTATATGGGTGGAAAATGGGTTTTGAAGGATGGCGTCGCCGACGCTTCCTCCATTATCGGATCCACTTACTTCCGTCCCGGTGCCATGAAACTCAAAGACTTGGACGGTGACGGCAAGATTACTGAATCGGACAAGCGGGTTATTGGAAACGCGATCCCGGACGTTACCGGTGGTTTCTCTCTCAGCGGTTACTACAAGGGCTTCGACCTGAGCGCCAACTTCAGCTATATGCTGGGCCAGCAGGTCTATAACGCCAACAAGATCGAGTTCAACTCTTCCCGTAAGTTTACGACCCTGCGTAACCTGACGACCGCCATGGACGTGAACAACCGCTGGACCAACATCGACTGGACCACCGGCGCCCTGGTGGACGATCCGGACCAGCTGCGTGCGTTGAATGCCGGCAAGACCATGTGGTCGCCGTGCATCCAGAATGCCGTGTTCAGCGATGCGGCTGTTGAAAACGCCTCCTTCCTGCGTCTGCAGACCCTCACCCTGGGCTACACCCTGCCGGAAGCACTCACCCAGAAGGTCTGCCTGCGGAAGGTCCGCGTCTATGTGACCGGTACGAACCTCTTCTGCCTGACCAATTACAGCGGTTTCGATCCCGAGGTGGATACGCGCCGCTCGACTCCGCTGACGCCCGGTGTGGATTGCTCGGCTTATCCCAAGAGCATCGGCTACGTGGCAGGTATTAATCTCACATTCTAAAAGGTACCGACATGAAAAAGATTATCATAGTTACTGCGGCACTCGTTGCCCTGATGACCATCCCTTCGTGTGAAAAGGTGCTGGACCAAAAATCCCCCTCTACGTTCGACGATTCCGTGGTGTATTCCAACTACACGCTGGCCGAACAGACCATTTTCTCCATCCACATCGCTTTCGGCGAGCAGAACAGCTATCGTGGCCGTTTCCTGCCCTGGTATGGTTTCAATACCGATATCGAGTGGTACAACTCTGCCAAGAACGACGACAAGACTCAGATTGTCGCCTACGATATCCGGACGAACAACAGCCAGCTGAACGACAGCAAGAATCCTTTTGCCGATATGTATAGCGGTATCGAGCGCGCCAACCTGGCCATCGAAGGTCTGCGCACCTATGGCAATACGGAGCAGGACAGCAAGATGGCTTACCTGCTGGGCGAGGCCCTCACGCTTCGCGCGATGCTGTACTACGACCTGACGAAAGCCTGGGGCGACGTTCCTGCACGCTTCTCTTCGCTGACGTCCGAGTCCCTCTATGTGAAAAAGGCAGACCGCGACGTGATCTACAAACAGATCCTCTCCGATCTGGACGAGGCGATCAAATACCTCCCTTATCCCGGTGCGTCGTCGCAGACGGCCACGACCGACCGGGTGAACAAGGTCTTTGCAGAAGGCCTCTATGCCCGTATCGCCCTGGCTGCCTCTGGTTTTGCCATGCGTCCCGACGAGGGTAAGGTGGGTACCGGCGACCTGGGTACGGTGCGCCTGTCCAATGACCCCGATCTCCAGAAAAACGTGCTGTATCCGAAGGCCCTGGCTTACCTGAAGGATGCCATCAGCTCCCAGACCTGCTCGCTGGTAGGGGATTACGAGACCCTCTGGCGCAACTTCAACGCCATGGACCTGACGGCCGGCAAGGAATTCCTGTTCAACATTCCTTTCGGCGCCAATGAGCAGAAAGCCCGTGGCCGTTGGAATTTTACCTTTGCCGTGAAGGCGGAGAACTCGACCATCTTCGGTTACAATGTCAACCAGGGCGGTGTGGCCGGTCCTACCCCTACCACCTGGTTCCTGTATGATCCGCTTGATACGCGTCGCGACGTGACCTGCGTGAACTACAAGCTGGTGAAGAACGTGCTGACCCCCGGCGGTATCAAGAGCTGGTACTTCGGCAAGTATCGTTTCAACTGGATGACCCTCTTCCCGTACAATGGTGGTAATGACGACGGCGTCAAGCCGGTTGTGATGCGTTACGCCGACGTGCTGCTGATGGCGGCTGAGATTGCAAACGAACTGGACGAGACGCCCTTTGCAAAGGATTGCCTGAAAGAGGTGCGCAGACGTGCCTTCAAAGGGAATGAAGCGGTGGCGGATGCCTATGTGGATGCCCTCTCCGGCAAGGATGCCATTTTTGAGGCGATTGTTACCGAACGCGCCCTGGAATTCTGCGGCGAGTTCCTCCGCAAAGGCGACCTCATCCGTTGGAATCGCCTGTACAGCGCACTGGCTGCAGAAAAGGCTGATATGAAAAACCTGGCCTCCCTGTCCGGCGACTATGCCGGCCTGACCGGAAATGTCTGGTATCGCGAGGCCGAGGACGGCGAGTCCCTCCAGTTCTATGGCCTGGGTCCCGGCGAAATTACCTCTCCCGGAACCGACTGGGAAATGGAAGAAGGATATGTGAGCACGACCAAGTTTAAAGACGAGGATATCGAATACCTCTTCTCCCAGCCCGATGAAGAATCTCTGAATAGACGCCAGTTCTGGCCGATTTTCCAGTATATCGTGGATACGAGCCAGGGAACCCTGGTCAATGACTACAATTATTAGAAACAGTGCTGTTATGAAGATTATGAAACTGTTCCAATATATTTGCATCCCGATGCTTTCCCTGGGTCTCCTGCTTCTGCCGGGATGCTCCAGCAAGGAATTCGACGAGGTGACCGATTTGGGCCTGACCCGCTGCCTGGAGCCGATGAACCTCGGCGCCAAGGTCAGCAGCACGTTGGGTGACGTGGTAACCTTCTCCTGGGATGTAACGAAAGATGCGCAGAACTATCTCCTGACCATCTGCAACGACGCCGACATGACCGACGTCTATCTGACCGAAACCGTATCGCCTTCCGACGTTCCTCTCCAGAAGAAACTCGAGGCGGACCGGACCTTCTATTTCTCCGTACAGGCCAAGGCCGACGGCAAGCAGGATTCGAAGGTGGCCCTCTATGGCAAGTCCGTCAAGACCTTTGCCGTAAAGGACAACCTCTTCCTGAAACTCTCGGATCGTACGGCATCTTCCGTATCCCTTACCTGGAGCAAGGAAGTGGCCGACTACACCGACGTTGACCGGATCGTCTATCGTCTGCCCGGCAACGAGGAGACTGAACAGACGTACAACCTGACGGCGGACGACATCGCTGCCGCCGCGGCCGTCGTTTCCGGTCTGGAAGCGGCTACCGAGTACGAGTTCATCCTCTTCTTCAAGAGTGCCTCCCGCGGCCAGGTCAATGCCTGGACCGCCCCGGATGTGACCACCCTTACTCCGGTGAACAGCCTGGCCGGCCTGCAGAGCGCGGTCCAGACTTCCGGTGCCCAGATTTATCTGAAACTGGAAGGTTCGCCGTATGATATCGAAGCGATGGATATTTCCACCGGTTTCTCGCTCATCGGTGAGCTGGATGCCGACGGAAACGGCCCCGTCCTGACGGGTGAATTCCACATCTCCGATGCCTGGAACGGACAGAACCTGTTCTTCGAGAACGTGACCTTTGACGGTGCGCCTACGGCTGCTTCTCCGTCCGGTTTCGGTTTCGCCCTCCAGAACAAGAACGGCGGTGCCAAGGAAGGAAAGGATATCGGCAACGTTACCTACAAGAACTGCGTCATTACGAACTACTCCAAGGGTCTCCTGTATGAATGGGGCAAACCCATGGTGCTGGGCGACATCCTGTACGACAGCTGCGACCTTCTGAATATCAACCAGGACGGTACCGTGGGCGGTGATGTCTTTGACATCCGCCAGGCCACGACCATCAAGTCCGTTTCCTTCATCAACAATACGATTGCGCAGGGTATGCGTACCTTCGTGCGTCTGGATCCGAACGTGACCGTCGGAGCCCTGACCTTCGAGAACAACACCCTGTTCAACCTGAATTTCGTGGACAATGCCAACAACGGCGGTATCTTTGGCCTTCAGGTTAAACCCGGCAGCTTCTCGTTCAAGAACAACCTCTTCCTGAACATGACGGGGAAGGCTGTCCTGGCGGGTGCCAACGCCAAATACCTCCCGGCTTCCGACCTGGGCGTAGCGGCGGCCAACAACTGGTTCTTCGACGTTCCGTCCACTTACTTCACCGATAATTTCACGCTCGCGCAGGCGGCTGGTACGATCCTGAACGAAACGCCCTGCTACAATGCTCCGGGCGGACTGTTCAATATCCTGGCCAGTTCCGATATCTCCGGCAAGGAGGTGGGCGCTTCCAAGTGGTGGACTCCCTATGTGGAAGAGCCTGAGGACCTTACCCTGGTTACCCTTACCGAGAACAAGACCTGGAACCTCGCCAACGCGAAGTACTTCTCCGGCACCATCAAGAAAGAAATGGTGCGCGACGACCTCTACCTGCATGGCAGCGAGGAGAACGCCATCGTAGTGGCCAACGGCATGCTCAACTTCCAGAATGCGGCCGTTACCAACCGTGCCGGCGTCCCGGCCGACGGTTACATCGCCTTCAAGGTGAGCGGCCCCGGTTCGGTGATCATCAAAGCGGCCGATCCTGAATCGCAGGGACGGCACTTCATCGTGGGCGTGGGCAAGACGGACGGTTCCGATATCGCCCTGAAGGGTGGCGCTTCTGCGCAGGCCGACATGCCGAATGCGCAGAAGATCGTCATCACCAGCATTACCGAAGAATCCCTCGTGTATGTCTATCCTTCCGGTCCCGTGAGCCTGGAGAAACTGGCCTGGAGTACCGATGTGACGCCGGTGAATACCGCGCTTCCGACGCCTGATCCGACGGCCGATCCCGCCAGCATCACCAAGGGCGACGCGACGGACATCACCGTCAGCTGGCCTGCCGTAGAAGGTGCCGGCAGCTATACCGTTGTGTTCAAGGGCAAGACCTACACGGTCAAGGACGCAACGGAATACGTCATCGGCGGTACGACCACCGGCATGCTCGATGCCGGCAGTTACAAAGTCGAGGTCTTCGCCAACCCGGGTGCCGACGATATTTACAATACCGAATCCGCGGCCGGCGTGGCTGCCTTTGCTGTCCTGCCCAGCGGTGGCGGTGGAGATGACGAGACCATCGTGAAAAACGTGGATGAACTCCTGGCCGCCATCGGTGCGGGCAAGGATGCCATTACCCTGCTCCCCGGCGAGTATAAGCTGGGCGGACCGCTGACGGTCACCAGTTCCCTCAACCTCTACGGCCCGGGTGCCGTAGTCTATGGCGGTTTCGTCCTGAGCGGCGAAGTGAATCGCTTCGATCTGATTGGCCTGACCTGCATCGGTTCGGATGCGGAGAACAAGGCGGATATCTTCATCAACCTGGACAATGCTGCCGGTGTGAAGGCTACCGATATCAGTGTCGTAGGCTGTGTGGTGGACGGCTATGCCAAGAGCGTTATCTATGCTTCCAATACAAGCGATGTCTTTGAAGTGGAGAACATCACCTTCAATGACCTCCTCGTGAAGAACATGGGAACCGGACAAGGCGTATTCGACCTGCGCAACGGTAAGTACAGCCAGTTCATGCTGCAGAACTCCACTGTAACGGGCGGCCGTGACTTCCTCCGGATCGACGCTCCTTGCTCCATTCACACGGTAGTCGTGGATGGCAACACGCTGTATAACCTGAACGACAGCAAGAATGCCGGCGGTCTCTTCAGTGTGCGGGCTACTCCGGTTGTCTATGAGGTAATCTATAATGTTGTGGCCAATATCGCCAATTCCATCAGCGGACGTGCGACGGCAATGGTTCCGAAACTCAAAAAGAACGTATGGTACAACCTCGGTGAGAGCTTCTTTACCGGTTGTATCACGGCCGACAATTATCTGGACGGCCAGGGCGTGAACCTGTCCGTTGATCCGTTCAAGGATGCGGCCAATGGCGACTACACGCTTACCAATGCCATTGTGGCAAGCCTGGGCGTGGGTGCAGATCGTTGGAATCCGACGACGATTACCCCCAACTATGATAATTGGGCATCGGTAAAGAACACCGATGAACTCCTTGCCGCCATCGATGCAGGCAAGACGTCCTTGTACCTCGATCCCGGCGAGTATACGCTCACCGAACCCCTTACGCTGACGGCCGGCATGAACCTTTCTGGTTCCTTGGAGGCAACGACCCTGGTGGTTCCGGAAATCAAACTGGCCGAAGGGGAACTGGGCGTGGTGTCGCTGGACAACATGACCATCAAACCTTCCGGCGGAAACAACCTGATTACGGTAGATGCCGCTTCTGTGGTCAAGAGCCTGAAGCTGACCAACCTTAACGTCGACGGAGTGGCCAAGAGCCTCTTCTATGGCAACGCCGAGGGTTCTTCCTTTGGCGCCCTGGTCCTGGATAACGTCATGGCTACGAACCTCGGAGGCGGTCAGGGTACGATTGATATCCGCAAAGGTACTTACGAGATCGTTACCATCCAGAATAGTACGATCGTAGGCGGCCGCGACTTCATCCGTGCCGACGCCGATCGGGTGACCGGAGCCATCAATATCGTCAACAATACCTTCGACGGTGTAACGCTCAACAATGGCAACGGTGTGCTGTACGTCCGTTCTACGCCTACAAGCTACGTGTTCAAGAACAACCTGTTCCTGAACGAGAACGGTGCTAACAACATGCTCTCCAAAGCTTCCGGCGTCACGGTCCCCAACGAGGTATCGAACAACTACTTCTATAACTGTACTGCCGAGAAATTCTGGACGGGTCTCATCAATCAGGACGTGGCCCTTGCCAATGGCGGAGCCATCCTGTTGAAGGATCCGGTGAAGGATGCGGCGAAGCTGGACTACACACTGGTGAACGCACTCTGCATTTCCCGCCGGATTGGTTCGTCTCGCTGGAACGACATGGGCGACTTCTATCTGGATACGACCGTTTCCGACGTGGAATCGCTCTATAGCGCCATTTCCGCCGGCATCCCGGCCATCCAGCTGACCCCCGGTGTGTATGACCTGCGTACGGTGGTCGAAGGCGGCATCCTGACCACGACAGCTCCGCTGCAGCTCTATTGCGAGGATAAGTCGGCCGAAATCATCGGTGCCTTCAAGCTCGGTGCCGGTACGACTTCCTTCGAGGTTGACGGCCTTGTCTTCAACGGTGCCGATAAGGCGCTGGGCAACGCTTTCGAGATCGGAGAGGCCATCGATATCCAGAAGGTTATGATATGGAACTGCGAGATCAAGGGCTATAACAAGAGCGTCTTCTACGGAAACGGGGACGGCTCCCAGGTGAATGTCTTTGACTTCTCGCGCAACCAGGTACACGGCTTCGGTACGGGCCAGGGCATGCTCGATATCCGCAAGGGTACATATGCTGCGCTGAACGTGAGCCGGAATACGTTCTATGACGGTGGCCGCGACTTCATCCGCTGCGATGCGGGTATCGCTTCCTCCATCGCCATCGAGAACAATACCTTCGCCGGATGCTCCATCGACGCCGGAAACGGCCTGCTCTGGATTCGTTCCTGCGCCGATGCGCCCGAGAACTACATCGTGCAGAAGAACCTGTTCCTGAACCTCACCGGAGACAAGACCGTTCTTGCCAAGACGGGCGCAACGGTGCCGACGATGTCTTCCAACTACTTCTTCAATGTGGGAGCGGCCTTCTGGGGCGGTGCCATCAATCAAGAGACGGCCACTGCGAATGGCGGTGTCCTGGATGCCGACCCGTGCAACGACTCCGCAACCTTCAACTTCATGCTGAAAGATGCGACGCTGCGCGCAGCCGATATCGGAGATCCTCGCTGGAATCCTTCGTCTCCCAACTATAAAAAGAAAAAATAAGTAAAATGACATTCATTAACGATCATTTTATGCTGCAGAGTGATACGGCGTACGCGCTGTATCACTCCCATGCAGCGAAAATGCCCATCATCGATTATCACTGCCACCTGGTGCCGCAGCAGATTGCCGAAAACATCCAGTTCCGCGACATTACCCAGCTCTGGCTGGTGGACGGGCATTATGGTGACCACTATAAATGGCGTGCGATGAGGGCCAATGGCGTAAGTGAAGAGTACCTCACCGGTGGAAAACACAGCGCCTGGGAAACCTTCCAGAAATGGGCTGAAACCGTTCCCTATACCATGCGGAACCCGTTGTACCACTGGACGCATTTGGAACTCAGCCGCGTGTTCGGAATAGATAAACTGCTCTGCCCGGCCACGGCCCGCGAGATCTTCGAGGAGTGCAATGCCAAACTCGCTACGCCCGAATTCCGCGGCCAGGCCATCATCCGCAGATTCAATGTGGAAGTGGTCTGCACCACGGATGATCCGGCCGACGACCTGCGCTGGCACAAGATGATCGCCGAGCACCCCTTTGGCGTGAAAGTGATTCCAGCCTGGCGGCCGGACTCCGCCATGGCCATCGAGCGCCCCGAGTCGTACAAGGCCTATCTGAAGCGCCTGGGTGAGGCAGCCGATATGGAAATCGACTCCTATCCGGCTCTCCAGGAAGCCCTGAAGAAACGGCACGACTATTTTGCCGCGAATGGATGCAAGCTTTCCGACCACGGCCTGGAGAATTTCTACAGTGCCGATTACAAGGAGAGTGAGATTGATCTCATTTTCAAGAAGGCGCTCATCGGCATCGCTCCCGCTCCGGACGAACTGGAGAAGTTCCGCAGCGCTTTCCTGCACGACCAGGCCGTCATGGACGCAGAGGCCGGCTGGGCGCAGCAGTTCCACATCGGCGCCATCCGCAACAACAACACCAAGATGTTCGCCGAGGTGGGTGCCGATACCGGTTATGATGCCATCCACGACTTGAATATCGCCGTGTCCGGTCATCGCTTCTTCGACCGCCTCACCCGGGAGGGAAAACTTGCGAAGACCATCCTCTATTGCCTGAATCCCAAGGATAACGCCGTCATGACGACCATGGCTTATACCTACAACGACGGCACCTTCCCCGGGAAGATGCAGTTCGGTTCCGGTTGGTGGTTCCTGGATCAGGAAGTAGGCATGCGCCGGCAGCTGGATTCCCTGTCGAACCTGGGTTTGCTGAGCCGTTTCGTGGGCATGCTTACGGATAGCCGCAGCTTCATCAGTTATCCCCGTCACGAGTATTTCCGCCGCATCCTGTGCGACGTGATCGGCTCCGACGTGGAGAAGGGGAAACTGCCCGCTTCCGAGATGGAATTCATCGGCCAGATGGTGGAAGACATTTCCTACAACAACGCCAAACGGTATTTTGATTTCTGATGAAATACATACAGATTAATCCTTTGGACAATGTCGCCGTCGCGCTCACCGACCTCAAGGCCGGCGAGCGTGTCGGGGACGTGGTCTTACGGACCGACCTTTCCCGCGGACACAAAGTCCTGTTGAAGGATTTGAAGGAAGGGGAGGACGTCATCAAATACGGCTCTCCCATCGGTCACGTGACCCGGGATATCCCGGCCGGTACGCCGGTGGACCATTCCTGCATCAAAACCAACCTGGAAGGGCTGCTGGACTATACCTGGAATCCGGTTCCGACGGATATCCCGGCGGCAGGGGAGCGCCGCACCTTCCGCGGCTTCGTCCGGGAGGACGGCCAGGTGGGCGTGCGCAACCAGATCTGGATCATTCCCACGGTGGGATGCGTGAACGGGGTCTGTGAGTCTATCGCCAGCCGTCTCCGCGAGGAAATGGCCGGCCAGATGGGCTCCGTGGACGCCATCGTAGCCTTCCCGCACAACTACGGCTGCTCGCAGCTGGGAAACGATCACGAAAACACCCGGACGGTCCTGGCCGATATGGTCCATCACCCGAATGCCGGCGGCGTTCTGGTGGTGAGCCTCGGATGCGAGAACAACCAGTTGGACGCCTTCCGCGAGATTGTGGGTCCCGTTGAGGCCTCCCGTGTGCGGATGTTCGTCTGCCAGAAGGTGGAGGATGAGGTGGAATACGGTCTGCAGCTGGCCCGGGAACTGTTTTTCCATGCCCGGGAGGATATCCGTATCGATGTCCCCGTGAGCAAATTACGCGTGGGTCTGAAGTGCGGAGGGTCCGACGGCCTTTCCGGCATCACCGCCAACCCGCTGCTGGGCGTCTTTTCCGATTGGATCGTGGCCCAGGGCGGTACCACCGTGCTGACGGAAGTTCCCGAGATGTTCGGCGCCGAGACCCTGCTGATGAACCGCTGTGCGACCCGAGAATTGTTCGATCAGACCGTACGCCTGATCAACGACTTCAAGGAGTATTTCATCCGCAGCGGCATGCCCGTGTACGAGAATCCCTCGCCGGGCAACAAGGCGGGCGGCATCTCCACCCTGGAGGAAAAATCGCTCGGCTGCACGCAGAAGAGCGGGAAAAGTGCGGTCCGCGGTGTCCTGCGCTATGGCGAACGCCTGTCGCAGAGCGGCTTGAACCTGTTGAGCGCCCCGGGCAACGACCTGGTGGCCTCGACCGCCCTGGCGGCTGCCGGCTGCCAGATCGTCCTGTTTACCACCGGCCGCGGCACCCCGTTCGGCACGTTCGTCCCGACGATGAAAATCGCTACGAATTCCGCCCTGGCCCAGATGAAACACGGGTGGATCGACTTTAATGCCGGTACCCTGGCCGAGGGAGATCCGATGCAGCAGGTGGCCTACCGTTTTATCGACACCGTGCTGGCGGCCGCTTCGGGCGAACCCGTGTGCAGTGAGCGCAACGGCTGGCGGGAAATCGCTATCTTTAAAACCGGGGTAACCTTATAGTTTTATTACGAAAATTAACGTATATTTACATCCAATATGGAAAGATTGAATCGTTCGACTGCACCGCAGGCGAAACATTATACCGAGAAGATCATCCAGTTCGGCGAAGGCAACTTCCTGCGGGCTTTCATCGAGTGGATTATCTGGAAAACCAACCAGAAGACGGACTTTAACGCTTCCGTCGTGGTGGTCCAGCCCATCGACCGTGGTATGGTCGACATGCTGAACGAGCAGGACTGCCTGTATCATCTGAACCTCCAGGGACTCCTGAACGGCGAGCCGGTGGACAGCGTGGACCTGATTGATGTCATCAGCCGGGGAATCAACCCCTATGCCGATTTCCAGGCTTATATGAAGCTGGCCGAGCAGCCGGAGATGCGTTTCATCATCTCCAATACCACCGAGGCGGGCATCGCCTTCGATGCGGCCTGCAAGTTCGAGGATGCCCCCGCGTCCTCCTATCCCGGCAAACTGACCCAGCTCCTGTACCATCGGTACGAGTTCTTCCAGGGCGATCCGGCCAAGGGCATGATCCTCTTCCCGTGCGAGCTGATATTCGAAAACGGCAAGCACCTGAAGGAATGCATCCGCCAGTACATTGACCTGTGGAAACTGGGCGAGGGTTTCTCGAAGTGGTTCGAGACCGCCTGCGGCGTATATAGCACGCTGGTGGACCGTATCGTCCCGGGTTATCCGCGCGACAACGCCGCCCAGCTGTGCGAGCGCGTGGGTTATCAGGACAACCTGCTGGACAAAGCCGAGATCTTCCACCTGTGGGTCATCGAGGCCCCGAAGGAGGTCGCCGCCGAGTTCCCGGCCGACAAAGCCGGCCTGAACGTGCTCTTCGTCCCGTCTGAGGCCCCGTACCATGAGCGCAAGGTGACCCTGCTGAACGGCCCGCACACCGTGCTGTCGCCGGTTGGCTACCTGAGCGGCCTGAATACGGTAAAGGAATGCTGTGAGGACGCTGTCGTGGGCCCCTTCGTCAAGAAGGTGATGTTCGACGAACTGCTTCCTACGCTGAACCTTCCGAAAGCGGAACTGGAGCAATTCGGCAACGATGTCATGGAACGCTTCCGCAACCCGTTCGTGAAGCATTTCGTCACCAGCATCATGCTGAACTCCTTCCCGAAGTTCAAGACGCGCGACCTGCCCGGCCTGAAGACCTACCTGGCGCGCAAAGGCAGCCTGCCGCAGGGCATCGTCCTGGGCCTGGCCGCCATCTGTACCTATTATAAAGGTGGCAAACGGGGAGCGGATGACATTGTTCCGAACGACGACCCGAAGATCATGCAGCTGCTGAAAGACCTCTGGGCTGCCGGAGATGTCCGGAAAGTGGCCCAGGGCGTCCTGGCGGACGAATTCATCTGGGGCGAAGACCTCAATGCCGTTCCCGGCCTGACCGACCTGCTGGAAAAAGATCTTGCGCTCATCCAGGCCAAGGGTATGCGCGCTGCCGTAGAATCCATTTTATAAAGAATCGAACATGAGTACACAGAAAAAACTGATGACCAACTGGCGCTGGTGGCTGTGCTCGCTGCTTTTCGTGGCGACGACGGTGAACTACCTGGACCGCCAGGTGCTTTCGCTGACGTATGAGGAATTCATCAAACCGGAATTCCACTGGACGGATGCCCATTATGGCACCATTACTTCCTTCTTCTCCATTTTCTATGCCATCGCCTGCCTGTTCGCGGGCAAGTTCGTGGACTGGATGGGGACCAAGAAGGGTTATCTGATTGCCATCGGCGTATGGTCCGGCGGCGCCTGCCTCCATGCCGCTTGCGGCTGGGTCACGGCTTATCTGATTGAGGGGATTGATTCCGTAGCCGCCCTGCGTGCCGTCGAAAAGGGCTCTGAACTGGCCCTGGCCATTTCTACGACTTCTGTGTATCTCTTCCTCCTGTGCCGGGGTATCCTGGCCCTCGGTGAGGCCGGAAACTTCCCGGCTGCGATCAAGGTGACGGCGGAGTACTTCCCCAAGAAAGACCGCGCCTTCGCGACGTCGATCTTCAACGCGGGAGCCTCCGTCGGCGCCCTGGCCGCACCCCTTACCATCCCGCCGCTGGCCCAGGCCTTCGGCTGGGAATGGGCCTTTATCATCATCGGTGGTCTGGGTTTCCTGTGGATGTTCTTCTGGCAGTTTATGTACGATAAGCCCGAAGAAAGCAAACACGTAAACGAGGCCGAACTCGAATATGTCCACCAGGACGATGCCGCCGAGGCTGCCGAAAAGGCCGCCATCGCCGCGCAGAAAACCATCCCGATGCTCCAGTGCTTCCGTTACCGGCAGACCTGGTCCTTCGTGGTGGGCAAGTTCTTTACGGACGGCGTCTGGTGGTTCTTCCTGTTCTGGGCTCCTTCCTACTTCAGCAACCAGTTCAACGCTCCTGCCACTTCCGGTCTGGGCCAGGCCCTGATCTTTACGCTCTATGCCATCGTGACGGTCGTGTCCATTATCGGTGGCTACCTGCCCAAGGTCTTTGTGGATAAAAAAGGCATGAATCCCTATGCCGGCCGGATGCTGGCCATGCTGATCTTTGCCTTCTTCCCGATCGCGGCCCTCTTTGCCCAGCCGCTGGGCGTCCATTTCAACTCGCCCTGGTGGCCGGCCATCCTGATCGGCCTGGCCGCTGCGGGACACCAGGCCTGGAGCGCGAACCTCTTCTCTACCGTGGGCGATATGTTCCCGAAGAGCACCATTGCTACCATTACCGGTATCGGCGCCATGGCGGGCGGTCTGGGTTCGATGATCATCCAGAAGGTGGCCGGTAACCTGTTCACCTATGCCGAAAATGCCGGAAGCGCCTTCCATTTCATGGGATTCGAGGGCAAGCCGGCCGGTTATTTTATTGTCTTCTGCTGCTGTGGTGTGGCCTATCTGCTGGCCTGGACGCTGATGAAGACCCTGGTTCCGAAATACAAAGCCGTTGAGATATGATGACCGGAGACTTGTTTTCCCTGAAGGGTAAGAACGCGTGGATTACGGGCGGTGCCCACGGCATCGGCTTCAGCATCGCGTGCGCGTATGCGGCCGCCGGAGCGGACTGGATCGTATTCAACTGTTCCAACGAAGCCTCGCGCCAGAAAGGGCTGGATGCCTATCACGCGGCCGGAATCGAGAACGTGCGCGGCTATGTCTGCGACGTGACCGACGAGAAGGCTGTCCACGACCTGGTGGAGCGGATCCATGCCGAGGTAGGCCCCATCCACATCCTGGTGAACAATGCCGGCATCATCAAGCGCATCCCGATGCACGAGATGAAACGCGCCGAGTTCCAGCAGGTGATCGACGTGGACCTGGTGGCTCCGTACATCTGCGCTGCCGCCGTGGTTCCCGAAATGATGGAACGCCGCGAAGGCAAGATTATCAACATATGCTCCATGATGTCCGAGCTGGGCCGCGAGACCGTATCGGCCTATGCCGCCGCAAAAGGGGGCCTGAAGATGCTTACCCGGAACATCTGCTCGGAATACGGTGCCTACAATATCCAGTGCAACGGTCTGGGACCGGGCTATATCGCCACCTCGCAGACCGCGCCCCTGCGCGAGCGCCAGCCCGATGGCAGCCGCCATCCGTTTGACGCCTTTATCGTGGCCAAGACCCCGGCGGGCCGCTGGCTGGCTCCCGAAGAGCTGGCCGGACCGGCCGTCTTCCTGGCTTCAAAGGCCTCCGATGCCGTAAACGGCCACATCCTGTATGTGGACGGCGGCATCCTGGCATATATTGGAAAACAACCTTAATGGTGAAACGAATCATGAAACTGAATTGTCAGGTACGACAGGCATCGAGCAATGTGGATGCCAAACACTATGATACGGAACGTCTCCGGAAAGAGTATCTCGTGGAGAACGTGATGGTTCCGGACGAGATCAACATGGTCTATTCCATGTTCGACCGCATCATCGCGGGCGGGGCCGTTCCCGTGAAAGAAGAATTGCTGCTCAGCGCCCCCGATATCCTGCGGGCGGACTGGTTCACCCAGCGCCGGGAGGTGGGTATCATCAACGTGGGCGGTCCCGGTACCGTGGTGGTAGGGGAGGAATCCTATCACCTGGATCACAAAGAAGCCCTCTACGTGGGTCGCGGAAACCGACACATCGTTTTCAAGAGCGATGCGGCGGAAGCGCCTTCGCACTTCTATTTCTGCTCGGCCACCGCACACCGGGAAACCGGCGTGAAAAAGGTGAGCAAGAAAGACGCGGTGGTGATGCACCTGGGCTCCCTGGAAGAGTCGAACGAGCGGACCATCAACCGCTTGCTGGTGAAGGAAGTGGTGCCTTGCTGCCAGCTGCAGATGGGCATGACGGAACTGGCTCCGGGCAGCACCTGGAACACCATGCCCGCCCATACGCACGACCGCCGCATGGAGGTGTATTTCTATTTCGAACTCCCGGACGACGCGGCTGTGTGTCACTTCATGGGTGAGCCGCAGGAAACCCGCCACATCTGGATGCACAACGAACAGGCGGTGATTTCCCCGCAGTGGAGCATCCACAGCGCCTGCGCGACCCGCAACTATACCTTTATCTGGGGCATGTGCGGCGAGAACGACGATTACAACGACATGGACTGGTGTGCCACGAAAGATTTGAAGTAATATGCTGAAACGTATCTTTATCCTGGCGGCCGCCCTGGGGCTCTTCCTTGCATGTGCCCCCAAGCAGGCTACGCCGAAGGTCATGGCCCGCGCGGTTCCCGAAAGGGCCGATGACTTCGTTTTTGAGAACAACCTCGTTGCCGGACGCTTCTATGGGAAGGCCCTGGAGGGCAATCCCACCTCGCCCGGCATTGACATCTGGGTGAAGCTGCCCGGTGCGCTGGTGGCCGACGAATGGTACAAGAACGCCGTCAAGGGAGACGATGCCAATTACTACCACCGCGACCATGGCGGGAAAGACTGCTACAAGGTGGCGGTGAGCCTGGGCGGTGGCGCATCGGCCCCGCTTATCGACGGAACGCTCCGGTATCCCACGACCAACTACCGCAGCTGCGAGGTCCTCGTCCAGACGCCTGATTCCGTGACCTTCGTACTGCATTATCCTGCCTGGGACGCTGCAGAAGGCATTTCCGTTGCCCTGGACAAGGAAGTGACCGTGGTGGCGGACAGCTATTTCTGCCAGGTGCGCGACACCTGGACCTTTACCGGAACGGACAGCCTGACGGTGGCGGCCGGTTTCAAGCTGCACAATGCCCAGCCTACCGTGGAAGCCTCCCTGCAGGAGGTGGACCGGGTGGCCATCTGGGAACATGCATCGGACCAGAGCGTCGAGCCCGAAGAGGGGATGATCGGCGTTGCGGTGGTGATGCCCGGGGCGGAGGATTCCTTCTTCTGTGAAGAACTGGACCATGCCCTGCTTACCCGGACCATTGTGAGCGGCGAAGAGGTGTCCTATTGCTTCGGATCCTGCTGGTCCAAGGGTGACATCACCCAGTCGGCCGCGTGGTTCCAAATGGTTAGTGAATTATAAATGAACAAGATAACATGGCAAAAGTAGTAACTTTCGGCGAAGTGATGCTTCGCCTTTCGACGCCGGGCTACCAGCGGTTCAGCCAGGCGCATCAGTTCGATGCCACCTTTGGCGGCGGCGAGGCCAACGTGGCCGTATCGCTGGCCAATTACGGCATCGCAACGCAATTTGTAACCCGTCTTCCGAAGAACGACATCGCCCAGATGTGCGTGTCTGAACTTCGCGGCTTCGGGGTGGGGACCGACGGCATCGTCTATGGCGGTGACCGCGTGGGTATCTACTACCTGGAGACCGGCGCCGTGGCCCGTGGCAGCAAGGTGGTCTATGACCGTGCCCATTCCGCCATTTCCGAGATTCAGCCGGGCATGGTGAATTGGGAGGAAGTCCTTGCCGGTGCCGACTGGTTCCACTGGACGGGTATCACGCCGGCCCTGAGCCAGGGCGCGGCAGACGCCTGCCTGGAGGCCATCAAGGTGGCCAACCGCCTGGGCGTGAAGGTCTCCTGCGACCTGAATTACCGCAAGAAACTGTGGAAGTATGGCAAGACGGCCGCCGAGGTGATGCCGGCCCTGGTGGAAGGTTGCGACCTCATTCTGGGCAACGAGGAAGACGCCGAGATGGAATTCGGGATCAAACCGGAAGGCTTCGATGCCGAGAAGACGGGCGGCGAAATCGACCAGACCCGTTTCGAAAGCGTGTGCCGCCAGCTGATGGCGCGCTTCCCGCGTTGCAAGAAGGTGGCCATCACCCTGCGGGGCTCCATCAACGCCAACCACAACACCTGGGGAGGCGTGCTGTTCGACGGCAAGACCCTGTGGCAGAGCCGCCGGTACGACATTACCCACATCGTGGACCGCGTCGGTGGCGGCGATTCCTTCATGGGCGGCCTGCTGTACGGCTTGCTGGCCTATGATACGGACCAGAAGGCCATCGAGTTCGCAGCCGCGGCTTCCTGCCTGAAACATACCATCCTGGGAGATTATAACCGCGTTACCGTGGCCGAGGTGGAAGGCCTGATGGCCGGCGGCGGCAGCGGACGTGTATCCAGATAACAGCATCGCATATGGCAAAGTTTAAGAAAAATGATACGATTGGAAAAATCCGGGCGACGGGTATCGTGCCGGTATTCTACAACAAGGATGTGGAACTGACGAAGAAGGTGGTGAAAGCCTGCTACGACGGCGGTATCCGCGCCTTTGAGTTTACCAACCGGGGCGACGGCGCCTACAAGGTGTTCGAGCAGCTCATCGGCTTTGTCCGCGAGGAGTGCCCGGAACTGGCCCTGGGTGCCGGAACCGTCCTGGATGCCCCTACGGCCGCCCAATACATCCAGATGGGGGCCGATTTCGTGGTTTCTCCCTGCATGGTGGAGGAAGTGGTTCCGCTGTGCAACCGCCGGGGCGTCCCGTATAGCCCGGGTTGCGGCACCGTTACCGAAATCGCCCATGCCATGGAACTGGGTTGCGACCTGGTGAAGGTCTTCCCGGCCGGCACCGTGGGCGGTCCTTCCTTCGTCAAGAACATCCTGGCTCCGCTGCCGTGGGCCATGGTGATGTGCACCGGCGCCGTGGAGCCTACCGAAGAGAACCTGACGGCCTGGGCCAAGAGCGGCGTAACCGCCGTGGGCATGGGATCCAAACTCTTCCCGAAAGACCTGATCGCCTCCGGCGACTGGGCGGCCGTTTCCGAACTGTGCCGCCAGAGCCTGGCCTGGTTCGGCAAGAAGTAGCCTTTCATGAAAAAGGTATTCTATCACCTGGGGCTGTGTGTGGTCCTGGTCTGTGCCCTGTTGGGAAGCCTGCAGACACAGTCCCTCCGCATTCAGCTCCGGGAAGGAATACCGGAACGCAAGGCGGTGGACGCGAAGGGAATTGTCCACGATTTGGAAGAGACCTATCTGCTTCATCACTATAATCAGGAAACCTACGATAGCGGGAAACCGAAATCCTATCGCTCCGATCTGAGCGTATTCACCGCTGCGGGCCAGGAAATCCGTGGGACCGTGGCGGTTAACCATCCCATGAAGGTGGGCCTCTGGCGCATCTATCAGTATGACCCGGGCGTTCTGCTCCTGGTCAAGAATCCTTTTCTCCCCGGGGTCTATCTGGGGATTTACCTGATGCTGGCGGCAGCCCTGCTCCTGCTTTTCGACAAAGGGCTCGGCCGGAATCCCTGGCTGCTGGCCGCCGTTTTGCTTGCGGTGGGCACCGGCATTTACCTGTTCCATGGCCGGTTGCTGTCACGGGAACTGGTCCCGGCCTTGCAGAGCATGTGGTATGCCCCGCATGTGGTCGTGTACATGGTGGCTTTCACCATCCTCACCGGATCGGCCGTGCTGGCACTTTCCCTGCTGGTCTTCCCGGGCGGCAACCGGGACAAACTCTGGCACGTGACCGACCGCCTGACCTGTTCCGGAACGGCTTTCTTTACGGTGGGTATGCTGTTCGGCTCCCTCTGGGCGCAGGATGCCTGGGGAACCTATTGGGGATGGGATCCGAAGGAGACCTGGGCGGCCATTACCTGGCTGGTCTATCTGGCTTGTATCCATTTGCGCCGTTTCCGTCCGGAGTGGCAGAAGGGAATCTGCCTGCTTCTGCTCCTGGCCTATATTTGCCTGCATATTTGCTGGTGGGGCATCAACTATCTGCCCTTTTTCCGGGGAATCAGCCTGCATACATATTGATTTTCACCGGACCCAAGACATGGATCCGGGAACCGGCGAGCATATCAGCGATTCGAAGCACATGAACTTCTATCGAAAGCAGATGCGCGTGGCCAGTATTTCCTGGTGGTCGATAAACTCATCGGCGTGTGTAGATGCAGGATTATACATATAGCGAATATACGAATATTTTTCTTATATTTGTTCACGTATCGAGTAATCTCCAACCAAAATGAAAAAATTTTTGCTAGTATTGGCCACTTTGGCCCTGTCGTTGACGGCTTTCGCCCAGAAACCGGAAGAGATCGTATCCAAGATGGAAGAACAGATGGCGTTGCACGAAGGAGAAGGTCTCATTTGGACGATGGATCTCAAACTTCCCCTGCTGGGTACCTTCACTTCCAACATCCGCAGCCTGGGCAAGAAAACCCGGATGGAAGCGGCTGTCAAGGGTGCCAATACAGTTACCTGGATGGACGAAACGACCTCCTGGACATATACGGCCGATTCCAATATCCTGGAGATTGAGAACGTAAAAATAGAGAAGGCCGAGGATGCCACGGATGATGTGAAGATGTTCCGGGACGTAACGAAGGGATATGATGTCACGCTGGCTTCCGAAACGGAAAAGGAATGGTTTTTCCTCTGCAAGAAATCCAAGTCCAATAAGGAAAAGAATGCCCCCAGGACCGTGGAACTGGTCATTGCCAAGGGTACCTATTATCCGGTCCGCCTGACTGCCAAACTGAAAGGCGTCTCCATGACCTTCCGGAACGTCGCTTTCGGTGTCAGCGAACGGGAGGTAACCTTCCATCCCGAAGATTATCCCAACGCAATTGTCCAGGACAAGCGTTAGCGGAAGCCCTTTCCTCTTTAAATACCCTCTCCGTCTTCGAAGGAACGGACATAGATGGCCCGTCCCTGCTGGATCTTTGAATGGGGCGGGACGTCGTGGGTCAGCCAGACGTTGCCGCCGATGACCGTATCGTGGCCAATCCGGACATTCCCCAGGATGGACGTATTGGAATAGACCGTAACGTTGTCCTCCAGGATGGGATGCCGGGGAACATCCATCGGATGTCCCTTTTCATCGTACCGGAAATTCCGGGCTCCCAGCGTAACTCCTTGATAGAGCATGACATGATGGCCGATAACCGCCGTGGCGCCAATGACGATTCCGGTGCCGTGGTCGATGGCGAAATATTCGCCGATCCGGGCGGCCGGGTGGATGTCGATTCCCGTCTGCGTATGGGCGAGTTCCGTGATGAAACGGGGGAGGACGGGGATGCCCATCCGGTACAGGCAATGGGCTGTCCGATAATGGAGCATGGCGGTCACGCCCGGGTAGCAGGCGATGACTTCCTCGCGGTCCGCCGCCGCGGGATCGTTGTTCAGGATGGCTTCTACATCGGTGAGTATCAGCCGTTTGATTTCCGGAAACTGCTCCAGGAAGGCATCGGTTTTTTCTTTGCCGATCAGCCCGTCGAGCAAGACGCCCGCTTCGGAAAGGAGAAGGGGAGACCCGTCAAAGACGAGCCTCCGGACGGTCTCCATAAACAGTTCTATCCTTTTTTTATGCATAGGCTAAACAGGGTAGTCTTCAAATGCGAACAGAATGGTGGACAGATACCGCTCGCCGGTATCCGGAAGCAGGGCCACGATGGTTTTTCCGGCGTTCTCCTCTTTCCTGGCCAGCGAGAGCGCGGCGGAGAAGGCGGCTCCGGAAGAAATGCCCACCAGCAGGCCTCGGGCCGACAGCAGGCGTCCGCCGCGGACGGCATCTTCATCGCTCACCGGCAGAATTTCATCGATGACCGATGCGTCATACGTATCGGGAACGAAGCCGGCTCCGATTCCCTGGATCTTGTGTTTCCCGGCGATACCGGTAGAAAGCACGGCCGAGGAAGCCGGTTCAACGGCCACAATCCGGACTTCCGGTTTCCGGGCTTTCAGGGCCCGTCCCACACCGCTTACGGTTCCTCCTGTTCCCACGCCGGCAACGAAGATGTCTACGTCGCCCTGCGTATCGTCCCAGATTTCCACGCCGGTTGTCCGCTCATGGGCGGCCGGGTTGGCGGGATTGGTAAACTGTCCCAGGATCACCGATCCGGGAATCTCCTCTTTCAGGGCCTGGGCTTTGGCAATCGCGCCCTTCATGCCTTCGCTCCCGGGCGTCAGGACCAGCCGTGCACCCAGGGCTTTCAGCAGGTTGCGCCGTTCCAGGCTCATGGTGTCCGGCATGGTCAGGATGGTCTTGTAGCCACGGGCGGCTCCCACCCAGGCCAGGCCTACACCGGTGTTGCCGCTGGTGGGCTCGATGATGGTGGCACCGGGAACAAGGATGCCCTGTTTCTCGGCATCTTCGATCATGGCCAGGGCGACGCGGTCCTTGACGCTGCCGCCGGGATTGAAATACTCCACCTTGGCCAGGATACGGGCGCGCTGGCCCTCAAAGGGACCGATTTCTACCAGGGGCGTACGCCCGATCAATTCTGTTAAGTTCTTATAAACCATACGAATCAAATAATAAACGCATCTATAAAAACATACTGTTTTTCTGTATCAAAGGTAGTAAAAAATACAAATAGTTGTATCTTTGTGGAAGAAGAATAGGATAGATGAATATAAACGGAATCATAGTAGGAGCCGCTGTGTTCCTTATTATCGGGATCTGTCACCCGATTGTTATCAAACTGGAGTATTATTACGGAAAACAAAGCTGGTGGGTGATGGCCCTGGCCGGTGCCTTTTTTGCCGGTATTTCCCTTTTCGTGCACAACCTGGTGCTGTCCACCATCCTGGGGTCGGCCGCCTTTTCCTGTTTCTGGGGCATCCATGAAATCATCGCCCAGGAGAAACGGGTGCTGAGGGGCTGGTTCCCGGAGAATCCCAAACGGCATGAATACTATGCCGCCAAAAGGAAAGCAAATCATTCATGATTATGAAAAAGTTTTTTTACGCCATTTTAATCCTGATGACGATGTCTGGCTGCAACAACAATCCCGCAACGAAAACCGGAAGCCTCGGGGAGGCGACGGTCTATCTGACCAGAGAGATTTCTCCAGAATCGCTGGTGAACATTTACAAGCTCCTGGGCGTTCCGGCCCAAGGGCGTGTGGCGATCAAGATGAGCACCGGAGAGGGCAGCAATCCCAATTACCTGAAGCCGGAACTCGTCAAGGACCTCTTCTTTGAAGTGGACGGCACCCTGGTCGAATGCAACACCGCTTATAGCAGCGGTCCCGATGATCTGCGGGACGACCGCAACACTTCCGCGAATCACTGGGAGGTCATCCGGCGTCATGGTTTCACCGAACTCTTTCCCGTGGATATCATGGATGAGTATGACGAGATACGTATTCCGGTGAAAGACCGTTCCCGCATCAAATATGATATTGTGGGCGGACATTTGGCCCATTATGACTTCATGATTGCCCTCAACCATTTCAAGGGCCACCCGATGGGAGGCTATGGCGGCGCCTTGAAAAACCTGTCCATCGGTTGTGCGAGCCAGAATGGCAAGGCCTATATCCATTCGGCCGGCAAGATGGAGAAGCTGGACATGGAGAAGCTCTGGACGCCGGAATTTGTCGGTGACCAGGACGGATTCCTGGAGAGCATGGCTGTTGCCGCTCAGGCGGTGGCGAACTACTTCCAGAAACAGAAAGGAATCATCTATATCTCGGTGATGAACAATATGTCGATTGACTGCGACTGCGTCGATCATCCCGCCCCGGTGAAACTGGAAGACTACGGCATCCTGGCATCGACCGATCCGGTGGCCCTGGACCAGGCCTGTGTGGATATCATCAATAATCAGCAGGTGACGGCCACCAACGATCCGACCGATCTCCTCAGCCGCATCGACAAGCAGCACGGCTTGCATACCATAGAATTTGCGGAAGCCCTTGGACTGGGCTCCCGCAAATATACCTTGGTAAGCATTGACAAGTAATGGGATTCTAGAACATCCCCGGCCTGCCGCCTCCACCGGGCCCTCCGTTCCCGCCACTGTAGTTGGAGAGGGTTACGGCGGAACCTCCGGAGATGCCGTCCTTTGCCCAAACGCCGCCACATTTGCCGTTGCCGCTGACACTCACGCCTTTGTATCCGCCGGTCAGGGACGGGGCCGATACGATGAAGCTGGAGATATTGGACGGGGCCTTGAATGCGGCGATGAATGATTTGCCGTTATAGAGGGCGTTCCAGACACCGGCCGTTCCGTTCATGCTGTACACGCTCTGGGAGGCGGAATAACCGTTTTCCAGGCCGCCATAAGCCACGACGGTAGCGCCGCTGTTGATATACAGTTTCTTGCCATCTTCCGTATTGGCGTCGATGGCTACTTCCGGACTTCCCTTGGTGCAGATGGCCATGACATAGCCGCCGTTCAGGATGGTGTTCCCGTTGGAATCCATGGCGTCGTTGCCGGCAGAGTAGGCATAGACAAAGCCTTCATTTACCGTAAGTTCTCCCTGGCAATTGATGGCATCTTCACTGGTGGAAGAGACAAAGGTCTCTCCGCCTGCAAAGGTCAGGTCTCCCTTGACTTCAAGGCCTTCGCCATAGGTGCTGTTCACGGTTACGCTTCCCCCGCTGATGGTGAGTTTGCCCGCGTATCCCGTTACTTTTGCGCGGTCTCCGCTGCCTTCCTTGGTCACCCAGCCGATTTTGATGCCTTTGGCCGAAACATCGTTCACTTCACGCCCGGTGGTGGTTACGGTTAGGGTGCCGCCTGAGATATAGCTGTCCGAAAGGGTGTGGTTTTCGGAGTCATAATCATAACTGCCGGCATTGATTCCTTTTCCGCCGTTACCGGTGTTCTTGATGGTAAGGGCGCCACCGGTCATGGCAAAGTAATTGTCTGCCTTGATACCGGCCGTTCCGCTGTATTCGGCGTCCTCTTCGTCCCAGGCCACTCCACCCGTCATGGTCACCATGTGCGTGCCGCCTTCTACAAGGACATAATCGTCCGTGGAGATGCCTTTCTTCCTGTCACCGGCTGTGTTTACGATCAGGAAGCCGTTGGAAAGCTGGACATAGTCTTTTCCCTTGAATCCGTGTCCGGCCCCGTTCCCGGTGTTGACCTTGATGGTTGGACTGTCCATCAGCCGGATATAATCATCGGTCGCAATAGCCGATTTTTCCTGTTTGTTCAAAGCGTTGACGGTAAGCAGGCCGCTTCCACTGAAGACCAGCTGGGCTTCGCTGAAAAGAACGGCCTTCAAATCTTCCTCTCCAACCTGTGCGTAGGCGGCCGATTCGCTGTCGGACAGCGTATTGTTGCCATAGACCGCGATGAACGTGCGTTTCTTGTTCTGGTTGTTGAGGGCTGCTCCGTTCGGGTTGGTGAGGCTCACCCCATTCAAGACGATAGCCTGTTTCTTCACACCATATACTTTAAAGGATCCGTTGGCCGTGGCCCCGGTGAGTTCGTAGATGAGGACTTCGCCGCCGGTGTTGTTCACGGTGACATGGTTCCCATCGACGCTAACATAGCCATAGCTGTCGCCGGTTACGACCGCATCGCCCGACTGGGAGAATTGGATGGTTATCTTCCCCTTGAAGGTGGTGGTGGAGATGTCGTCATCGGATTCAGGGTCGCCCGTTGAGGGGAATGTAAGGGAACCGTCATACGCATCGCTATTGGAGGTACTCACGACGGTCAGAAGATAGGAAGCACTGGATGCTAAGTAGGCCTCATTGGCTGTAAATGAAGCGGTTATCAGTGTTGAGCCGGAAGAGACAAGCGTAAGGGTGCCGTTGCTGTCAATGGTGGCTATCTCCGGTTTCGAGGAGGAGTAGGTGACGGGCACCTGATACGTATTCGTAAGCGTAGGGAATACATTCTCAGAGCCGATGGTGGCTTCGAATGATTCGGCGTTCCAGGCAAGTGCCGGGTCTTTCAGGACGGATACGGGATCGTCCTTTTCACAAGCCGAAAGGGCAAGCGCTATCGTTGTGAGGAGCAATACAAACTGTTTCATGACGCAAAATATTTGGTTTACGGTTTTCATGATTTCCAATTATTGCACCAAATAAAGCACCCCCGAGTCGGGATTCAGCGAACGCCGTCATTTCTTCAGCGAATTGCTGGGGTAAATGAAAAAAAGGTGGTATTTTTGCAAAAAGTATCGTGAATGAAGACGTTGTTCCCATTCATCCTTCTCGTTTTGATCCATCATTTCCTCCTGGCGCCCCTTATCAGGAAGAAACTTCCCCTGTATGTCGGACTTACCGTTGCGCTGCTCGTCCTCTTCGGGGTCTGGTGCTTTTCGCCCATAAGCCGGCCTGCCGGGGCCCCGCCTTTTCCCAGGGAACCCGAATTTTTCGATAAACCGCGGCCTCGCGGGCCGATGAAGCCGGAAACGTCGAGGCTGATCATGGGAATTCTGCTGGTCGGTGTGGACCTGGGTGTTTTTTTCTATATCGAATCCCGTCGCAAGGAGCGCAGGATGAAGGAGTTGGAGGCAGAGAATATCCGGCAGCAGTTGGAGTCCCTGCGGTATCAAATCAATCCGCATTTCCTGATGAATACGCTGAATAATATTCATGCCCTGGTGGATCTGGACCCGGAAAAAGCCAAGGAGAGCATCGAAGTTTTTTCCAAGATGATGCGTGTCTTGCTTTATGAGGGGAATGCTCCTACCATCCCGTTGGCAAAAGAACTGGACTTTATCGATCATTTTATCTCCCTGATGCGGCTTCGATACCCGGAGGATGCCGTCCGGATAGAGACGGTTTTCCCGGCAGCGTGTCCCGACGCAGCTGTCCCACCGCTGGCGATGGCTTCTTTTGTGGAAAATGCTTTCAAGCATGGCATCAGTTACGCAGCAGATTCGTTTATCAGCATAAAGGTCGAACTGTCGGACGGGAGGGTTTTGTTCGAATGCGCCAATTCCTCGCACCCTTCGGAAGACAGCGGGCAGCACGGCATCGGCCTGGAGAATGTCCGGAAACGGCTTTCCCTTCTCTATGGTAGTTCCTTCCTGCTTTCTACCCGGGAAAAAGAGGGCTGCTATGACGTGCTGATGATCCTTCCTTCCCAACCCATTATGATGGCTTCATGATCCGAGTTATTGCCATAGACGACGAACCGCTTGCCTTGCGCCAGCTGGAAATGTATATCGCGAAGGTGCCGTTCCTGGAACTGGTGGCCGCCTGCAGCAGCGCCAATCAGGCGAAACCCTATCTGGAGCAGGCCGAGGCTGTCTTTTTGGATATCAATATGCCGGACTTGAGCGGAATGGATTTCATCAAGTCTCTGCCACATCCTCCGGCCGTGGTCTTTACGACAGCGTATTCGGAGTTCGCCGTGGAGGGATTCCGGGTCAATGCGGTGGATTATTTGCTGAAGCCTTTCAGTTTCAAGGAATTCGAAACGTCCTGCGGGAAACTGCGCGAACAGCTGGAGATGAAAGCGGCTCTTGCCGGAAAGGAAGCCGATGCGATCCTGCATGTCAAGGCCGATTATCGCACCGTCAGCGTCGATACCCGAAAGATTGTCTATATTGAAAGCTGGAGCGAGTATATCAAGATTCATCTGGTTGACGAAGAGGCTCCGGTGATCGCTTTGTACAGCTTGAAAAACCTGATTGATCAGTTGCCGAAGGGGCGTTTCATGCGTATCCACCGTTCCTATATTATCGCGCTGGGGTTTGTCGCAGAGGCTTCCAGGACACGTGTGCGGCTGCGCAATGGCGTGACGCTTCCCGTCGGAGAACAGTATCGGCCCGCTTTCGGCAAGTATCTTGATTCTGTTTAAGGCACGGTATTCTTTTAATCCCCAAGTTTTTTATGTAAGTTTGTGACTATGTTCAAAGTGAGTGACCCCATCAGCACGCCACCGGAGACTTTCGCTTCGGTCCTGCAGCAGACAGTTTACGATACTTTCCGGTCTTTTTCTATCCCCTTTGAACGGGTGGATACGGACCCGGGCCTGACCATGGAAGACTGTCAGCACATCGACGCGAAGATTGGCGTACGCATTGTCAAGACCGTTTTTCTGTGCAACCGGCAGCAGACAGCGTTCTATCTGTATGTTACGACCGATGACAAACCTTTCGTTACACGGGATTTCTGTGGCGCGCTGGGGATTCCCCGCGTCTCTTTCGCTCCGGCCGACAAACTCTGGGAGCTCACCGGCGTAGAAGTAGGGGCCACTACCGTGCTGAGCTGCATCCTGCCTTCGGCCGGGAATGTCAACCTGGTGATGGACAGGGGAGTGGCGGAAGCAGCCTGGTTTGCCTGCACGGATGGCACGCCTACCTGTTTCGTCAAACTCCATACGCAGGATCTCCTGCAAAAGTATATTCCGGCTTCCGGGCATTCCTTAACGCTTATTTAGTACTGGACCTTAGCAAAATAACAGAATGGTGATGAAAAAGTTGATGCTTGCAATTTGCGCCTTCATGGCCGCAGGGGTAATGGGTTGTTCCAATATCAAGAAGGCTCCGGCGGTTTCCTTGAAACTGGATCCGCAGAAGGTCGAGTGGTTCAAGGACGCAAAGTTCGGAATGTTCATCCACTGGGGACTGTATTCCATCCTGGAAGGGACCTACAACGGTCACACCATGCCCGATACCACTTTCGCGGAAGGCAATTCCTGGTATGCCGAGTGGATCAAACCCCGCCTGGAGGTTCCCGACGAGTACTACAATGGCCTGATCCGGGAGTTCAACCCGGTGAACTATGATCCTGAAAGCTGGGTAAGTGAGGCCTGCAACGCGGGAATGAAGTACCTGGTTATTACGGCAAAGCACCACGAGGGTTTCGCCTTATGGGATTCCGACGTGTCGGACTTCGATATCGCCGCAACTCCTTATCAGAAAGACCTGATTGGCCCGCTGGTGGCCGCCTGCAAGAAATATGGGCTGAAATACGGCTTTTATTATTCACACTGGCAGGATTGGGAAGATCCTGACGGCGCCTTGCCCTATTGGTATCCCTGGCGGGCTGACGAGGATTTCGAGCAATATTGGCAACGGAAATCCCTTCCGCAGGTAAAGGAACTGATTCAGAAATACGACCCGGACCTCCTTTGGTTCGATACCTGGGACGGGAACACCCATATTACGCCGGAACGGCGCGACGAACTGATCCGCCTGGTCCGGACGTATAGCGACAAATGCCTCATCAATGGTCGTATCTGTTATTCGAATCCTGGCGAGAATATCGATTTCCTTGAGATGCATGACAACTCCTATCCGAAAGAAATGCTGAGCAAGCCGTGGCAGACCCCGGCTACCATGCAGAATTCCTGGGCTTACCATAGCAAGGACTTCAACTGGAAGCCGGCTACCCGGATGCTCCGTTACCTGGTCAGCAACACGTCGATGGGAGGCAATTACCTGCTGAATGTCGGTCCCAAGGCAGACGGCACGCTGCCGGTTCCTGCCGTGAGGCGGCTCCGGGAAATGGGTGCGTGGCTGGGCGCCAATGGTGAGGCGGTTTACGGCGCAAATCCCTCTTCGCTGAAAGTGGCGGATGAGGATGTGTATCTGACGGAAAAGACAGCGGGGGACGAAAAGATCCTCTACGTCTTCCTTGCAAAGCCCAAATCCACGGTCACAATTCCTTCCGTTTCGTTAAAGGACTGCTTCGTCCTTGAGACGGGGCAAGGCCTGGAACTGTCAAGTGAGTCCGGATGCACGGAAATCCGAATTCCGAATGGTGTATTCAAAGACAATTCAATCGTCGTTTTGAAGGCTTACCTGCAGTCGGAACCGAAATAAATAGTTTGTTGTATGTTCGATGTAACCTTACTTTCTGATACGACGGAAGGAGGAATCCGAAAGGTTTCCTTTCAGACCGACGGTGTGGTCTGTTCCAAGCAGATCGATATTGAATTAGAGGGAGATACCCTTCGCAGCGTCCGCTACACCGGCGGCTGCCACGGCAATACGCAGGGCCTGGGCGCCCTCGTGCCCGGAATGAAAAAGGACGACGTCATTGCCCGTCTGGAAGGCATTGACTGCAAAGGTCGCGGCACCAGTTGCCCGGACCAGCTGGCCCGAGCCCTGAAGCAGATCAAATAGCTCGCCTTGAATAAGATGGATGAGCGTCCGATAAGCGTCCTGTTTGTCTGCCACGGCAATATTTGCCGCAGCCCTGGAGTAAGGGGCTTATAGGAATTGTATGATCAGGTATCCCAGCCCGATGCTTACCACGGTCGTGATGAAGCCGGCCAGCTGGAACGAGTGGTTGATGACGTATTTGCCGATTTTGGTGGTACCGGTCCGGTCAAAGCCGATGGCGGCCACCTGTGTCGGATAGTTCGGCAGGAAGAAATAACCGTTCACAGCCGGGAAAAGCGCGAGCAGGATCATCGGAGGAATGCCCAAAGCAAGGCCCACCGGGTAAAGCGTCTTCACCGTAGCGGCCTGCGAGAAAAGCATGATGCTCATCAGGAACAGCGGAATGGCAAACAGCATCGGCCACTGGGTGAAAAGCCCGCCGACAGCGCCGATGATAAGGTCTTTGTTGCCCTCGAAGAAGGTACTGCCCATCCAGGCGATACCGAAGATGGAAACCATGGCTACCATGCCGGCGCTGAACACATTGCCCTTTACTGCCTTCTTTACATCGGCTTTGCCCACCAGGAGGATGAGCGCTGCGATGGACATCATGATGATCTCAATGGCGGAGTTCATGCTGATGGGTGAACCGTTGAAAGCCGGGCGAAGGGAAGGGAAACTGCCAAAAAGCACCACCAGGACAACGCCCAGCAGGAACACCAGCACAGCCCATTTGGCGCGTGGGTTGACGTTTTTCTTTTCGGTCTCGTCTTCCTCCTCCAGATGACCGGCTTGGAGACGACGCTGGTACTCCGGGTCCTGCTCCAGAGGTTTCCCGATGAAATTCTGTACCAAAGCGGCTACCAGGATGGCCACCAGGGAAGAGGGGATGGTCACGATCAGGATTTGGGACATGCCCACACCGTGTGCCCCCAGAAGGCTCTGGGAGAGGATGGCGGCAGTTGCGGCCGATACCGGAGAACCGGTGATGCCCAGCGAAGCGGCGATGGCGGCAACGCTCAGCGGACGCTCCGGACGGATTTTGGCCTTCAGGGAAATCTCGGAAATGATGGGCAGGAGGGCATAAGAGGTGTGCGCCGTGCCGGCCAGGATGCAGAAAAGCCAGGTTGTAAGGGGCGCATAAAAGGTGATGTGGCTGGGGTGCTTGCGCAGGAAGCGGGCCGCAGCCTCTACCATATAGTCCAGCCCTCCGGCGGCCTGGAGGGCCGAGGAAGCCGTAATGACAGCAACAATAATGAGCATTACGTCGATGGGAATGTTCCCCGGCTCCATCCCGAAGACGAATACCAGCAGGAAAACACCCACCATCCCATACATGCCCAGGCCGATGGAGCCCACACGCGCTCCGATAAAAATCATCGCCAGGACAACGGCCAGTTCAAGAAAGAGGAATGCGGCTTCCATAATATTAGTTATAAGTGTATAAAATCATGTTAATCGCAAAGATACGTTTTTTTGTGAAATAACACGCGAGCAAGACGAAACGAAAAAAAATAATTAATATCGCTTGCGATATAAAAATAAATGCTTATATTTGCATCGTGAACGATATTGAAAAGATTGGTCTTCAGAACCGGCTGGTAAAGCAGTTATAAAATACAATCGTAATGGCAAAAGAAGCTTTTTTGCTTGATAATCAGCTCTGTTTCAGGCTGTACACTGCATCCCGCCTTCTCACGCAGGCATACCACCCGCTCCTGTCGGAACAAGGTCTGACCTATCCCCAGTATTTGGTGCTTCTGGTCCTGTGGGAGAAGGACGGACAGCCGGTGAACGACATCGCCAAGCGCCTCTGCCTGGAGACCAATACGGTCACGCCCTTGCTCCAGCGGATGGAGAAGGAGGGTATCATCACCCGGGCCAAAGGCAAGACGGACGCCCGCCAGATGATCGTATCCTTAACACAGAAGGGGAGGGCCCTGCAGAAGTCACTTACAAATGTGCCCAAGGCTGTTGGTAGTGCCGTAATTTGTGATAGTGTCTCTCCTGAGAACCTTCCGGGCCTGTTCCGGATGCTGGACGACATTATCGCCAAATTGAAGGGCTGATATAACGTTACTATGACTGCTTTAGAAGCCATTAAGGCTAGACACTCCGTCAGGAAATAGCAGTGGAGAATCCTCTCGAAACCGAATCAAGATAACAGTTTTATTTTAAGCCGCTGGCGTGCTTTGGTAACAGAGGCAGGGGAGATCCCCAGCAGGATGGCTTGCTCAGATACGGAGAATTGCAGGTGCGAGAGGATATAGGTGCGGATATCACCCTTTGTCAGATCGGGATGGGTTTCCCGGAGGGATTCGGGCGTAAGTTCGCATGAGTTCCGGAGCATCCGTTCCAATTCTGCCCACTCTTCATCCTGGATATAGCGGGGCTTGGTACGGAGCCGCTGCAGCAGGTGATTCTGCCCGACAAGCGCTTGCATCAATACATAGGAATCGACATCACCGCCTGGGCCTTCGCCGATGTTCGGAACGAACCTTTCCCGCTCGTCGTTTCCGGCGCGGATAACCATCAGAAATGCCCTGACATTTTTGCCGAGGATTTCGCTGACTTGCGGGATGGTGAGCGGACTTCTTCCGTCGGTACAGGTTGATGCAAGGCCCAGAGCCACCAAAATGAGTTGATAATAGAGCGTTTCTGCATCTTCGCCATGCAGGCCGAAGGTGTCCGCTATAGCAGAAAGGCTCTCCGGCTTGAAACCCACGTAGGAATCAATGTAATCCTTGTAGGAAGCGGATTGCGAGGGCGATTCCATAATCATGGAGAATAGATGCGGCTCGTCCATGGCGAACCAGATAAAGGCTATGCCAAAGCCTTTGAATGGAGGATTGAGCGCGAAACCGTCACCTACCCGCTTCCGGTACAGTTTCCGGGCTTCCTCCCGGACGGCGTCCCGGACTCCTTGAATGGAGCCGAATGACGAAAAGATGGCGTTGGCGCCGCAATCAAGGCGGGCACATATGCTTCGTGCAGTAAGGGCCGAGAGGCCTCCGGATCGCACCAAATCAAGGGATGCGGAAAGGATTCTTTCTTTTGTGACAGTAACCGGTCTTGCCATAATCGATGTTCCGTATCAGTTCTGCACAAAAATAAGCAAAGGGGCGGGAATGACCAATCATATTTGGAAAAAATCCCTAATTGTCCACATCATTGTCCATATTGTATTGTATTTCGGAACGTAAGATACACTATATTTGCAGCAGTAAATATATGGACAAACAGTGAACATATGGAAATGAAATTTTGCCAGAGCTGCGGAATGCCGCTCACAGAGGAGGTTCTCGGCACCAATGCCGACGGGAGTAAGAATGAGGATTACTGCATGTACTGTTATAAGGACGGGAAGTTCTTGCAGGAGTGCACAATGGATGAGATGATTGAACACTGCGCCCAGTTCGTGGACGAGGTGAACAAAGGGCTGCCGACGCCCATCACGAAGGAAGAATACATCGGCCAGATGAAGATGTATTTCCCGCATCTGAAACGTTGGCGCAAGGAGTTGACACTTACGGATTCCATGCCGGAGAATCCCGCTCTGGCCGGCGTGAAGGAACTCATCGCTGATAACGGTATCACGGAGTTCTTAATAGCTGGAGCCGATGCTACGACCTGAAGAAATTGCCGGAGATGCTTACTTATTGAACAACATAATGAAAATCAGACTTGAAAGACCGGAAGAATGCCGTGCGGTTGAGATCCTCACTCGCGAGGCTTTCTGGAATGTTTATCGTCCCGGATGCACAGAACACTTTGTGTTGCATTGCTACAGGGACAACCCGGACTTCATTCCGGAGCTTGACTTTGTCATGGAGGAGAAGGACCGATTGATTGGCCACGTTATGTTCTCCAAGGCGGAACTGGTGCTGCCTGACGGTACGCGCAAGCCCTCCTGGACGTTTGGCCCCATCGGCATCCATCCCGAATATAAGCGCAAAGGTTACGGACTCAAACTCTTGCTTTATGCGTTGGGGAAGGCCCGGGAAATGGGTGTGGGATTCCTCTGTATGGAAGGAAATATCGATTTTTACAAGCACGCCGGTTTCTCGCTTGCTAGCAGCTTTGGTATCCATTATCACGACTTTCCCAAGGATGATCCGGTTCCTTTCTTCCTGGCTCAGGAACTGATTCCCGGCTGGCTCAAGGCAAATGGAATAGAAGAGGCAACGTATTGTCCGCCAAAGGGTTATTTCGTTGCCGATGAAAACCCTGAGGCGTTTATGCGGTATGAGGCTACCTTCCCGGTCAAGGAGAAGAAGCGCCTTCCGGGGCAACTCTTTTATGACGGTGTGATGGAAACAGACCGCATCATCCTCCGGCCCTGGAGGGATAGCGACGCTCCCGCGTTATACAAGTGGGCAGCGGATCCCGATGTCGGCCCCCGGGCCGGCTGGCCGCCTCATCGGTCCATAGAAGAAAGCCTTGAGGTAATCCGGACAGTCTTTCACGATGCCACAAATTCCTGGGCAATCGAGTTGAAGGAGACAGGAGAGGCTATCGGCGCTATGGGCTATGGCCCCTCATGTGAGTGCAACCTTCCGGCCCGTGACGGCGAGCCGCTTATCGGCTATTGGATCGCTAAACCCTATTGGAACAAAGGTATTTGCACAGAAGCGCTCGATCTGATGATCCAGCATATCCGGGCTATGACTGATATCAAGTCCCTTATTTCCGGACACTTCATCGACAACCCTGCGAGCGGACGCGTCTTGGAGAAATGCGGTTTCGTCCCCACCGGAGAAACCGTAATCGACGAAACCCAGTATCAAGGTGCGGATCGGCCCATAAGAGTGCTTCGCCTGGAACTTCAAGCTACTCTCTCTTCCGCTGATAGGCAAGCCGTTCGTCGCCGGACTGCAGATAGATAATCCCGCAGTAGGTGAATCCGTATCGGAGAATACAATGCTGCATGATGCGGTTGTCCCGATGCGTATCGATCCGGATATTCGGATCCTGAGAGAAGCACCAGTCCATGATGGCGCGGAACACGCCGTGCACATGGGGATAACTGGCTACCCGGTGTACCACATGGTAGATATCCGTATCCTTTCCTAATGTCGTGCAGAATCACTTCTTCGGACGGATACCCGTTCTCCCACTGCCGGGTATTGCCGGATGCGCGCATGATCCCCTTGGCCGCGTCCAGTACGTCCAAGATAGCCTTCAGGTCCTCTTTATGTGCCGGTCTGATGAACATGTGGTAAAGTTACCACTTTTCGTGAAAAGAGAAACAAAAAACTGATTGCCGGAATAATGCGCAATTGTCCATATCATTGTCCATATCAGTTTTTTATTTCGGAACGAAAGATACGCTAACTCTTACTTTTGCACCAGGAAGTTTTTTCGACTCTTGACAGGATGGTGGCGGATGGCCATCCGCCACCATCCTGTCGGAGGGAGAAGGACCGGGGCCATCCTATTTTCGTATTTTTGCGGACAAAGGAGGTCTTGGGGGACGAGCGGAGCGTTATCTTGGTAAGCTTTGCTATACCGCGACAAAGTTTCTGTCGTCCCCTTCCTTTTCCCATTCTCTGGAGCTTGGGCAAGGTATAATAGGACGGCACTGGCCGATCTTGAGTTCATCCAAGAGTCAAAGCGGTGGATTATGGGGAAGACCGTATGTTCAACTTCATAATTCATCTTCAGCATGAAGCACTTACAACTCAAGGATGGAGACAGGCTGCGCCGACAATGCATCGGCATAGATGTCTCCAAGAAGAAGTTCACGTTCTGTCTTTGTCAGAGCACCGAGCAGGACCTGCACTTCTACACGAAGCCGAAGGAGTTTGAGAACTCCGAACCGGGCTTCAGACACTTACTGGCATGGAGCGGGAATGAGGTCGACAGTTCCGTTCCGTATTCTTTCCTCATGGAGACGACAGGATGTTATCATGAGTCCCTCGCTCTTTTCCTGGCCCGAAAGGGCATGACGGTCATCATCGTACATGCCAATAAGGCAAAGAACTTCGCACGGCTCAACGGGCAGAGAACCAAGACGGACCCCGTTGACAGCAAGATGCTGGCAACGATGGGCTGCGATACTCCCGGACTCAAACCGTGGCCCATTCCGGATGAGAAGTATCTTCAGCTCAGGGATATGAGCCGTCTTTCCGAGCAGCTGGAGAAGACGCGTACGCAGGTCCTTGGCAGGATGGAGTCCGTAACGTACTCCGGATATGTGACCAAGAGCGTCCTGAAAGCCCATAAGACACTGCTCAAGTCCATTGAGAAGGTTCAGGCAGCCAATGAACAGGATATGGCCGAACTGGTCAATGGCGACCCGGTCATCAAAGCCGGGGTGGATAATATGGAGTCCATCAAGTGCATCGGCAAGAAGACCGCCATCCTGGTCACCGCAGAGACGTTTGGCTTTCACCAGATGACCAGCGCCAAGCAGGTAGCCAGTTATGCCGGTCTGGACGTCAAGAAGGAGCAGTCCGGCGACACAGACAAAAAAGGGCATATGACCAAGCGGGGCAACGCCCACCTTCGTGCCGGGTTGTACTTCCCGGCCATGGTCGCTTCTTGGAGCAACCCGCAGCTGATGGAGGACTACAACAGGATATGCGCCTCCCATCCACAGTCCAAGAACATTGCCCTCGTGGCGTTGGAGAGGAAGCTTCTTTGCTTGATGTACTCCCTCTGGAAGAGCGGCAAGCAGTGGAAACCGGAATATGGTCAGGATAAAAAACAGGAGGAGGCGATGTCATGAAAGCAAAAACGCTCAAACTTATCGAAAAGCTTGCCCGCGATGTCAGGAGAGGTGACGAGCTATGTGACTATAATCCCGTTTTCATGGAGCTCTTCGGCAGCCTGTTCCTCGAACTGGAACAGTGCCTGGACATTATTCCTTATCTTGAAGCGACCCCGACCAGGCATCCGCTGGAGTTCGGCGATCCCAGGGTTATCCGAGACCTGCATGACTTTTGGATGAAGAGAGACCCTTTTGAGGATGTTGTTTATAACCCCCACCAAACAGACGGAGAGTAATCGACCATCTGACTGCAACCCAATACCATTCTGAAGATGAATAAAAAAAGATTGAAAACACCCTTGTTTCGACCCGAGGAGCTCGTTTTCAATCTTTGAAATAACAAGCATACAGCGCTCTCCGGAGCTATCGGGCCCTGAACAGGGGACCTGCTTGTCGTTTACAAATATGGCAAAAATAATTTTCTGAAAAAAATTTTACTTTTTTCTTGTTTTTTTAAGCAGTATCTTTGAAGTCGAAATAATATGGACAAAAGTTTTTATGAAGAAGGAGAAACACAAAGGACACTGATGAAGACAATTGTATTGAACACATTAGAGGGAGGTGCTGTTTCTGAACAGATTGGCACCCTGATAAAAGGCGATGAAGTTGAGGTTCTCAACACCTCCGACAAGAGAATTGCGCACTGCATGGGTTGCAATATGTGCTGGTTGAAGACGCCTGGCGTGTGCGCCATCAAAGATGACTATGAGGGCATCATCAAGAAGTTGGTTGGCGCGGAAAACCTGTGGCTGGTCTCTGATACGCGCTTTGGATTCGTAGACTGGCACGGCAAGCTGGTGATGGACCGCATTGTGCCGATGCTGAATATGTACATCGAGTTCCGCGCTGGCTTAGAGCGTCACGAACTGCGTTACCATCCGCTGAACTTCGGTCTGCTGTACAAAGGTGAGGCCGACCAGGAGTTTCTTGAAGAATGGAGTCGGCGAGTGGCGTCAAACCTTGCCGGGAAGCCGTTGGGTGTGATTAAAATGGGGGAGGGTGAGCCATGCATGTAATTATCATCAATGGAAGTCCGCGTGTACAGAAGCTTAGCAACACGGCCAAGATCATCCAGTCGTTCGGCAAAGGGCTCCAGGCTGCTGGAGCCAGCTTTGAGCTATATTCCCTGTCGGACCGCAGAGAATGGGATGCTGCACGTGACGCATTCATGGGCAACGAGCAGATTATCTTCGCCCTGCCGCTCTATGTGGAGTGTGTGCCGAGTATCATGTTAGAGTTTCTTGAGTCACTGCCAACTGAACGCCGGCAACCAGCGCTAATGTCTTTTATCCTGCATGGCGGCTTCGACGAAGGGCATCAGTTTCGCCTTTGCGAGCGATTCTTGCAATCGTTACCTTCACAGCTGGGCTGTACCTACGGAGGCTGTCTGATTCAAGGCGGCAGTTTCATGATCCGTTTGCGTGACGACGAGAAGATGAAAAAGGCAATGGATAAGAAACTGGATGGATATACCGAAATGGGTCAGTCGTTTGCTGCTCACGGAAGTTTCATGACCCCTGAGTCCCGCAAATTCACCGGCCCCGAGAAGAATCCATGGATTGTCCATCTTCTGTTCAAGCTATTCATCAAGCGCCTTGTACGCAATAATTTCGACTATTTCGCCAAACAATGGGGCTGCACCCGTCCGCTGGACGACAAACCGTATTTATAATAGAAACAGTGAGCAACAAAGTACTTGTCGTTATCGACATCCAGAACGACATCACCAAGCACTATCGGGACATTATCGGCAACATCAATGCTGCCATCGAATGTGTTAAGGATTATGTTCTCCAGGTACATAAGCAAATATATGCCAAGTATGATGGGGATTTCGACAGGATCTACTCGGAAGGGTACAACAGCAAGTCGTATCAGGGCAGGGTGATTGAGCCGGGGAAGGTTTATGAACTGAGTTATCAGGAATGTTCCCGGCAAAGCATATTATTCATTCTTTCGCAGCTTGAGCCTGACAGTCGGTTCGATGTCCGGATTGAGAATACGATACTCCGAGGGGGCGAACGTTGCACTTTCAGGATAGTAAGACATCCGGTATGAAGCGATTGCCGAATGTCATATCGGAGCTCAGGATAGCAGGCTCCATCAGCCTGCTGTTTTGCGATGTGAAGGGCTGGCCATTCTGGTCACTATATGTACTCTGCGGGCTCAGTGATATATTAGATGGCTGGCTGGCAAGAAGGCTCCACGCAGAAAGCAAAACTGGAGCCATTCTGGATAGTGTATCCGACATCGTATTCGTAGCCTGCTGCGCCATCCGGCTGTTGCCGGTACTGGAGATTCCAGCGTGGCTTTGGATTTGGGCTGGGGTGATTGTCATTATCAAGATTGTGAACCAGATATCAGCCCTGGTCGTCTTTAAACGATTCTGTTTTCCTCACACTTTGGCCAACAAACTGACTGGATTACTGCTGTTCCTGACGGTGCCGGCAGTGTTCTGCACAGTGACTCCTATTTCCATCGTTGCTGCTATAGCCACGTTTGCCGCCGTGCAGGAAGGGCATTTCATCAGAACAAAGCAATTTTTTTCATTTTTCTCTTGACTCACTTAATCGTAGAATCCAGCCCTTTTTCGGCCATCGAATACAACGGTTTGACTATTTTCCCAGAAACATCATAGGCGTAATCCCCGTCACCTTCTTGAAGAGACGGGTGAAGTGGTGCGGGAACTCGTAGCCCAGGAGGTACGCGGTTTCATTGACATTATGACCGTTCATCAGAAGGTTCTTGCCCTGCTCGATCACAAAGGCGTGGATGTAGCCGATGGCGGTATCTCCGGTGGATTTGTGAATCACGTCGCCCAGGTAGCGGGGCGAATAGGCAAGCTGCTCCGCGCAGTACTGGACGGTGGGGACGCCAAGGTCCATCTGTTTGCCGTCCAGATAATACTCCCGCAGCAGGTTATGGTAACGCTTGAGGATGTCCGATGATGTCTTGTCTTCCTGCGAGAGCTGGCGCTGGTAGATGCGCTGGCAGTACTCCAGGACAAGACGGATATATCCCAGAATGACGGCCCTCAGTGCTGGGGAATCCTCGTTTTCCTGCAGTTCGTACCTGAGTTGCGTAAGAAGTTGGGTGATACGGCCCCATTCGGACGGCTCCATTATCAAGGTCTCTGTGGCGAAGTAGGAGAAGTATGGATAGTCTTTTATCTTTGCCTCCAGGTCCGTTCCGTGCAATAGTTCCGGAGAGAACAGCAGTACCCATCCGCTGATATGTAGGTCCTCGCCACTATCTTCCTTCCCGCCGATTTGGCCAGGCTCCACGGCAATGATGGAAGCATCGGCCGCATCGAACATCTTCATTCCATAGGTTAGGTTCCTGGGGAAATTCTTCTGGATGAAGAGACCGTATACACCGTATCGGTTCAGGCTGGTACGGACTGGTGAGACCTCGTCGTAATGGATCACACTCACCAGCGGGTGCAGTTGAGGCGCCCCCACGAAACGGGCGTAAACATTGGGATTTGAGACGTGCAAGATATTCTTCATATCACGCGAAAGGGTTTGGTTTCGTGCAAAAATACGCAAAGTTCTGCGATATTGGTAGAAATCAAGCAAAAATCGGTTAAAGAATACCCGAAAGTCTGCCTACCTTTGCACCATCAAGCACCAAAGACATGAATATCAAATCCTTCCTTGCAATCTCCAGCGCATCCCTGATGCTGCTTGCCTGCAAATCAAACACTAACGAGAATATGAGTACCCTGAATCTTACCCAGGAATGGGACAAGACATTTCCCAAATCCGAACTTGTCAACCACAGCAAGGTCACCTTCCACAACCGCTATGGCATTGAGCTGGCGGCCGATATGTATGTCCCCAAGAACGCAGCAGGCAGGCTTCCCGCCCTTGCCGTGTGCGGTCCTTTCGGCGCCGTAAAGGAGCAGTCCAGCGGCCTGTATGCCCAGCATATGGCCGAGCGCGGGTTCCTGACCATCGCCTTCGACCCGTCCTATACGGGCGAGTCCGGCGGAGAGCCTCGCAGGATGGCGTCTCCGGACATCAATACGGAGGATTTCCTGGCCGCAGTGGATTTCCTTTCCACCTGTGACCTGGTCGCCCCTGAGCGCATCGGCATCATCGGCATCTGCGGTTTTGGTGGAATGGCGATCAACGCTGCAGCGCTTGACCCGAGAATCAAGGCAACCGTAGCCAGTACCATGTACGATATGAGCAAGGTTAACGTGGAAGGTTATTTCGCCAGCGAGGACACGCCCGCTCAGCGCCAGGAGAAGCGCAAGGCTCTGGCCGAGCAGCGGACCAAGGACTATGCGGCAGGTACTTACCAGCGCGCCGGCGGCGTCATCGACCCCCTGCCCGAGGATGCCCCCTGGTTCGTCAAGGACTATCACGCCTACTATAAGACCCCGCGCGGCTATCACAAGCGCAGCGGCAATTCTACAGACGGCTGGAACGTCATCGGCTGCCAGAGCTTCCTGAACCAGCCTCTGCTGGCCTGGGCGGGAGAAATCGAGAATCCCGTTCTGCTCATCCACGGCGAGAAAGCCCACAGCCGCTACTTCAGTGAGTATGCCTATGGCCTCCTTACCGGCAGCAACAAGGAACTGATGATCATCCCCGGAGCCTCCCATGTTGACCTCTACGACGATGTTGCCGGCGTAATTCCCTACGACAAAATTGAGCGTTTCTTCAAAACAAATCTGAAATAGTATGATTCGCACATTAGCCATCGGAATCCTGTCCACGTTTATTCTCGCCTGCGAGAAACTTCCCGACCCGGTTGTACCCGATATACCCCGGGAAGAGAACAATGAAGGCAAAGAGAATAATGGCAACGACAATTCCGGAGAAACCAATACCACCATGCCAGAGACCATCAAGATTACCGTGTCCGGAAAGACGCTTCCGGTGAAGATTGAAGACAACGAAGCCACTAAAGCCCTTGTGGCAGCACTAAGCGAAGCATCCATTACCTATGAGGCCCACGATTACGGCGGCTTCGAGAAGGTGGGGCCGCTGGGACTGACGCTACCTGCAAACAACTCCCAGATCACTACGCAACCCGGTGATGTCATCCTGTATAGCGGTAATCAGATTGTATTGTTCTACGGTAGCAACACCTGGAGCTATACCCGTCTTGGCAAGATTCAATACGAATCCTTGGATGAACTAAAGTCATTCCTTAAAGCGGGAGAAGGTAATATTTCCGTAACTTTTTCATTATGAAAAAAGTAGTGGTCATATCAACCAGCCTCCGTCCGGGCTCCAACAGCAATGCGTTGGCAGAAAGATTTGCCGGAGGCGCCAAAGAGGCCGGAAACGAGGTGGAGTTCATTTCGCTCCGGGGCAAGGAAATTAAGTTCTGCATCGGCTGCCTGTCTTGCCAGAAAACCGGTGCCTGTGTATTCAAGGACGATGTCCCCACCATTATGGACAGTGTGCTGAATGCCGATGTCGTTTGCTGGGCGACGCCCATCTACTACTATGAGATGTCTGGCCAGATGAAGACGCTCATAGACCGTATGAATGCCATGTATCCCAAGGATTACCGCTTCCGCGACATATATCTGCTGACCACCGCGGCCGAGGACGAAGAATCCACGCCGAAGCGTGCCGAGAGCGGCCTGCAGGGCTGGATAGATTGTTTTGAGAAGGCAAGCCTCAAAGGCCTTCTCTTCTGCGGCGGTGTCAATGATCCGCGGGAAATCTCAAGCAGCGCCAAGCTGGAAGAGGCATACGAACTTGGGAAAAGCGTTTAGCTGGTATATTCGGACTTGTCGAAAAGAACTCCTGCCCGGGTAATCAACAATGATTGCCCGTGCTTGCCGTTTTCCGATGCAAAAGATAGACTGTATTTAAGGTCAATCAGTTACGCGATTCGTGGTACAAATGCGGTACGGAAAACAACAAAACAAGCCGAACAAAGCATAAGGCCTACTACTTGACGTAGTAGCCTCCGGTTTTCTTTGAATCTTGATGGCCGATAAGTCCTTTTTTTCTTAGCGCGGAGAGATGCCTTTCGATTG
>ONIQ01000033.1 GCA_900317925.1 uncultured Bacteroidales bacterium | reverse complement strand
CGGCGATGGTGGAAGCAATCAGTTGGATGTTTCCCTGTTTCAGAAGACGCAGCACGCTCACAAGGGCGCCGGACTTGTTCTCTATATAGACGGAAAGCTGGTGGACTGTCATGGTGGTGGATTGTTAATATTTCTTTCTGGTATCGACGACCCGCACGGCCTTGCCCTCGCTCTTCGGCAGGGAATTCTTGGGCACGAGGCGGACCTTGGGCGTAATCAGGATTTCGTCGCGGAGCTGACGGGTAATCTCCCGGGTAAGGGATTGGAGTTTGCCGTAGTCATCAAGAGAGAGGTCTTTCATCTCTACATCGACGGTCATGGCGTCGTTGCCGTCCACGGTTTCGAGGGTAATAAGGTAGTCGGAGGCAAGCTCCTGGAACTGCATCAGGATGGTCTCGATCTGGATAGGGAAGATGTTGACACCCTTGAGGATGATCATGTCGTCGCTGCGGCCCTTCATGCGATCCAGCCGGATGTGATGACGGCCACAGGGGCATTCTCCGGGCAGGATGCGCGTCAGGTCGCGTGTGCGATAGCGAAGCAGCGGCATGGCTTCGCGCTTGAGCGTGGTCAGCACCAGTTCGCCGACTTCTCCGTCCGGAACGGGCTCGAGGGTGTCCGGATTCACGATTTCTACAATGTAATAGTCCTCCCAGATGTGCATGCCGTTCTGCTCGGGACACTCGAAGGCAACGCCGGGACCGCACATTTCGGACATGCCAAAGGAATTGTATGCCTTCACGCCCAGCATCTCTTCGATGCGCTTGCGCGTATCCTCGGAGTGCGGCTCGGCACCGATCACGAGGGTGCGGAGCCGGGTGTCCCGGCGGGGATCGATGCCCTTTTCACACATGACCTCATACAGGCGGGCGGCGTAAGAAGGGATGGCGTGCACCACGGTGGTGCCGAAGTCCGTGAAGAACTTCAGTTGGCGCAGGGTATTTCCGGCAGCGGCGGGGACGGTGAGCATGCCCACTTTCTCGGCGCCGTACTGGAATCCGAGTCCGCCGGTGAACATCCCGTAGCCCGATGTGTTCTGGAAAACGTCCTCGGGACGGCAGCCCACCATCCACAGGCAGCGGGCGACGGCATTGGCCCATTCGTCCAGGTCCTTCTGTGAATGCAGGATGACCGTTGGATTGCCCGTGGTCCCGCTGGAGGAGTGCAGGCGCACGCATTTGTCGAGCGGAACCGATGCGATACCGAACGGATACGTGTCGCGCAGGTCCTGCTTGGTGGTGAAGGGAATCTTCCTGAGGTCGTCCAGCGTGCGGATATCCGCAGGCGTCAGCCCGGCCTGGCGGAACCGTTCCCGGTAGAACGGGGAATGCATGCAATGCTTGACCGTGGCCTGAAGCCTGTCAAGCTGAAGGGCCTCGATCTCTGAGCGGGAGTAGGATTCTTCCGGATTGAAGAACGTTGGGTAGGACATACTGAAAAATACTGGAAAGATGGATTACCGCAGGAGGAATTGCTTCGCCAGGAACCAGAGTGCCGGAACCAGCAGGGCAGGCAGGTAGTTGAGGGTTTTGCAGTCTTTGATCCGAAGCAGTGACAGACCCGATGAAAGGATGAGGACACCGCCCACGATGGCCAGTTCATTGATCAGGGTTCCCTGCAGGAGGACCGATTCGGCCGCCAGTTTCCCCAGCAGGTAGAAAAAGCCCTGCCAGCAGAACAGGATGGCGGCGGAAAAAGCGATGCCGATGCCGTATGTGGCGGCAAAGACCATGGAGGTAACCAGGTCCAGGGTGGCATTGGTGTACAGGAAGGTGTTGTCGCCGGTGGTGGCGCTCATGATGGGGCCGACGATGGAAAACGTCCCCACGCAGAACAGCAGGCAGGCCGAAATGAGGCCGTTGGCCAGGCCTTCTCCACCCCGGCGGGCAATGACGGCTTTGGCACGTCCGTCCAGATCCAGCGCCGTCCCGGCAACGCCGCCGACGGCCAGGCTCAGGATAAACAGGACGGGGAATTCGCTCTTGGGCAGGTTTTGGGTGAAGGTGCTGATGCCCAGCGCCATGGAGGCGAGACCCATGGCAAAGTACAGCACGTCGCGGTACCGGTCTCCCAAACCTTTTTTCAGGAGGCTCCCTGTGACCGATCCGACCAGGATACAGGCGGTATTAACAATTGTCCCTATCATAAATATGGACAAATATACCAAAAATTCGTATATTAGTCGTTCAAAAATAAAGAAACGTTGAAAACAAAATAGAAGTGGAAGAAGAGAAGAAACTATACCCCATGCGCCTGGTTCCCCAGGATTCTCCGGAAACGGGAGCCCGTTATCACCTGGCCGACCTGGGCTTTGCCGATACCCTTGTGGAAAACGGCTGGCTGGCATCGAACCCGCTCAGCGAACTCATGGAAACCTATCTGGACCGGCTGGTGGGAGAGAACGCCTTCCAGGATTACGGAACGCAGTTCCCGGTATCGGTCAAGACGATGGATGTGAAAGCCCGCACGCCCCTGCGGGTGAATGTCCCGGACGATATTGCCCGTCAGCGGTACGATGCCTTCGGAAAAACGGCCCTCTGGTATATCTTGTCGGCCGATCCGGATGCCACCCTGTACCTGGGCTTTTCCCGCGAGGTGGAAGCAGAGGATTTTTATCGCCGCTGCCTGGCCGGGAAGGTGGATGATGTCCTGCATGCGGTGCACCCGAAAGCGGGGCAGACCTATCTGATTCCCCCGTGTACGGTCTATGCGGCCGGTCCCGGACTGAAGATCCTGGAGGTGTCCGAGGCCTCGGAACTGGCGCTCCGCGTCTATGATCCCGGTCATGACGATGAATTGGAAGAGGCTTTCGATTTCATCGATTTCCGCCCGTGGAAGGAGCCGGAAGCCGTTCCCGGTACGAAGGGGTTCGGGGCGGAAACGCTGGCGGTCCAGGAACAGTTCCGCGTGGTAAAACTGCAGCTGGCCGAGCCGCTGCGCATCTCCTCGGAAGGACAGGACCGCTACACCATCTACCATTGCCTGCAGGGGGCTGCCTCCGTTCAGCTGCGCGACGAAAACCGGCCCGCGGAGACCGTGATGCTGCAGGCCGGCCAAACGGTGCTGGTTCCGGCCGAGGTGGATGAATTCTATCTGGTTCCGGAAGCACCCGGTACCGTCCTCCTGGAAATCCAATAGACGATGGCCGATTCTGTCCGTATCGATAAATACCTGTGGGCCATCCGCGTTTTCAAGACGCGGGGCGATGCCACCGATGCCTGCAAGGGCAACAAGGTCCGCGTAGGCGGATCGCCCGCCAAGCCCTCGAAAGAGGTGAAGCCGGGTGAAGTCATCGAGATCCAAAAGGGGACGGTGCGATATTCCTACCGTGTGATCCGATTGCTGGAAAACCGCGTGGGAGCGCAGCTGGTGCCCGATTATGCGGAGAACCTGACCCCGCAGTCCGAGCTGGATAAACTGCGGGCCCCGGTCGAGACGTTCTTTATCCGTCGGGACCGGGGCTCGGGCCGGCCCACCAAGAAAGACCGGCGGGCCATGGAGCATCTATGGGACGGCATCAACTTCGATGCCGGCGAAGATTTTACTGATTGAAATAGCGCTTGAGCAGGCCGTAGAAGCCGGCGCCGTGACGGGCCTCGTCCTTGGCCATCTCGTGCACAGTGTCGTGGATGGCGTCGTAACCCAGCTGTTTGGCGCGGGTGGCAATGGCCAGCTTGCCTTCGCAGGCACCGGCCTCGGCCTGGTACCGCTTCTCCAGGTTGGTCTTGGTATCCCAGACGCATTCGCCCAGCAGTTCGGCGAACTTGGCGGCGTGTTCGGCCTCTTCAAATGCGTAACGCTTGAAGGCATCGGCAATCTCCGGATAGCCCTCGCGTTCGGCCTGGCGGCTCATGGCCAGGTACATGCCCACTTCGCTGCATTCGCCGTTGAAATGGTCGCGCAGGCCCTGGAGAACTTCGGCGTCCTCTACCTTGCCGTCACCGATATGGTGCTCGCAGGCCCACTGGGGTTTTCCGTCCTCATCTTTGATTTCCACGAACTTGCTGGCGGGAGCCTTACACTGCGGGCAGCGCTCCGGCGGGTTTTCGCCTTCGTACACGTAACCGCAAACCATGCATCTGAATTTCTTCTTCATAACTGAAATGTTTTAAATTTGAAATTTTCTAAATTGTATTTGCAAAGATAAAAGATATTTTTGATTTCTGAAAATATTTTTGTTCGTGGTGTAAAAAATGGCTATATTGTGAGTATAAATGCTATATGGAGCCTTTTTTGAAGCAGGTCGCCGGCCACTATTATCCGGCATATGATTTGGACAAACGCTGTTTTGTCTTCCCGAACCGTCGCAGCAGCGTATTTTTTGGCCGTTTCCTCTCCGAGGAAGTAGCCGGGGGAGACCGTCCGGCCTTCCTTCCGCGCATGTACACCATGGACGCGTTCTTTTCCTATATGTATGGAACCGCGGCGACGGACCGGGTAAGCCTGCTGCTGGAATTGTACGATTGCTACCGCGAGGTCTGTCCGGGGGCCGAACCGCTGGATGAATTCATCTTTTGGGGCGATGTGCTGCTGGGCGATTTTGACGATGTGGACAAATACCTCGTCCATCCCGGCCACCTGTTTGCGAACGTATCGGATTTCAAGGGACTGCAGGACGGGTTCGAATACCTGTCCGAGGCCCAGCGCGAGGCCATTACCCGCCTGGCCGGTCACTTCGCGAAAGGCAGCCGGATGGCCGTGGAGTTTTTCCGGATCTGGGATATCCTCCTGCCGCTGTACACCCGTTTCCGGGAACGGCTGCAGGAAAAGGGCATGGCCTATCCCGGCATGCTGTACCGCTCGTTGGCCGAGCAGATGCAGGAACGCAGTGCCGTGGATCTGCTGGCGGGGAAGTTCCCCGGGGTGGAGAAGTTCGTTTTCGTAGGCCTGAATGCCTTGAGCGAGAGCGAACGGACGGTGCTGCGCCGCATGCAGCAGGCCGGCCTGGCCGAGTTCTGCTGGGATTTTTCCAGCGACTGGGTGCGTGACAAGGACAACAAGAGTTCCTTCTTCATGGCCCGGAACGTGGCGGATTTCCCGCAGGCCTTCCCGTTGGATCCCGGCGGCCTCCCGGTACCCGTCATCCATGTGGTGGGCGTCCCGTCTTCCACCGGTCAGGCCAAGCAGGTGAGTGCCATCCTGGAAGGGATGGAGCAGGTGGACCGCACGTGCGCGGTGGTCCTGCCCGATGAATCCCTCCTGCCCACCTTGCTCTCCAGCATCCCGCCCAAGGTGGAAGATATCAATGTCACCATGGGTTATCCGATGTCTTCCGGCGCCCTGTTCGACCTGATGTCCACCGTGGCCACCCTGCAACTGCATCTGCGCAAAGGCCCTTCCGGGTGGATGTTCTACCACCGGCAGGTCTGGGCCGTTTTCTCCAACTCGCTTTTCCGCCGGGCAGCCGGAGAAGCGGCCATGAAGGTCGTGGCCGATGTCAAACGTCAGGCCCGGTACTATATCCCCGAAGCCGATCTGGCGGCGGACGGGCTGATGCGGACCCTTTTCCGTCCGGTGCTGACCGGTGCTGCGGAAGCATCCGCCGAACAGACCGATGCCCTGGCCGCCTACCTGCAGGAAGTGGTGTCGGCGGTGGCAACGGCGGTCCGGGAGGAACCGGATATCGCCCTGGAACTGGAATTCGCCCGGAAATACTATCTGGCGGTGAGCCGCCTGCGGGCATGCGCCCTGGCGGTGCTGCCGCAGACCTTCATCCGCTTGTTGGGCCAGCTCCTCTCCGGCGCTACGGTCCCGTTCCGCGGCGAACCGCTGAAGGGGCTCCAGGTAATGGGACCGCTGGAAACGCGTGCGCTGGACTTCCGCAACCTGATTATCTTGTCGTGCAACGAGGGCCTTTTCCCGCGCAAGAGCGTGAGCGCCTCGTTTATTCCGCCGGAACTGCGCAAGGGTTTCGGCCTGCCGACCTATGAATTCCAGGACGCCGTCTGGGCGTATTATTTCTATCGCCTGCTGCAGCGCTCCCAGGAGGTCTGGCTGCTGTATGACACCCGTTCCGAAAAGTTGCGCAGCGGCGAGGAGAGCCGTTATATCAAGCAGTTACGTTATCATTTCAAGGTGAATCTGGACGAGCGCGTGGCAACGGCCGGCTCGCTGAGCGGGACGGTCTCCAGCGAGGATATCCCCAAGTCGCCCGAAGACGTGGCGACGGTGCGGGAGCGGCTGCTGTCGGCATCGGCCCTGAAGAATTACCTGGACTGCGGTGCCAAATTCTATTTTGCCACCGTCCGTTCGCTGGAGGTGGAGGAAGAGGTACAGGAGAGCCTGGATGCGGGCATGATGGGAAATGTCTTCCACAAGACGATGGAAGACCTGTATTCGGAGGGAGGCCGGCCGCGTCCGCGCATCGACCAGGAATACCTGACCCGGCTGATTGCGGGCAAAAAAGCATTGCGCGCGCGCATCCGTGAGCATATCCTGGAGGAACTCCGGGCCCCGGAGGTGAGCGGGCGGAACCTGGTGCTGGAAGACGTGATCCTGCAATATGTCCTGAAAACCCTGCAGTGCGACCTGGCCCTCCTGCAGGCGCGCGGCGTATCGTTTTTCCGCGTGCTGGGCCTGGAGGAAAAGAAGATCTGGGAGTGGAACGGCTTCCACTTCATCGGTTTCATCGACCGGATCGATTCCTTCCGGGACGGCGAGGTGCGGATCGTGGATTATAAAACCGGTCGGGTGGCCGACCAGGAGGTGGAAATTACGGACGGGAACGCTGCCAAGGTGGTCGAGGCACTGTTCGGACCGGAAACGGGCAAGCGGCCCAAAATCGCTCTCCAGATGTACCTGTACGACCAGTCCATGGAGGAGCAGACGCGCGGGAAGCAGGTCCTGAACGTGCTGTACCCGGTGGCGCGCCTTTTCGCGGGCCCGCTGAAGGAGGTTCCCGCCAGCGCGGAATTCGGCCGCTTGATGGACGAGGCGATGACGGGTCTCCTGGACGAGTTGACGGATCTCTCCGTCCCCTGGCGCCGGACCACGGACCCCAAGACCTGCTCCTATTGTGATTTTAAAAATATCTGCGGACGATGATACGGATTCTGAAAGCTTCGGCGGGTTCCGGAAAGACGCACCGCCTGACAGGCAAATATATCGAACTCCTGCTGGGTTCGGAAGAACGGTATGCCTACCGGCACATCCTGGCCGTTACCTTTACCAACAAGGCGACGGCAGAAATGAAGAGCCGCATCCTGAAAGAGCTGGACAAGCTGGCGCGCGATGCGGCTTCCTCCCCCTTTTATCCGGAATTTGCGGATCGGGGCTATACCGCCGCCCAACTGGAACAACGGGCCGGACAGCTGGTGAGCGACATCCTGAACGACTACGGGGCCTTTGCGGTGAGCACCATCGACCGCTTCTTCCAGCAGACCCTGAAAGCCTTCTCCCGTGAGATCGGCCGCTTCGCCTCCTATCAGGTGGAACTGGATAAAAAATCGCTGGTACACGAAAGCGTGGACCGGATTTTGGAATCTTTGAACGAGGGGAGTCCCTTGCTGAAATGGGTGACGGCCAGCGTGATGGACCGGCTAAACGAGAAGGGCTCCTTCAGCCTGGAGGAGGCTTTGTACAAAATGGCCGAGCAGTTGAAGAGCGATGCTTTCCGCGAGCAGATTGAGGCGGCGGGCATCGACGAGAAAACCTTCTACTCGCCGGAAAACCTGCAGCGTATCCAGGCGGTCTTCAAAAAGGTGGAGGAGGACTTCCGGAACCGGGTGCAGAACCAGGCACAAGCGGTCCTGGATGTCCTGAAAGACGGAGGGGTGGATCCGAAACAAACTTCCCGGGGCTGGTTGGGTAAGATCCAGGACTATACCGGCCTGGCAGACCGGAAAGGGGAGATAGCAGCGCCGACCGAGGCCTTTGTCCGGACCTGTGGCGATTCGTCGAAATGGTTCTCCAAGGAGAATGCGAAACTGCTGGGACGGGTCGAAGGGCGGCTGGAAGGGCCGCTGCTGGCCTTCTGCAACCTGTTCGGGCAGGCCTACAAGGTCTATCGGACGGCCCGGCTGCTGCGGAGCCAGTTGTACGAACTGGGCATCGCGGGAGAACTGTACAGCACATTCGAGGCCTTGCTCAAAGAAAAGAACGTCCTGAGCCTGGACGACTCCAATTCCTTGCTGCTGAAGATCATAGACGGGCAGGATACGCCCTTTGTCTATGAGAAACTGGGGGTTCGGTTCGAGCATTTCCTCCTGGACGAATTCCAGGATACCTCGCGCATCCAGTGGGCCAATTTCCGCCCGCTGCTGCACGAGAGTGACGACTATGGGCGCGAGAGCCTGATCGTGGGCGATGTCAAACAGAGCATTTACCGGTGGCGGGGCTCGGACTGGAACCTGCTGGACAGCGAGATCGGGGAAGAATTCCCGGGCAGTGCGGTGACGGAAATGGAAGACAACTGGCGCAGCCTGAAAACCATCGTGGATTTCAATGGCGAATTCTTCGCCTACGCCGCCCGCCGCCTGGACGAACTGTGCGGCTCGGGAGACCGGATCCGGAACATGTACGCCGGTGTGCAGCAGCATGTCCGCTGCACAGATCCGGCCGAGGGCAGCGTTGAGGTGACCTTCTGCCCGGCGGAGGAAGAGGACGAACAGGTATTGGCTTCGTTGCAGAAGGCTTTTTCCGCCGGTGCCCGCCCCTGTGACGTGGCCATCCTGGTGCGCAAAAACGACACGGGTTCCCATATCGCCCAACTGCTGGTGGCCAACGGGATCAAGGTCATCTCGGACGATTCCCTCCATGTCAAGTCTTCGGTGACGGTCCGGCGGCTGGTATCGCTGCTCAGTTACGTGGAGAATCCGGCCGATACGGTGAATTCTTTCCTGGCCCAGACCCTGACGGTGGACCCCGAGGTCCTGTCTTCCCGCCAGCATTCCCTGCCCGAACTCTGCGAGATGCTGCTTCGCGAAATCCGTCGTTCGGATCCGGAACTCTTTGACAGTGAAGTGCTTTACATCCAGTCGTTCATGGATGAACTCCAGGAATGGACCTTGGTGAACGGCCATTCCGCGGCCGCTTTCCTGAAAGATTGGCAGGATGCAGACCCCACCATCAGTTCTCCGGACGATGCCGACGCGGTCCGCATCATGACGGTGCACAAGGCCAAGGGACTGGAATTCCCGTATGTGATTTTCCCCTATGCCGAAGAGGTGGGCCTTTTCCGCGATACAGACAGCTGGAACCGGCCGGCTTTGGACGGGACTCCGCTGGAAGGGGTTGCGGACGGCGTCTATCAGGTGCATGTGTCCAGCAAGACGGATGCGACTCTGTTCGAAGGGGCCTATGCCCGGGAGCGGCTCTTGCAATATATCGACAACATCAATACCTTCTATGTGGCTTTGACCCGGGCGGTGGACGGCCTGCACGTCATTTGTGCCGACGATGTGCGCAGTGCGAAAGTGGCCGACCTGCTGCGGGAATTCGTGGATGCGGACACCCGGTTCTACGGGACCTTCTATGATTTCCGGCAGCTGAAACGCAAGGAGCCGGCCCGGAGCGTGGCGTCGGCCTATCCGTCTTATCCGCTGGACGGCCGTTTGCGCCTGAGTGCCGATGCGGCCGATTTCTTCGGCGAAGAGGGGGCCGTAGGCGTGGGTGCATCGGAGCGGCTGCGGGGAATCGTCCTGCACGGAATCCTTTCCAAAGTCTGTGTCCCCGAAGACTTGCCGGGTGCTGTCAATGAGGCACTTACATCCGGCGCACTGTCCGGCCCCGAGGCCGAAGAAGCGCGGGAATGGCTGGCCGGGCGGATCCGTTCCGTATCGGACCGGGGCTGGTTCCCGGAAGACCGGTCGGCCGTGATGACGGAATGTCCCATCGCGGATACGGATGGCGCCGTATGGCGGCCGGACCGGGTGGTGCGCCGGCCCGACGGGGGACTTATCGTCATTGACTATAAATTTGGCGTCCGCCATGCCGCGCACCGCAAACAGGTTGGCCGCTATGTGGCCTTGTGCCGCCGGATGGGCTGGCCTTCCGTGGAAGGATATCTCTGGTACTTACAGGAAAATGAAGTGGATGTTGTAGAATAATTTATTATATTTGCACTTCATGATACAATGTCTTTATGGAAGCTACCGATCAAGTAATTAAATTGTTCTACAATACCGAACGGGAAAATCTGGTGATGCCGGAGTATGGACGGAATGTCCTGTCCATGGTGGAGCAGATGAAAAAGGTGACGGACCGCGCCAAGCGGACGGACCAGGCACGGGCCATCGTGAAGGTCATGGAACTGCTGAATCCGCAGGTCCATTCGCAGGAAGATTATGAGCACAAGCTCTGGGACCACCTCTATCTGATTGCAGGTCTGGACCTGGATGTCGATGCTCCGTATCCGGCCCCCGAACCGGCCATCCTGGAGAGCGCTCCGCTCACGATTCCGTTGAAAACCAAGCCGGTAAAGGCACGCCACTACGGCCGCAACATCGAAAGCATCATTGACCTGATTGCCACCGAGCCCGAAGGCGAGGTGAAAACCGCGATGATCCGTTCCCTGGCCATCTACATGCGCCAGCAGTATCTCATCTGGAACAAAGACAGCGTGGCCGATGAGACCATCTTCGCCGATATCGAAAAACTCTCCGACGGCCGCATCAAGGTTCCGGAAGGAATCGAGCTCTCCAAGATTTCGGGCGATTCCAATTTCTCGCGCCCGGGCATGAGCGTGAATGTGGGCGGCGCCCGCCAGGGAGGCCGCAACGGCAAATTCAACAAGAAAAACAAGAATCGAAAATAGACTCGGATGAAACGGCTTTTCACCTTTTGGAAGACCATGGACGATGGCGAAAAGGCCCGCGTGAGGTTTATCTCCGGCCTGGTGGTCGCCGCGTTTGCGCTTTTCACCTTTTTGTCGGTGACCTCTTACCTTTTTACGTGGAAGGCTGACCAGAGTCTCCTGCGCGACCCTGCCATGATGTCGCAGGCCGAGCAGGTAGCGAACATGTGCGGAAAAACCGGCCTGAAATGGGCCCATTTCCTCTACGGGAAATGGTTCGGCCTGGGCAGTTACGCGCTGATTATCATCCTGGTGGCAATTGCCATCCGCCTGCTGCTGGGACGGTGGAAACAATCCCTGCTGCGGACCTTCTTCATCGCCCTGAGCGGTGCCATCGTGGCCTCGTTCCTGCTGGCCTATCTTTCCTCGCTGACGGGCCTGGATTCCGCTTTTGACGGCGGTCTGGGCGGCGATGGCGGGTCGGCGGTCATCGCGTGGGCGCAGAATCTGTTCGGAACCGTCATCAGCGGTGTGCTGCTGGTGATCCTGCTGGCCGGATGGATTTTCCTGCTGGGCAACTCCTTTTCGGATTGGCTGTTGTCGCTGGGACAGCCGCGCGCGCCGAAGGAGGAGGCGGAACCGGAGGAATCGCCGCTTCCTTCGTGGATGACGGAATCCAAATCCGAGCCGGAACCCGAACCCGAACCGCTTCCGGAACCGGCTCCCGCTCCTGCCAGGACCTTCCCGCGCGGGCAGACGCCCGTGACCGATCCTTCCGGGGAGGACATCGATGTGGAAGAAGAGGCGCTGCAGGCTGATGAAGCGGAACCCGGATTCGAGATCGTGGAGGGCGATAAGATCGACACGGAAGTGAAGAAGGAGCTGCCGCGGATCGACAACCGGGCCGAACTCCCGAACTATGCATTCCCGTCGCTGGACCTGCTGGATGACTATGCCTCGTCCCGCCAGGATATTTCCACCGAGGAGCTTACGCGCAACAAAAACAAGATCATCGCCACCCTGGCGAACTACAAGATCCAGATCAACGAGGTGAAGGCCAATGTGGGCCCGACCGTTACGTTATATAAGGTATATCCGGCTCCCGGCGTGAAGATTTCTGCCATCAAGAGCTTGCAGGAAGATATTGCCATGTCGTTGAATGCCAAGGGCGTACGCGTGGTTACCCTGGAGGACTCCGTGGGAATCGAGGTGGCCAACGACCGGCCGTCCATCGTGCCGCTGAAGGCCATGCTCAACGACGATGCCTTCCGCCGCTCCAAGGCGGAACTTCCGGTGGCCATCGGCTATACCATCACCCAGAAGGTAAAGGTGTTCGACCTGGCCGATGCGCCGCATCTGCTGGTGGCGGGTGCAACGAAGCAGGGTAAGTCCGTGGGTCTGAACGTGATTGTGGCCTCGCTGCTGTATTCCAAGCATCCTTCGGAGTTGAAACTCGTGTTCATCGACCCGAAGATGGTGGAGTTCTCGGCCTATGAGAAATTGCTGAAGCATTACCTGGCGGTACTGCCGGACAGCGCGGACGAGGCGGAGGAAAGGGCGAACTGCATTGTGAAGAAGCCGGAAATGGCCGACAAGATCCTGCGATCGCTCTGCGTGGAAATGGATGAGCGGTACGAACTCCTGAGCCAGGCGTATGTAAACAACATCAAGCTGTATAACGAGAAATACCGCAATCGCAAGTTGCGTCCGGACGAGGGACACAAGTTCCTTCCGTATATTGTGGCGGTCATTGATGAGTATGCAGACCTTACCATGTCGGTAGGGGCCGGTGCCGAGGCGCGGAACCTCTCCCGGAGCATCTCCACCTCCATTATCCGACTGGCGCAGAAAGGCCGTGCGGCCGGTATCCACGTAATCCTGGCTACGCAGCGTCCTTCCGTGGACGTGATTACCGGCCTGATCAAGACGAACTTCCCCACCCGTATCGCCTTCCGTACGGTTTCCCGTATTGACTCTTCCACCATCCTGGATTCTCCCGGCGCCGAAAAACTGATCGGCAAGGGCGATATGCTCTATTATGCGGGCGTGGAGATGGAACGTGTCCAGTGCGCCTTCATCAGCAATGACGAGATTGGCAAGCTGACCGATGCGGTGGGTGAGCAGGAGGGATACAAGAAGTGCTACAACACGCCGTACTACCTCCCCGCTCCGGAGCCGGATTCGGTGGAAGAGGGGACGGGTATGATCGATATGAAAGCCCTGGATGAGCGTTTCGAAGAGGCCGCGCGCCTGGTGGTTACCTCGCAGCGGGGGTCCACTTCCGACCTGCAGCGCCGGCTGGGAATGGGTTACGCCAAGGCCGGCCGCGTCATGGACCAGCTCGAGGCCGTCGGCATCGTGGGTCCCCAGCAGGGCTCCAAACCCCGCGATGTGCTCGTCACGGACTTTGCCGCCCTTGACGAAATCCTATCTCATTACCGCTAATAATTGAGGATGCGAAGTTCTTCGGGCGAGTAGAGGAGGGAGTCGATGAATTCCGGATCTATCTTCGCCAGGATAACGAATACCAGCAGGAAGAGTGCAACAGCCAGCAACAAGGCACCCAGGACCAGTCCGAGGGTTATCCACGGGTTGCGCGGCTTCTTCTCCGGCGCCGGGGCCGCCGGCTCTACTGCTTCCGGTTCCACCGGTGTCTCCGGTTCCGGAGCCACCTCCACGATAGGTTCTTCATCCGGCAGCGAAATGTCAATGGGTTCCGGTTCTACCGCGGGTTCCGGTTCCACCACAGGTTCCGGTTCCGGAACCACGACAGGTTCTTCCACCGGCTCTTCAATAATGGACCGGAGTCCGGCGATGGCGGCCGAGACTTCCTCTTCGGTTTCCTGATGGGTCTTCAATGAAATAGGCTCCAGGCCATATCCATTGGGATAGATGTCCAGATCCTCGTCCGGAACGAAGAAGAAATTGTTCTCCTTCGTGGCGCGAAGCCGTCCCAGTCCGGGCAGGATGACGTTCTTTTTCTCTATCAGGATCTCTTTCAGGCCGGCAAGAAATTCAGTCAGAATCCGTTCGCCGTCGGCAGGGGCCACACCATTGGACTGGCAGTAGAAATCGATCAGCCGGGAATCATCCTGATGCCGTTGCCGGAAGAACAGGCGGCGGTAGGGAGGATTGATGGTATATCCCTTGTCCGAGAAAGTGGCCGGAACCACTTCAGCGACAAAACTTCCAATTCCCGGAAGCGTCACTGAATCGTTGTCAAGAATCATTTCCTTGACCATTTTTGACAAGAGGTCAATATCCATGGGACTTTGCTGATGTAGCACAAAGGTAAGCAAAAAAAAGCGAAAAATATTTGCACATCGGGAAAAATGTTGTACCTTTGCAAAACATTCCTCCTTAGCTCAGTTGGTTAGAGCACCTGACTGTTAATCAGGGGGTCCTGGGTTCAAGTCCCCGAGGGGGAGCCAAAGCGGACAAATTGCTGAAATCGGCAGTTTGTCCGTTTTCTTTCTCCCAGCGGCACCGGTAATACCTTCATGACCGCCGGGCTTATTCGGGACGCCGTCATGCGAGGCTACAAAGCCCTGTTCATGACCATGGAAGCACTGGTGAACATCCTGAGGATGAAGGAAGTATCTTCTTCCGCCATGAACGCCTACAATGGCATCCTGAGGTGTAATCTCATCGGCATCGACGACATCATGCTGATGCCCATGAAGAATGAAGGGGCCGTAGCGCTCTTCAATCTGATCAACAATCTGCATGAGAAGACGTCCAACATCATCACGACCAACAAGGCCCCGACCGAGTGGGTGGAAATCCTTTAGGATGAAGTGCTTGCGCAGGCTCTCCAGAACCGGCTGCTGTACCGTTGTGACGTTGTCAAGCTCGTGGGATCGTCGTATCGTATGGAAAACCGTTCCGGGTTCCTGAACAAAGAGGAGGGCGGCTTATGATGAAGAGGATATGCAGGAACTACCTCCAAACCGCACTGGAGGAGTACGACGCAGCGGTGGCAGAGTACATCGCCGCCCGCGATGAGATGATGGAGAACGAAGGGCAGCCGTGGGAAGTGTACGATGCGACCCGGATGCGCCTGGCCGACAATGCGTATAAGGACAAGGTTATGGGCCTGGCGGATGCCATCCGCTTGACATACTAACAAAAAAAAACCAGCCAAAATGCTGAATCCTCTTTTCTGAAAATTGTTGAAGAAAAGTTTGCTTTTTACAAATAATTTGCTAATATTGCAAAATAGATTAAAAGATAACGCCGATGTAGAATTAAGATACTTTATAAGACATACATAAAAGGCATTAGTCCTTCAAGGCCTACAACTACCACAATTTGATTACACCCTTGAAAGATTGATGTCCACGACGCTGAGCGTGGGCATTGTTTTTCGTTGAGGTTGGTGTATAGCTGTGGTAGGCTGTAGGCAACTGAGAAACACAATTGCTTACGCTCTTTTTATACCAAGTATCATAATATATGGAATCCAACACAAGTACCTTGAAAAGAGAGTTCGTCTCTCCGGAAGTAAAGATTCTTCCAATCAACATGTCAAAAGTATTAATGATGAGTAACGAGCAGACCCATGAAGAAGATTTATTTTAACCTTACAAGTTTTGCTCTTGCCGGCATTTCCATTGCCTTTGCGGCATGTACCAATGAGCCTGCAGCTTTAATTGAGCAGGCGGAGTCCAACGCTCCAATAATCTACGCCAGTCAAGAGCTTCAAGCCAAATCTTCAATTACCGTGGATGGTGAAGGGGTTGGCACTATATATTGGAGCCCGGCGGATAATATCAGCATCTTCTATGGTGCCTCAACGCCAGTGCTTTATACATCGACGAATCTTGCTCCTGAAACGACTGCAGCCTTTACGACCAGCGCGATTATAGGGAGCACAGAACTTGCGTCGACTAATATCTGGGGACTGTACCCACACAACCCTTCTGCAGTTTGTGATGGGTCTTCCATAAGCACTACATTGCCATCTACGCAATACGGAGTCTCTGACACTTTCGATGATGACTTATTTATGACGGTCGCCCACTCTGACGACACGAACCTCCATTTTTACAATGTGTGCGGAGGAATCAAATTCAGTCTTTCCCGCAACGATATAACCTCCATCACATTTGCCGGCAACAATAATGAAGATATTGCCGGAGACATTACTGTGTCATTTGTTGAGGGATTACCGAGAGTATCTGTCGACAGGGGTGAGAAAACCATCACCGTAACGCCAAAAGGCGGTGGCACATTCGCCAGCGACACCTATTACTACATAGTAGTTCTGCCTCAAACTCTCTCCGGAGGATTTACGATGACATTTGATACGAATACAGGTTATGTCGGAACTTTTAATTATACAGCATCTTCAATATGGATAAAACGTGCCATATTTAGCAAAAAAGCCAATATTGACACGTTTGCTGAGTTTATTATTCCCACAAATCGTATAGTATATACCTCCCTTGACGGCAATATAATTGATGTCACGTCGCCTACAAGCAACGCAACGATGATTTCTAATACATATTCCAACGGCATAGGAATTATGACTTTTGATAAAACGATTACGGGACTTACTAATCTGACTGGAAGATCTGGCGGTTTCCGGGAAAATACAAATTTGGTTTCAGTAGTTTTGCCAAATTCTGTTGAATCTATTGGAGCTTATGCATTCTTTGGTTGTTCAAATTTAACCTCGATTGTACTAACTGGGGTTGTGAGCAATCCTTCCTCCAGTATTGGTAATTGTGCTTTTTGGAGGTGTTCCAATTTGCAAGAGTTTACCTTCCCATCAGGGCTAAGATATATTTATAACTCTGTGCTTCTGGATTGTACAAGTCTTAACAGAATTACTATCCTTGACCCTACTCCAACAGATTTAGGAAGCACAGCATTTGATAATACCGGCGATTGTCCTATATATGTCCCAGCAGAAAGTATTAACTTGTACAAAACAGCAAAGAACTGGAGTGCCTATGCGGACAGATACCAACCTATTTCATAATGTCCACAATTATGAAAGCAGATAAGAATAACGCATTCATTACGCATTTGCGTGAGAAATACAAATACCCAGCAAAATGCCTAAGGGATAATACTTATAAGTATGACTGCCAAGAGTATTGCCGCGTGGAAGTGCTTTATGGAGATTATATCATTCAAGCATTTGTTCTAATGGATGATGACCTGTGTAGTAATCAAGACAAATTTCCCTTTTATCGGGCCTATAACCAGAGGAACGACTATGGTTTTCTTACTCCACCGGCATGTTACGTTGCAGTAAAGGATTCCAAAACTAATGACTGGACAATTCACAATTCGTCTGACTTAAAGCAGGAAATGACATCTCCCACTCTGCTGGATTATAGCTCTGCTGTGGAAAGGTTCAAGAATAGGTTGCAGTATTTGGGAAATAGAAAGCTAGCTAAAAGAGTTGTTGTTGCATCAATTTGTGCTTTAGTTTTCATCGTCCTGTATTATGCCGCTCATGTTTTGTCCATCAATGGAATTCTAATTAGCATTCTAATTCCTTTTGATAGTCATGTTTTTAGTCTTTTGACTCTGATCGCGATTCTTTTGATTCTACCGCCACTCGTGCCATACATTAAGATTCAATACCATGGACTCAGTTTGGAAGTGAATCAAGACTAATGCTCACCATCTTATAATAATTTTTTAGGTTAAACAGCTACTGACCAGCGGGCTCTATGGGCCTGCTGGTTTGGTTATATTGACACGTTCTTATTTTGATACACATATCTGCAATTCTTTCAATCCCTTGGGCTTAAAAGTAGTACACTGGTAGGATATATTATTGTATACTCTGCCAGAAACTTAAGATCAAGTAATACATCCACGGTCTTGGGAATGCTGGCCAGCTCCTGAAGCAAAGAAGGCTCTGCCAAATAGCAAAGCCTCAACTCGTCGATAACCGGCACTCCTAATAAATCCCTACCACTCATTATCATTGCCTCCGTCATCAACACCCAGGAACTCATCCATCGTCATACTCTCATTTCCAGGTTTATGTGGGACACCGCGCCAATAATTGATAAGAGATTGGCTGATGTGCTCCCGGTGCTCCGCAGATTTTGGCTTCCCTTCTGCGGACTGGCGGATTTTCTGTTTGTGCTCGTCGCTCAATTCCCGCCATTGACGTTTATAGTTTTTCATAGTTACGTATAGGGCGTTAGTCTGCCCCCTCCTAATAATAAATATGGCAAGCGTCGAAAAAGTTGAAGGCGTGGTAGAGATTTGTCACAAGAAAACAACTTGGAGCAGTCACTCTCGCCCCAATGCTTCCACCTACCACACATGCCCGTATCTCAATTTGGCGTGCGGCTTACGCTGGTCGCAACGCTTAACCCGCAGGAATGAGGGGGACTTTGAATAAAACGTTGAAGGATAATATTTTTTGTTAACTTTGTATTTTAGTTAATGGACACCCTTATGAAACGAATTATTATCCTCCTTCTGCCTTGGTTGTTTATCATTCTCCCAGCCATTGCCCAAGAATCGAAGACATTACCCAATGCACAGGAGCTGAAAGCTGCGAATGATAGTATTCTTGCCGATGCGTATAATCTTTACCTTTACGAAAAAATCGCTTGGATACTGGAAGACGAATTGACTAATTGCCAGCCGGCGACAATTAATGAAATTGCTGGATGGATTCCAGTCGGTGAGGGTGAGGATGTTGTAAAGGGCATTTTCTATAACAAGGACAAGACAAAAGCGTTATTTGAAGCGACGTATAGCTTCTTGACGAGTACCCCGACAGGAAAGGCTGCTGTCAGAGATTTATCCCCAGAGGAAATAGACATGATAAACGTGCGAGAAAAGGTTCTTCTTGCCGTACGAAAACTTGATGTTAAGGATTTACCGTCATGTCCTGAGGGATGCACGTTCAATACAGAAGTCATTCCGATTGACGAAAACTTATATAGAGTATATTGGATGCTTGGAACTACTCAACATGGTATCATCCCGTTCGGTTGTGATTTCTCTTATGACTGTGATTCCGAGGGAAATATCAAAGGATTCCGTCGCTACCACAAAACATACATTCCGACATTACTAAAGATGGACGATGGTTCACCTGTGCGGGATATTGTTCATTCTCATCTCTCATTTTGTCCTCTCATAGCGCCAACCGATATCGCTTTATTCCTTCTCTATGGATATGAAGCAGGATTGTCTGGCTTCAAAGTGTACAGCACCGCATACCACTGTGTGTTTTCGTTTGATCCAGCCACATATGTAATTAATATTGAGCAGATGTAAACATCGGCCCAGTTAGCCATTTGCGGTTTAATTCAATATAATTTACGACCTTACGGAAGTCCCACCACAGGTTCTTTAATTCGACTTTCGGGGGAGCACAAGGCATCAGTATCACGCTGGTGCCTTTTCCTTTATGGCCCCAGGCCCGGAAGGTCCCTACGGAAAGCACCAGACCTTCCGGAAAAACAGCCCTAAACCCGGAAGGTCGGTGCCTTGAGAAGGTAGCCATCCACCAAAAAAGCCGTTTTGGTGGATGGCGAAGGCAAAATAGGAGTTCGTCCACCAAAAGGGGCGTTTTGGTGGATGTGATTGACGGTTGGAGGTGCCGCCGGGCCGTCAGGCGGAGGTGTGGACGGTGCGGATCATGGCCAGGATGCGTTCTCACTAAGACAGTTGTTTTTCCGGAAATAAGAGCGAATTATTTGTTTTTCAGCGAGAAAATGCTTTCCTTTAGAGAGAAAATAGAACCACAAAATTAAAATGCACTGAATATGCACCTATACGAAGAAGCATCCCGTTGCCTGTTTTGCGCCGACGCGCCCTGCAGCAAAGCCTGCAAGCATGCAGACCCCGCAAGGGCTCTCAGAGCCATCCGCTTTGGCAATGAATCCCTTGCAGGGAAATGGTTAGAGAACGCATCGGAAGCCGAATTGGAAGCTGCCGAGCAGGCTTGTATCCATTATGACCGTCCCATCCGCATCCGGGAAATCGCCAAGGCGCTGCCGCCTGCGGCGCAGGATAATCATCGGCCTTCCCTGGCCATCGACTTCTGCGGCATCCATTGCGAGAATCCTTTTTTCCTGGCGTCTTCGGCTGTCTGCACCAACTATGACATGGTGGCGCGTGCCTTCGAGGCCGGCTGGGGAGGCGTGTATTACAAGACCATCTGCCTGGAAGAAATCCGGGAAGTCTCCCCGCGATTCGATGCGATTTACGACAAGGGCAGCCACGGGGACTTCTTTGGTTTCCGGAACATGGAGCAGCTGAGCGAGAATCCCGTGGAGGTGGACTTTGCCTTTCTCAAGCGTCTGAAACAACAGTATCCGGGCAAAGTTGTCATTGCCTCCATTATGGGCAATTCGGAAGAAGAATGGATCAAACTGGCCCGGATGGCCGAAGAGGCCAGCTGCGATGCCGTTGAACTCAACTTCTCCTGCCCCCAGATGCATTATGCGGGCATGGGCAGCGATGTGGGACAGGATCCGGAGATGGTTACCTTCTTTACCGCCTACGTGAAACGTAGCGTGAATATCCCTGTCATTGCCAAGATGACGCCCAATATTACCCATATCAACACGCCCGCCATCGGCGCCTATGCCGGCGGAGCCGATGCCATATCGGCCATCAATACCATCAAGAGCGTTACCCTGGGGAAGGGCTCGGAGGTGAATGGCTTCCAGACGGGTTCCGGCCTGTCCGGGCGTGCCGTCAAGCCCATTGCCCTGCGACACATCCTGGCCGTGGCTTTGACCCCCATGCTGAAGGATGCCCAATTATCCGGAGTTGGCGGCATCGAGACCTGGCAGGATGCCCTGGACTTTATCAAGATGGGCTGCCGCAACGTGCAGATCTGCACGGCGGTGATGCAATACGGCTACCGGATAATCGACGACCTGATTGCCGGCCTGGAACACTACATGGCAGAGAAGGGTGTGGAGAAACTGGAGGATCTGGTAGGAACATTGCTGCCTCACTTCCGCTTGCCATCCAACTTGGATCGGGACTCTGTCGTGTTCCCCGTGATTGACCGGGAAAAATGCATCGGCTGTGGCCGCTGTTACACTTCCTGCACGGACGGAGGCCATCAGGCCATCTCCTTCGGTGAAGACCGTAAACCGCACGTGGATGGGTCCAAATGCGTGGGCTGTCTGCTCTGCCGCTTGGTTTGCCCCGTAGAGGCCATCAGCCCGTCCAAACGCGTGCGGAAAAGGAAAAACAAATGATGGCGAACCTCCCGGTAGCGAGGCAGGAATGCCGTCCCCGGAAGGGGGGACAGCCCTACATCGGCTGGCTGCCATCGGCAATGCACTCAATTTCAACGAGTGCGCCTTTGGGGAGGGTCTTCACGGCCACGGCACTGCGGGCCGGGAAGGGACTCGTAAAGAAGGAGGCGTACACCTCGTTCATGGCGGCGAAATCTCCCATATCGGCCAGGAAAACCGTGGTTTTGACCACGTGGGAAAGCGAGAGGCCCGCTTCCTGCAGGATGGCCTGTGCGTTGAGGATGGATTGGCGGGTCTGCTCCTGGATGCCGCCGTCCGGGAATGCGCCCGTCGTGGGGTCGATGGGAAGCTGTCCGGAAAGGAAAACCAGGCCGGCGCCACTGCGGATGGCCTGGCTGTACGGGCCGATGGCGGCCGGTGCTTTTTCAGTGCTGATTGGTTTCATATCTACAAAAGTACAAAAAAAATTTAACGCATCAGTGTGCTGTTTTAGACATTTTTTATAAATTTGGGCAGCGCTGCGATGGGCCGATACCTGCGTGCTCGTACTTCCGTGCGGCCGCAGTGCCCACACCGAAGCCGGTTGGATGGCCGGTTCCGGCAAACGCGTCATCGCGTACATCCCCGAAATGGTAGAACCCGAGCTGATGTACAAGCTGTTCGATGCCGTCGTGGGCGATTTGGATGAATTGGTGAAGGTGTTGGATTAACCAAACCTACGATTTTCGCAACCCGCTCCACGGGGGCGCCGGTTAACACCGACAGGTGGTACATTTGTTTCTGCTACAGGCGGTACATTTAATCCGCTGCTATCAATACAATTAAGGCTTCTCTAAATATTCCACGGTCTTCCCATGCGCTAGGGCGTATTCGATCTCGCTACGCGTACTCTGGCCGATGTACCCGCCTACGTTGATGACAAAGATAGAATCTGCCATGTCAATCTTGCGCTTGTGCATGTCGTCCAGCATTTCCTTAGTGCCTTCTGTCCAGACTTCGTCGTCACCGCTATGGCCGAATAGCCCAACGCTGATGACGATATTGCCGGCGAGGGTCAGGCGCTTCTGCGCTTCCAGAAACTGCTCCTTGAAGCGCGTACTGCTGCAGAGAGTTATGACGGGGTATTTGCCGGGCATGGGTCAATCGTCTGTTATTTTATAAGCTTACCGATGACTTCGGAAGCATAGTGTCTATCAGTGTGATGGGCAACCAGAAAGTCAAAGAAGAGTTTCTGGTCTTCTTTCAGCTCTCCAGTCCTAATGATAATTGGTTGGTTTGTGCTATAAAGCAGAGATAGACGGTCTCCTGTTAGGCTCTTGAGAGAACGCTTAATGTCAACCTTTGAGTCGCTATCTCGGGTGAAAATGAAGATGTAAGGTTCCTTTAGATTGTCACTTCCTACTTGTTTTGTGAAGAACTGCTCAAAGTACTGACGATCATTTTCTCCAAGCGAATGTCCAAAGAAGATAACTTCGTCTGCTTTATCGAGAGCTGCAAGAATGTCCGGCGGTCTGAAAGAATCATCCATTACTTTTTGCAGGAAATCATACTCGCAAACCATTGGAGTACCATCACGGGTGCCCACGATAATCATGCTGTCTTTACAACTTCCATGCATATAAAAGACGGGAATGCTATTCATGCTATATCCATGCATCTGTACCCGGGTGTAATTGAAGGTATAGATGTCCACCGTATCTCCGGCCTTTACACATTTAGTCATTGATAGAAGCAGGTGGAACGCAACAGTAAGACTTTCGGGAATAGGCTTATCAATTGAAGTGAGGTACTTGCAAAGGCCTTCCTTGATTAGTAGAAACGCTTTCTTATCACGATCTAATACAGAAAGAGAGAAATCATCTCGATATGGTATCTGTGCAGTTTTAATAAAATGATCTTCCAGCTGAATGTAACCTTTTTCGGCAAGTGAGAAAAAGTCATCTCTTACGCCAAGATAGTTCAACTCATTATTAATCTGATAATCAGAATGATTCAAAACATAACTTCGCTCAACTTCATTCACAACATCTGTTTTGTCTCCATGAAGAGCATATTCATGCAACTCATTTTCGAGATCGTACCATCGGACCGCATCTAAATGATCATTCCACTTACTATTCAAATGACGAATCAGTGGCGCAGGATAGTCTTTGGGGCAAAACTCAGACTCCCAAAAGTCTTTGTAAGACGTTTTGAGGCCGAGATCGAGATCAAACCCATTGCCAAGGATGACGACTATTTTGCGGGGTTCTTCCATAAGAATTATGCCACGATTACATTATGGAGATAACCGACAAATTTACCTACGCCCTGAGCTTGTGGGCCGAAGACTCCAAGCCAGTCGTAGCCGCTGAAGGGCTCGACATTAATGAGGTCGTTGGAGGTGATGTCACCGTTCTCGCAGACGTAGGAGATGATGGTCTTGAGGTACTCTTCCTGGTCCGGGTTGAGGGCAGTGTCTGTGAGGAAGTCCGCATAATGCTGGGAGGCCTTTTCCCTGTCGATGCCGATGATGGAACGGATGAATGCGGCCACGATGTCACCGCAGAGCATCTTGCAGCCACGGACGTAGGCCTGATACTCTTCCTTGGTGCCGAGGTCGTGCCAGCAGATGGTCTCCAGTTGGATGATGTCGGCGTGGGTAAGCTGTTCCAGCGAGAAGAGTTTCTTGAGCACAGGAAGGTCACGATTGGTCTTGAGCCAATCCATCACACGCTGGCGGTAAGATACGGTGAGCTGCGGGCCAACGGCAGTTCCGTCATCTTCTACGATGTCGGTGATGTTGAGCGTGAACTTCTTGCCCTTCTCTGCGAAGATGAACTGAACCAGGTCACGCATTTCGTTACGGATGAACTCCAGGCGGTCCAGGGTGATGTTCTTCATGTTGGCGGGATCTGCAACTTCATTGATAAGAGGAAGTTTGGCAGCCACCTGCGGAATGGAGGCCTTCTCCTGAAGGGACTGTGCAATCTGGCAAACTTTGTTTTTGCTCTTGGTGCCCTTGACCTCCTCATCGACCAGAGAAAGCTGGATGTTGAGGACCAGGATATCAAAGCGCAGCGCAGCGTTGTCGGCGAGGTGGCGGACCAAGATGGGTGCTACTTTCTCCTTGAGGTCTATGGCATCTATGCTGGAGATGTAGGTCCAGTTTTCCTTCTTTTGGAACTTATCCACGATTTCACCGGCCTTGCGGACGGAGATGCTCTCGAAGTTGAGTTCCTTGACCTGCCTCCAGAGGATGTCCTTCAATACGTCGTGGAGGCCCTTTGCAAACGCATCCGCCTGGTAGGTGGCGTGCTGCAGGACAGCGGCCAGATCTACGCGGAGGTCGAAGAGACGCTCCGTCAGAGACTGGGTAGGAATGGGGTCACTGCCGTTGGGAGTCTGGCTGAAATACTCGATGTTGCCGCACCAATCAAAGATGAAGAAGAATTGTTTGTCTATGCCTTCACCGAAGACATCTTCGCATTTGCGGGTGCCGCGGCCCACCATCTGCCAGAACTTAATCTTGGACTTGACCTTCTTGAAGAAGACCAGGTTGAGGATTTCGGGCACGTCAATGCCGGTGTCCAGCATATCCACCGAGACGGCTATCTGCGGCATTTTGGCCGGAACACTGAAATTGTCTATGAGGTTCTGGGCATAAGTAACCTGGTTG
>ONIQ01000007.1 GCA_900317925.1 uncultured Bacteroidales bacterium | reverse complement strand
GGAACGGTCGAAACCGGGTTTGTCCAGGGTGGAGCGGATCACGGGCCAGCGCATCTCGATGGGGCCGGTGGTGTAGATGGAAACACCTTTCCAGATACCGGTGTTGCGGTCGCGAACGCCATCCATAAAGGTGAAATCCCAGCCCACGGACATGAGCATGGTGGTGTTCAGGCCGATGGCACCATCGCCGCCGTTGTGGAATTCACCGGGAGCGCCCCAGGGCTTGAGCATGGGTTTGCCGGGTACATCCACGGGAAGGACCTTGATGGCCAGGGCGTTGCGCTGTCCGGGACGGGAATAATCGGTGATGTTCACCCGTTCCTCCTTGAACATGCCGCCCGTGGTGGCCAGCAGGGAACCGTTCACCCAAACTTCGGACCGATAATTGATGCCCTCCAGCCGCAGCCAGATGTTCTTTCCGCGATAGCTTTCCGGCAGGTCGAATTCCGTGCGGAACCAGGCGGTGTAAAAGTCGCGCCCGGCCTCGCTCAGATCCGGGATGGCACCTCCGCGCCGGTTGTTCAAGCCATAGTAGGGTTCCGGATACACCTTATTATATACCAAGGTGTTGAGCACCGTTCCAGGAACGATGGCCTCCATCCAGGATGCGTCGTCAAAGGCCGGGTCCGATACCTTTTCCCCGCCATCGCGGAGGTCCTGGAACCTGGCCATTTTCCAATCGGCCGTACCCTGATGGAAGGGTTTGGAGTCAAAGCGGATGGGGCCCTGCGCCGACACAATCAGACCGGCGAATCCCATCAAAGCGGCAAGTAAGTATCTTTTCATACAAATGGTGGTTTCGATTCCTACAAACTTACATAAAAATCTTGGATTTTTACGCCAGTGGGGATAAAAATCAAGACCGTAACACGTTATCGGCCACAATGTGTTTCATGTTCAACGAGGTCTAAGCCTCAATAATTTTTGTGCCTATGAGACAACTGTGTCAGCCGGAACTGGTTATCGAGGAATAGGGGAGCGTTTACAAATAGCACTGATCTTCCCGGAATGAGGGCTCTGATAAGGAAGATTGGTTCAATTATTGACGCCAAATCCAGCAAAATCGACCAAAAGTGCGGGATTCGAAGTAAACAACGACGGCATTCCCTTCATTATATGCCGAAAATGCAGGTTTTTGCGACATATTAATATAGGAATTTTTTTGTATATTTGAAAAAAAACAAATATGAAGAATCTGTTAGGGGTCGATATCGGCGGGACGAAGTGCGCCGTGACCTATGGCCGGGGCGCGGACGGAAAACTGGATATCCTGGACAAAGAGCGGTTCGCCACCACATCCTGCCAGGAGACCATTGCGAACCTGATTGGGGCCCTGCACACCGTCATGGAGCGGAACGGCCTGCGTGCCCAGGACGTCTATGGCATGGGCATCAGTTGCGGAGGTCCGCTGGACAGCCGGTCCGGCGTGGTGATGTCTCCCCCGAACCTGCCCGGCTGGGACAATATTCCCATCGTCAAACTGCTTTCGGAAGCGACGGGCGTACGGGCCGGCCTGCACAACGACGCCAATGCCTGTGCCCTGGCCGAATGGACCTTCGGTGCCGGAAAAGGCACCCGGAACATGGCCTTCCTGACGTTTGGAACGGGTCTGGGCGCCGGTCTCATCCTGGACGGGAAACTCTATGCCGGCACCAATGACAATGCCGGCGAACTGGGCCATATCCGCCTGGCCTCCTTCGGCCCCGTAGGCTATGGGAAAGCGGGTTCCTTCGAAGGTTTCTGCAGCGGCGGCGGTATCCGGCAGCTGGCCCAGAGCGCCATCAAGGAGAAACTCCAGATGGGTGGCATCGTGCCCTGGTGCCCGGATGTGGAAAAGGTTACCGCCAAAGATGTGGCGGAGGCCATGGCCGGGGGTGATGCGCTGGCCAAGGAGATTTTCACCACTTCGGCGCGCTACCTCGGCATCGGACTGTCCGTCCTGATCGATATCATCAACCCGGAGAGGATTGTCATTGGCAGCATCTATACCCGGAACGAAGGTATGATGCGGCCGATTATGTGGGATGTGATCCAAAAAGAAGCTCTTCCGCTGGCCGCAAAGGTCTGCGAAGTGGTCCCCGCCGCCCTGGGAGAAGCGATCGGCGACTATGCCGCTCTGTCCATCGCTTACAACCTGTAAGTTTGAATCGTTTCAGCACTTATTGTTGAACGATTTACCATCTTGCGAATTTGACAATCCAGCAAACAGTGAATGAATATTCTTTTATAACTCGCTAATAATCAATAGGTTTATAGTGTAAGCAAAAATTAATCTAAATCTTTATTACTTTTTTTTGCAGATTCATTATTTTACACTACCTTTGTGCCGGGTTGCAGAACGAGAGAGTTCTTTTCCCGTCTCAGCCTATTGGTTATTAGTTTTAGTGTTATTAATTATGTGGTTAGTGAGAGTGACCCGCGCGTGATGCGTCGGTCCTCTTTTTCTTTAGGGCCGGTCATTGTGCCGGGCGGGAACGCTACAGTGGTATTTGCTGGACGTTGCTGTCCAGTTTCCTGCCGGCAGCGTCGTAGAGGGTGAATTCGGCATCGTACAAGACCGGACCGGTGTGCTCGTCTTCCGGTTCCAGCTCTTCCAGTTCGCCTGTCAGCTTGCCGGACAGCGTTTCTACCCCAAAGCTTTCTTTCCAGTAGAAGATGTTGTCTCTGGTGAAGGAAATCTGGACATAAAGGCCCTCCATTTCTTCCGCAGGCACGTCCAGTACATATTCCAGCACCACGCGCGCTGTGTGCGCCTCCGGATCCACGGCTTCCGGGATCCAGGTCACCTGGCCGATCCGCAGCGGGCCGGCAAGAAACAACAAAAGCATCAAAAATCGGGTTCCCAGCATCGTTTTTGTCGATTAAAACACCACACCGAATTCCCGGAGGAGTTCATAGACCCGGTGGACCGGGAAGCCCACCACATTGAAGTAAGAACCGTCGATGCGGCTGATGCCGATGTAGCCGATCCATTCCTGGATGGCATAGGCGCCGGCTTTGTCGAAAGGTTTGTAGGTATCTACGTACCAGGTGATTTCGGCATCGGTCAAGGGTTTGAACCAGACTTCCGTGGTGTCCGAGATGGTCTTGCGACGATGGCAGTCGCGGACGGTCACCGCCGTTATCACGTGATGTTCGCGGCCGGAAAGGTCCCGCAGCATGCGGATGGCATCTTCCCGGTCTTTCGGCTTGCCCAGGATTTCGCCCCGGCGTTCCGTCCTTCCGGTACCGCCGGCAGGGGAGCCGGGCAGGATGACCATCGTGTCTGCCGTCAGGAGGATCTCATCCTCCTCGAGAGGGCGGTGAAAGCCGTCGGACTTGCCTTCGGCCATCAGCCGGGGCACCTCGTCATAGGGGACATCCGGACCAAAGTTCTCCTGGAAGTAATTCTCCGTATCTATCGTAAAATCAACGCCAAGCCCTTTTAAGAGCTCGCGTCTCCGAGGGGAATTGCTTCCGAGAATCAGCCGTTTCATTCCTAATACAATTTTGTATAGACCGCCACGTCGAATTCCCAGTCGCCGCGCAGTTTCAAGACGATCTCGATTCCCTCGCGCACGCAGCCTTTTCCGCCGGGTCGGGAAGAGACCCAGTCTGCTGCGGCGATGGCTTCAGGGACCGCGTCGCACGGGCAGGCGCCCACGCCGGCGGCCTGCATGGTTTCGATGTCGGGAATGTCGTCACCGAAATACATCACCTCCGAGGCATCCAGCTTGTACCGGCGGCAGAAATCCCGGAAATCCACGATTTTGTCCCGTGACCCCAGGTAGATGTCTTCCTGGGGAAGGCCGCAGGTACGGTAGCGTGCCCGGATGGTGAGCGAGCGTCCGCCCGTAATGACCGCCACGGGATACCCCTTCATGCTTGCCATCCGGACGGCAAATCCGTCCTTGGCGTCAAAGCAGCGGTACAATTCTCCGTTCAGGTCGCACAGCAGGCCGCCGTCGGTCATCACCCCGTCAATATCGAAGGCGAAGGCACGGATCTTTTTCAGGTCTGCCATGGTTTAGGATTTGGGACCGTTGGAGAAATCGGGCATGGGCATTCCCAGGTCGATGAATCCGAACTGGCTTTCATACTTGGTGATATTGTCCATGAGCGCGTTCAGGAGACGTTTCGTGTGTTCCGGCGTCATGATGATGCGGTTGCTGACTTCTGGCTTCGGCTGTCCGGGCAGCATGGTGGCGAAATCGATGATGAACTCGCTGTGGGAGTGCGTGATGATGGCCAGGTTGGAGTAGGTTCCCCGGGCGATCTCCGGCTTCAGTTCCAGTTGGATTTGTTTCTGCGTGTTGTTGTTATCCATGATTCATGTTTTAATCTATGCAAATGTAAGCAAGTTTTTCCAAATAAATGTAGTATCTTTGTAAGATTATAGAAAGATACAGTATGAAGCAAACAGATTTACCGGCCAAATACGATGCCTCCCAGGTGGAGGACAAATGGTATGCCTACTGGCTGGATAATAAGTTTTTCCATTCGGAACCGAATGATAAAGAACCCTATACGATCGTGATTCCGCCGCCGAACGTGACGGGCATCCTGCACATGGGGCATGTCTTGAACAACACGCTGAACGATGTGCTCATCCGCAAGGCCCGCATGGACGGCAAGAACGCCTGCTGGGTGCCGGGCACGGACCATGCCTCCATCGCTACGGAAAGCAAGGTGGTGGCCAAACTCAAGGCCCAGGGTATCCACAAGGAAGATATCGGCCGCGAGGAATTCCTCAAACACGCATGGGAGTGGAAGGAGGAGCATGGCGGCATTATCCTGCAGCAGCTGCGCAAACTCGGCTGCTCCTGCGACTGGGACCGCACCCGCTTCACCATGGAACCGGCCCTGAGCGAGGCCGTTATCAATACCTTTGTCTATTTCTACAAGAAAGGATGGATCTACAAGGGCGTCCGCATGGTGAACTGGGATCCCGAGGCCCTCACGGCCGTGAGTGACGACGAAGTGAAACACAAAGACACCCAGAGCCATTTCTATCACCTGAAATACTACATCTCCGACGGCAACGGCAAGCCCACGGACAAGTTCCTGGTCATTGCCACCACGCGTCCGGAGACCATCATGGCCGATGCCGCCATCTGCGTGAATCCGAAGGACGAGCGGCATTTCTGGCTGAAAGGCAAGAAGGTGCTCATCCCGCTCATCAACCGGGAGATTCCGGTGATCGAGGACGATTACGTGGAGATGGACTTCGGTACCGGCTGCCTGAAGGTGACGCCGGCGCACGATGTGCACGACTATGAAATCGGCCTGCGGCACAACCTGCCCGTGCTGGAAATCATCGACGATCACGGAAAACTGAACGAGAAAGCGCAGATCCTGGTGGGTGAGGACCGTTTCGTGGCCCGCAAGAAGATCGTGAAGATGCTGGAGGAATCCGGCAACCTGCTGAAGGTGGAAGACTACACCTCGCCGGTGGGATACAGCGAGCGGACGGATGCGGTGATCGAACCGAAACTTTCCGCCCAGTGGTTCCTGAAGATGGAAAAGCTGGCCGCCACAGCCCTGGAGACGGTGGAAAGCGGCCGCACGCAGTTCATTCCCGAGAAATACGTGAATACCTACCGCCATTGGATGGAGAACGCCCGCGACTGGTGCATCTCCCGCCAGCTGTGGTGGGGACAGCGCATCCCGGCTTGGTACCTGCCGGACGGATCCTACGTGGTGGAAGCCACCCCGGAAGCGGCGCTGAAGGCCGCACAGGCCATCAACCCGTCCCTCAAGGCTGAAGACCTGAAGCAGGACGAAGACGTGCTGGATACCTGGTTCTCTTCCTGGCTGTGGCCTATTTCGGTGTTCGATCCGGAGAAACCCGGCCATCCCGAACATCAGCCCAACAAGGACCTGGCCTATTATTATCCCACCAATGACCTGGTGACGGGACCGGATATCATCTTCTTCTGGGTGGCCCGCATGATCATGGCCGGCGAGGAGTTCATGGGCAAGGAGCCCTTCTCCAACGTGTATTTCACCGGCATCGTGCGCGACAAACTGGGCCGCAAGATGTCCAAGACCCTGGGCAATAGCCCCGACCCGCTGAAACTCATCGCCGAATATGGTGCCGATGCCGTCCGCATCGGCATGTTGCTGTGCTCCAGCGCCGGCAACGACATCTTCTACGATGAATCGCAGGTGCAGCAGGGACGCAATTTCTGCGCGAAGATCTGGAACTCCTTCCGGCTCATCCAAGGCTGGACGGTGGACGACAGCGCCCCGCAGGCAGCGGCTTCCGCCCTGGCGGTCAAATGGTTCCGCGACCAGCTGTCCCGTACCATCGAAACGGTGGAAGGCCATTACAGCAAATTCCGCATCTCCGATGCGCTGATGACCATTTTTAAACTCTTCTGGGACGAATTCTGCTCGTGGTACCTGGAACTGGTGAAGCCCGCCTGGGGCGCCCCCATCGACCGGGCTACCTACGATGCCACCCTGTCCTTCTTCGACGCCCTGCTGAAACTGGTGCACCCGGTGATGCCGTTCATCACCGAGGAACTGTGGCAGCATCTGGCCGACCGGAAAGAAGGGGAGACCATCATGTATGCCGCTACCCCCAAGGCCGAGGCGTACGATGCCGCCTTCCTGGAGCGGTTCGACCTGGCCCGGGAGGCCATCGTCGCCATCCGCGGCGTCCGCGCGCAGAAGAACATCCCGCCGAAGGAGGCGCTCGCCTTGAAGGTAAAGGCTTCCTTCCCGCAGGAAATGCTGCCGGTGGTCGCGAAACTGGCCGGCCTTTCCGGCACGGAAGTGGTGGAGGATTTCGGCGATACCGCCATGGGCGTGGCCCTGTTGGTCCGCACCGCCGAGCTCTTCGTCCCGCTGACGGGTCTGGTGAATGCCGACGAGGAAATCGCCAAACTGGAGGCCGAACTGGCCCACAAGAAGGGGTTCCTGGAGGGTGTACGCCGCAAACTGTCCAATGAGCAATTTGTCGCCCATGCACCCGAGGCCGTCGTGGCAGTGGAACGCAAGAAGGAGGCCGACGCCCTTTCTGCCATCGAAAGTATTGAGAATCAATTGAAAGCATTACGAAAATGATGTACTTTGAAACATCCTTTCCGGTCCGTTACTATGAAACCGACCAGATGGGCATTGTGCATCACTCGAACTATATCCGCTACTTCGAGTGCGCACGGAATCTGATGATGAAAGAGGGCGGCTATCCCATCGAGCAATGCGAGCAGGAAGGCGTCACCATCCCCATCGTTTCCGTCGAATGCAAATTCAAGCATCCCGCCCACATGGGCGATGTCATGCGCGCAGTGGCGTCCATTGAGAGTGTCCCGATGGCGAAACTCACCGTAAAACAGGCGGTTTACAACCAGGACGGCGTGCTGTGCGCGGAAGGCGCGGTGGTACTCGGTTTCCTGAACAAGGAGACCGGACGGCCGACCCGTTGCCCGCAGAAACTGGCCGACCTGATCGCCGCCCGGCTGGACGAGAAATGATATCCATCAACAACCTGACCGTATCGTACGGAAGCTGGACCCTCCTGGACGGGGTGAGTTTCCATATCAGCGAATCGGACAAAATCGGACTGGTAGGGAAGAACGGGGCCGGAAAATCAACGCTGCTGAAGCTCATTTGCGGCCTGCAGAACCCCACTTCCGGCCAGATTGACAAACCGGTCCACCTGCGCATCGGCTACCTGCCCCAGATCATGGAGCACCATCGCGGCCGCACCGTGATGGAGGAGACCATGACCGCCTTCGACGCCTTGCTGGCGCTGGAGCGGGAAATGGATGCCATCTCCGCAGAACTTGCTGAACGGACAGATTATGAATCAGACGCTTATTTTGGGTTAATTGAACGAATGAATGAAATCAGCGATACGCTGAACGTTTCCCATTCGGAGCCCCCGCGCGTACAGGCGGAACGCACCCTGCTGGGCCTTGGTTTCAAGGACGAAGACTTCGACCGCCTGACCGAGACCTTCAGCCAGGGCTGGAACATGCGCATCGAACTGGCCAAGATCCTGCTCTCGGCACCGGACGTGCTGCTGCTGGACGAACCGACCAACCACCTGGACATTGAATCCATCGAGTGGCTGGAAGATTACCTGAAGCGCTATCACGGTTCCCTGATGCTGGTATCCCATGACCGGAAGTTCCTGGACAATGTTACCAACCGCACGGTGGAGGTGATGCTGGGCCATATCCACGATTATAAAGTGCCTTATAGCCAGTATGTTACCCTGCGTGCAGAGCGGCTTTCCCAGCAGACGGCCGCCTACGAGAACCAGCAGCGGATGATCGAGAAGACGGAAGATTTCATCAACCGTTTCCGGTACAAAGCCACCAAATCGAACCAGGTGCAGTCCCGCATCAAGGCGTTGGAGAAACTGGACCGGATCGAGATTGACGAGACGGACAACGTGCGGCTAACCGTGAAGTTTCCGCCGGCCCCGCGAGCCGGGGACGTGGTCTTCAAGGGGACGGACCTGACGGTGGGATATCCCCAGAAAGTGGTCTTCCGCGATGCCCAGATTGAGATTCGACGGGGAGAGAAGGTGGCCCTGATCGGCCGCAACGGCGAAGGAAAGACCACGCTGATGCGGGTCGTGGCAGGGGAGTTGGACCCTATTTCGGGGGAAGCCCGGCTGGGACACAACGTCCACATCGGCTATTTTGCCCAGAATCAGGAAGATATCCTGGATAAGAACGACACCGTGTTCGGAACGCTGGACCGGATTGCCACGGCCGAGAACCGCACGAAGCTGCGCGACATTCTGGCGCAGTTCTTATTCCGCGGCGAAGACATCGACAAGAAGGTATCGGTCCTGAGCGGCGGGGAACGGGCCCGGCTGGGAATGGCCAAGCTGATGCTGCAGCCTTACAACCTCCTGGCCCTGGACGAACCTACCAACCACATGGATATCAAGTCGAAAGACATCCTGAAACAGGCGCTGAAGGCCTATGATGGCACGTTGCTTGTTGTATCCCACGACAGGGATTTCCTGGACGGCCTGGTGGACAAGATGTACGAATTTCGGGACGGAAAGGTGCGCGAACACCTGGGTAGCGTGACGGAATTCCTCCAGAAACGCAAAATGGAGACCCTGCAGGAGCTGGAAAGGCGTTTTCCGAAAGGGGAGGCGGCCAAACCGGCCGATCCCGTCAAATCGACCGCCCGCCAGGAATTCCAGGTGAGAAAGACCGAATCGAAGGAAGCGCGCAAGCTACGTAGCCGCATCGCCTTCCTGGAGGATGAGATTGCGAAACGGGAGAAGGAGATGGCCGCCATCGAGAAAATCCTGTCCGCCCCCACGGAGAAGGACGATGTCATGGAACTGACGCGAGACTACCTGGAGAAGAAGCGCGACCTGGATGCCCGGACGGCTGAATGGGAAAAATTAATGGAAGAAACACTATAAATAAAAAGTCATACGCTTATGAAACACAGAATTTTATTTGTTGTAATCACAGCGATGCTGGGATTGTTCTCGGGGGTAGCCCTTTCGGCACAGACCCGTGAACTGGACTTCAGCAACCTTGCGGAGTTCAACGGAATAGACGTATCCGATTCTTTCGAGGTTACGGTTAATCCCTCCAATTTTTACGGTGCCAAAGTGGTCGTAGATGATGTGCTTTCCGGCTTTGTCATGGTTTACGTAAAACAAAAGACCTTGTACATCAATCTGGACGAGCGGAAAATCCCGGCTCAGGTGAAGAAGCTGTTCAAGGGCCGCAATGCTTCCAAAGCCGTTCTGCGCGCCGTGGTTCAGGTTCCTTCCCTGGAAGCCCTGACCATTCAGGACAATGCGACCGTAAGTACAAATGCCGAGTTCAAATCCAACACGTTCGCCCTCAAGATGACCGACAGTGGCATCCTCAAAGGAATCAACGTCAAGGCTCCCACCATCACCCTGGACCTGGAGAAGAAGAGTTCGGCCAGCGTAACCGTCACCACCTGTGACGCCCTTACCGTGACGACCGCCGGGACCTCGCTTCTGAAACTCACCCAGACGTCCAAGGACATGCAGTTGAACAGCAAGGGCAGCTCCGAGATCGAGTCGGCGGGGGATTGCATCACACTCGGGGTAACGGCTTCCAATGCTTCCAAGGTTAACGGCACCGGAACAGCCAAAACCCTGAACATCGAGGCTGTCGCGTCCAGCGAAGTGAACCTCTCCGGCGTAGAGGCAGAAGAGGCCAAGGTGGTCATCAACAACGGAGCGAAAGTGGATCAGTCCGCGTCGCTGAAGTTGAGCATCGAGATGAACGGAGGCTCCCTGAAAATGGCCGGAAATCCGGTCATCGAGCTGGTGGGCATCAAGAATGGCACAGTTGAACGCAAATAACTGAAATTCAGCAAGATAGAACGAAAAGAAACACAAATGTTACATAATAGAACATTTGTGTTTCTTTTGTTTATTATCAATGAGTTAGCTATTTATAATGGCTAACCGCAAAAAGTCGAGTGCCGCTGCCGCGAATCGCTCAATATTGCGCTTCCGGTCGTTGTGATACTGCTTGCGGAAGGTCTGGGTTCCGGCCGGTCCGGACACGCCGATCCACACCGTACCCACCGGATTGTTCTCGTCTCCGCCCGGACCGGCGAGTCCCGTTGTCGCGACGGAGAAGGTGCTGCCGGTAAGCCGGCGGACACCCTCGGCCATGGCCGCAGCAACCTCGCTGCTGACCACACCGTGTTCCGCAATGGTCTTCGCCGGGACACCCAGCACTTTTTCTTTGACCGGAATGGCGTATGAGGTGACGGATCCCAGGAAATACTCCGATGCGCCGGGCACGGAAGTAAGCAGTGCGGCGATGGTCCCGCCCGTGCAGGATTCTGCACAGCTGACCGTGCGTCCCGTACCGCGCAGGAGGCGTCCAATGGCATGCTGCAGGTCATCTTCCTGCTCGGCATAGATCTTATCCCCCAGAAGGGGTTTGAGGCGCGCAAACGCCTCGTCTATGCGTTTTTCTTCCTCTTCTTTCCGGCCGCCATAGATGGACAGGCGCAATTTGACGCCCGTGAGCATATTCGGCAGGTAAGCCAGGTGCATATCCGCCGGCAGGCTGTCTTCCCACGGGGCGATTTTCTCAGCAAGAGCCGATTCCGCCATCCCGAAGGTCATGATGCTCTTGTGATGGATGGCGTCCAGGGCGTAATACGCGTGGATGTCTTCCATGATCTGCGGCAGGGCGCCCAGGGCCTCATGCGGGACGCCGGGCAGGGAATAGAGGGTGGCCGGATGGCCGAACCGCTCCTCCGGGAAGCGGAAAACCATGATGGGCGCTGTTCCCAGGGCATTTACGATGACCTCGCAGGTGTCCGGAACGCTGGCCTGAAGGCGGTTGCTTTCCAGCATGTCCAAGCCGCGGGAGGCCAGGATATCGTGGACCACCGCCAATTGTCCGGGATGCACCACATAGCCTTTGCTGCCACTGAGCCGGGCCAGGGCCGCTTTGGTGATATCGTCTTTGGTGGGGCCCAGCCCGCCCGTTGCAATGACGATGGAATTCTTCTTTAATTCTCTTTTTAACGTATTGATTATTGCTCTCCTATCATCTCCGATTGAAACCATATCTTCAACCTTGATTCCGCAATCCTGTAAGGCGCGTGCAATTGCAGAGGAGTTGGTATCGACAATTTGTCCGATCAGGATCTCGTCGCCGATGGTACAAACCGATGCTGTGGTCATTTTTCCCAATGTTTTTCCAAATATTTGTTGATGGTCCGGATAAAGCGGGGCCCGTTATAGATGAATCCGGTATAGATTTCAAGAAGCGATGCGCCGGCGTGGAGAAGCTCCAGGGCCTGTCCCGGCGTCATGATGCCGCCCACACCCACAATGGGAAGACGGCCCTTGGTATGGTTGTGGATGTGCCGCACGAGCGCCAGGGTTTTCTCGTACAAGGGAGCCCCTGAGAGGCCTCCACGGCCGATTTGCTCCAGACGATGCTGCGGGGTCTGCAACCCGTCGCGGCGACGGGTCGTATTGCCGGCCACGATTCCGTCCACCCCGGAAAGCATGCAATAATCCAGGATATCGTCCACCTGTTCAAAGGGAAGATCGGGCGAAATCTTCACCAGGATGGGCTTATACGTATCATATGCCATGCGGTGCGCCAGAATCGGATCCACGATGTCCGACAGGAAGGAGATATCCTGCAGGGACTGCAGACCATCCACATTGGGGCAGGAAACGTTCAGGGTGAACATGTCCACGAAATCGTACATCCGCGTAAACGCATGCTCGTAATCGGAAATGGCTTCCTCGTCCGTCAGACTGGTGGTATTTTTGGCGATATTGCCCACCAGGATGCAGCGGGGCGGGGCCTGCTGGATGTTCCGGATGGCATAATCGATGCCTTTGTTGTTGATTCCCATCCGGTTGATGATGGCCTTGTCCTTGGGCAGGCGGAACAGCCGGGGACGGGGATTGCCGTCCTGCGGCTTAGGGGTCAGGGACCCCACCTCCACGAAGGAAAAGCCGAAATCGGACAATTCGTTGTAAAACTCGGCGTTCTTATCCAGTCCGGCGGCCAGTCCCACTGGGGACGGGAAACGGAGCCCGAAAAGTTCCCGCTGCAGCGAAGGCGAATCGTACCGATACAGAAAGCGGATCAGGGATGAAAACAGGGGGATGCGATGCAAGATCTTCAGACCCAGCATGGTAAATTGGTGGATTGCCTCCGGATGGAACCGGAAAAGAATGGGACGTACAATCTGCTTATACATACACGTACACGAATTCTGTCCTGCAAAGATAAGAATAAAGCAGTAGAATATCAGTGTAATTCTACAAAAGTATTGTCGTCGTAAAAGACGGTTACGCCAATCATGCGTTTTCCGGCCATTTCCGGCAGTTTTGCGTCCTCATCCTTATACATCCTTCCTTTTCCTGTAATAAGCCAATCCAGGCTCAGGGAAGGGTAGTGCAAGGCCATTTGCTCAATAAAATCAAAGCCGGGCCGATTGCGTCCGGACAGAATATGCGTAATACTGGCCCGCGTTACGCCCAATGCATCGGCGAGCGCGCTCTGCGAAATATTTTCCGCGGCAAGAAATTGTTGCAAACGCTTGTCCATTTTCTCAGCAAAAAAAGTTTTTACAAATGTATGCAATCTAAAGTAATTATGCAAATAGAACGAAACCGGCCCTAGAAGGCCGTAGGGCAGGGGATTGCCCAAAAATAGACCTATATTTAAGTTAAGGTAATAAAAGGTAACTATCTGATTATCTATTATATGACTATTAGATAATGGCTACTTTCCCGGACTATTTAACTTTTCCCAATTATCGAGCCACAAATCATGATAAATAATTAAAAAAGGTAAGAAAGACTAATAAACTGATTTTCCGCATGTTACATAATAGGCAAAATGTCAATAAAAAATTCTTATACCCCATAGACACAATTTGTTTCACGATGTTTCAAATCCGTTAACATTCTTTAACATTTGTAAACAATTAGATGATTTAAAAACACAGAAATAAAAATACGTCGGTGAATTTGGTGAGGGTATTTTCTTATGGTCCGGACCACACGTGCATCGTGGATGGCAGAGGACCGGAAGGGGTGGAGAGAGGCCGGGAAGGGAAAAAAAATACAATATATGAAAGAAAATGACTACTTTTGCGCCGTGAAATTCAAGAAGACGTGATATTTCTTGAGAAATTCTAGAGGAAGTGAAGATTAATATACATATAGAGGATTATAACTATCATCTGCCTGAGGACAGGATTGCCAAATATCCGCTGGCGGAGCGTGATGCGTCCAAACTGTTGGTATACAAAGACAAAAAAGTTGGAGAGCGGATCTTCCGGGATCTCCCCACACTCCTTCCGGACAAGGCACTGATGGTATTCAACGACACGAAAGTAGTTCCGGCACGTCTGCATTTCTGTAAAGAAAGCGGCGCCCATATCGAGATTTTCTGCCTGGAGCCCCTGGACCCCGTGGAATATAACACCGCTTTTGCATCGCGCGAACGCTGCGTCTGGAAATGTGTCATCGGCAATGCCAAGCGCTGGAAAGCCGGTCCAGTGTATCTGATCAACCCGGAAAAAGACGCCCGGATTGCCGAAATGGACCTACGGGCCGAATTACTGGAGCGTGACGGACAGACGGGGAAGGTTGCCTTTTCCTGGGCCAACGGAGCCCCGTTTTCTGAGGTGCTGGAGTGCTGCGGAACCGTTCCCATCCCCCCGTATCTGAACCGGGATACCGAGGAACTGGACAAGACCCGCTACCAGACGCTCTACGCCCATATCCGGGGATCGGTTGCCGCGCCGACGGCCGGCCTGCATTTCACCGAAGCGGTGCTGGATGCCATCCGCGCGAAGGGAATCGACACCCGTAATGTGTGTTTGCACGTGGGTGCAGGCACGTTTTTGCCGGTGAAAACCTCCGATGTCGGGGAACATCCGATGCACCGGGAACCCTTTGTGGTAGAGAAATCCCTGCTTCAAGTAATCCTCAAAGGCGGACGGCCGCTCATTGCCGTCGGTACCACGTCAGTGCGGACCCTGGAATCCCTTTATTATGCGGGCGTGCACTGCATCGAAGAAGGGGAACCCAGCGATATCGGACAGTGGGAACCCTACAACCGCGAATACCCGTATTCTACGCAGGATGCCCTCCAGGCTCTGGTGGACTACCTGGATCGCACGGGACGGGATTCCCTGAAACTGGGGACGCGGATTATCATCGTCCCGGGCTTCCGGTGGCGGCTGGTCGATATCCTGGTAACCAATTTCCATCAGCCCGAAAGCACGCTGATCCTGCTGGTTTCGGCCTTTGTGGACGGCGATTGGAAGACCATCTACCGGTATGCGCTGACGCACGGATTCCGTTTCCTGAGTTATGGAGACAGCTCGGTGCTCTTCCGCAACACGGGCGAAAAGGCTTGATTGTCTGGTATATTCTTTGTATATTTGTTCCCTGTACGTTGTAAAATAGTACTGTATGGAAGAATTTGATCCGAAAGAATTCGAAAGCATCAGCCCGTATTCGGACGCTGAAGCTGTAGAGGCCTTGGGAAAAGTTGCCGACCATCCGGCCGTTCCCGCCATCTCCCAATATCTGTTCCCGAAAGAAGATCCTACTTTCCTGCGCACAGCGCTGAAGAGTATCCACAGTATCGATGAGTTCCAGCAACTCATTATGTCCAAGGCGATTCTGTGGGATATCCAAACCACCGCCCACAATTTCTCCTATGACGGTATCAATTACCTCAAGGAGATGGACGGCAAGTTCCTGTTCCTGTCCAATCACCGTGACATCATCCTGGACCCGGCTATCACCCAGTATGTGCTGAACCAGAACGGCCTGCCCATGACCGAAATTGCCGTGGGTGACAACCTGCTCTCCAGCAAGACCATCGAGTACCTGCTCCGATCGAACCGCATGATCAAGGTGATCCGGGGCATTTCCGCTCGGGAACTCTACCTTTCTTCCAACCTGCTTTCCCGCTATATCCGCCAGACCATTACCTCCGGCAAACACTCCATCTGGCTGGCCCAGCGCCAGGGACGTACCAAAGACGGTATCGATACCACCGAACAGGGCCTGCTGAAGATGCTGGATATGAGCGGCACCAAGAGCTTCGAAGAGAATTTCGAGGAGCTGAACATCGTGCCGTTGAGCATTTCGTACGAGTACGAGCCCTGCGACATTCTCAAGGCCCGCGAGATTCTCATATCCCGTACGGAGAAATATGTCAAGTCTCCCAAGGAGGACCTGAACAGCATCCTGGTGGGGCTGCGCCAGCAGAAAGGCAATATCCACCTGAATATCGGCCAGCCGCTTACAGCCGATGAGATTGCTGCCGCCGCTGTCATGAGCGAGAACAAGAATGACCGCTACCAGGCCATCCGCCATGCCGTGGACAAACGGGTCATCGAGGGATACCGTCTCTGGAACACCAACTATATCGCCTACGACCTGGCCAACCATACCTTTAAGTTTACCGACCGGTACACACATGAAGAGGTCGAGCAGTTCACCGAATACACGGAGAAGCAACTCGACCGGATGGAACCGAGCCTGAACCGTCGCGATTTACGGGATATCTTCCTGCGAATCTACGGGAACCCGGTATTGTCCAAAGAAAAACTGGCCCTTGAAAAGGAGAATAAGCCTATTTAAAGAGCTTGTTCACCTTGGCGATGATTTCCTCTGCGGGCAGATCGGGGCTGAGTACCAGGTCTGCCTCTTTTAGATGGAAGCCCTTCTTGGTCGCATTCAGCATACCGCCGCCGGTGACGTTCAGCATAATGTTGTCCGTGGGTTTCACCTTGCCTTCCTTCACGGCATCGGCCAGGGCGGAAACCGCCGAGGCTGCCGCCGGGAAGATATCTACGCCCTCCAGGTTGAAGAACTGGAGCATCCAATAGACAATCTGGTCATTGGTGGCCTTGAAGAAGTCGCCGCCCGTGTCTTTCATGGCATCGAACAGGCCGCCGGCAATGCCGTACGGCGGTTTGCGGTTAGACAGGACTTTGGCCAGGATCACCTCTGCGTTTCGACGGGACTCTTCCGGCGTCAGGGGGACCAGGGCGCGGGAATCGGCCTTCCAGGAGTCGTACATCAAGGTAAACGGGGTATTCTGCGAGCAGAAAATCTTCATCTTGTGTTTCCCGAAGCGGCCGTCGTCGATGAGCCGGAGGTTATTCTCCCAGGCGGCGATGGCTCCGGTTCCGCTACCCACAGCCTGGAAATAGGCGTCCGGGATGCGGCCGATCTTCTCTACCGCGCTGAGCACCGTGGTGCCCATACCGTCGCGTCGGGCGATGTTGGTTGCACCGCCCTCGGCCCGGAAACGGGGATCCTGGCACAGTTTGTTGCCCAGGGTGATGGCATCGAAATAGTCGCAGCCGTTGGGGGCGGCCACCACCTTCACGCAGGGTTTGAGTTTGCTCAGGAACCACATGTCGCGGATATTGTCCAGCGGGATGCAGATGACGATGGGAATATCGTTGTCGGAGCACACGCGGGCAAAGGCGCGGGCCGTATTGCCGGCACTCTGGACCACCAGGATGTGTTTGTCCTTCTTGTTCAGACGGGCGCAAACGGAGAAGGCTTCCGTTTCCTTGAAGGAGCAGGTTTCCATCTTGGCGCCAATCTTGGGCCAGTAGCCCGAGAAGGTGATATAGAGATTCTCCAGGCCCAGGAACTGGGCAAGGCCTTTGCTTTTATAGGTAATGGGCGCATGCGAGTGCTTGAGGGTCCGGCAGATGGGTAGCCACTGGGCATAGCGGTACAGGCCTTTCAGATCCTCCCGGGGCTCGAACAGGCGCGTCTCATAGACGGCACGCACCAAGGAAGGGGACGGGGTCTGGGGATCGGCCAGGGTCCAGCCTTCGTCGGCAAACACGCGGCCTGTCAGGACATTCGTCAGTTGATACTTGGTAGGTTTGAATTTCATATCGATAACGATTATTACAGATGCAGGATCAGGTAGGTAAAGTAAACGGCTTCACACAAAAGCATCAGGGTTCCGCTCTTGCGTCCCAGGTGGCGGTGCTTTCCGATATAGGCGCCCCCGCATACCAGCAGGGCGGAAAGCAGGAGCATGCCGATATCCACCAGGCCCATTCCGGAAAAGGACAGGGGGTGGATGACGGCGGAGCCGCCCAGGATCAGGAGGATGTTGGATATATTCGATCCGATGATGTTTCCCAGAGCCATCTGGCCCCGTTTCTTCAGGGCGGCGACGATGCAGGTAGCCAGTTCCGGCATGGAAGTTCCACCCGCCAGAATGGTAATGGCAATGAAGGCATCGCTGAGGCCGGCCAGCCGCGCGACGGCTGTGGCGGCATTCACGAAAAGGCGTCCGCCATAGATCAAGGCGGCAAGTCCTCCCACCACCATCAACAGGGATAGGGACAGGGAGTGTTCCGGCGCAGCCGTTTCCTCTTCGTCGGGTTTATCAGACTTAAAGGAATAAACGAGATAAGCGATGAAAATCACCAGAAAGACAAGGCCTTCTATACGGCCGATCTCATCAGCCGTTCCCCATCCGAAGAAAGTATTTTTGAAACCGACAAGCACCAGCAGGAGGGTGACGGCCAAATTCAGCGGAATATCCTTGATGCGGTTGATGCGGGTAATTTCCATCGGCCGGATAAGGGCCGTGACGCCCAGGATCAGCAGGACATTAAATATATTGGATCCCACTACGTTTCCGATGGAGATGTCTGCATTTCCCTGGATGGCGCCGAGGAAACTCACCACCAGTTCCGGCATGGAGGTGCCGATGCCCACGATGGTCAGGCCGATCACGAATTCGCTCAAGCCGGCCCGACGGGCGATGTCAGAGGCGCCGTCCACCAGATAATCGGCCCCGAAAACCACCAGGGCCAGTCCGGCAAGCAGGATGAGGATCTGGACTAGCATGCGTCGTCCTCCTTCTTTTGCAGGGCTACCACGTTTTCCACGTGCATGGTATGCGGGAACATATCCACCGGCTGGACGGCGGTAATGGTATATTTCCGGCAGAGGATGGCCAGGTCGCGGGCCTGTGAGGCCGGATTGCAGCTCACATAGACCATCCGGTCCGGGGCGGCGTTCAGGATGACCTGCGCCACATCGGGATGGATGCCGGCACGCGGCGGATCCAGGATAATCACGTCCGGGTGGCCGTGGCGGGCGATAAAATCATCGGTTAGGACATCTTTCATATCACCGGCGAAGAATTCGCAATTGGTGATGCCGTTGGTCTGCGCATTGATGCGCGCATCGGCAATGGCTTCCGGCACGTATTCGATTCCGACGACCTTGCTGGCTTTGCGGGAGACAAACTGTGCAATGGTACCGGTGCCGGTGTACAGGTCATAGACCACTTCGCTGCCGGTGAGGGCGGCGAATTCGCGGGCCACGCCGTACAGGCGCTCGGCCTGGCGGCTGTTGGTCTGGTAGAAGGACTTGGGGCCGATCTTGAAGCGCAGGCCTTCCATTTCCTCGAAAATAGCCTCGTCGCCGCGGTAGAGGATACATTCCTGGTCGGCGATGGAATCGTTCATCTTCCCGTTGATGACATAGTACAGCGAGGTGATCTGGGGGAAGGCCTCGGCCACCGCATCCAGCAGGGCCTCCCGGCGTGCGGCATCTTCATAATAAAAACAGACGATGAGCATGACCGTTCCGTTTTCCGTGGTGCGGACAAACATGTTGCGGAAATACCCTTCGTTATCGCGGATATTGAAGAATTCGTAACCGTGTTCGATGCAGAAACGCTTGATAAACAAGCGGATAGCGTTTGACGGTTCCGACTGCAGGTGACAATCCCGGATGTCCAGTACCTTGTCGAAGAACTTGCCTACGTGGAAACCGAGGCCCGGCCAGTCTTCCGGCGGGATGGTGTCCGGATCCTCGTCCTTATAGATCCAACGGCGGTAGGAAGCGGTGAATTCCAGTTTGTTCCGGTAATACTCGGTTTGCGGAGAAGGGAGGGTCGGCCGGATTTCCGGCACGTCCAGATGGCCCAGGCGCACCAGCTGATCCCAGACCTGCTGGCGTTTCGCCTCCAGCTGCATGGCATAGGGGAGTGGCTGCCAGCGACAGCCGCCACAGAAGCCGAAATGCGGGCAGAAGGGCTTGAGCCGGTCCGGGGAAGGGGTAACTGTACGGACGGTATAGCCCTCCATGTAATTCTTCTTCTTTTTGAAGACCTTTACGTCCACCACGTCTCCCGGAACGGCGAATTCCACAAAGAGCACCATCCCGTCGATGTGGGCGATGGCCTTTCCTTCGGCCGCCACCCCTTCGATGAGGACATTCTCCAGGATAAAGGGTTCCTTTTTCTTAGACATCTTGTTCTTTGACTTTCAGGATCGACTGAGAAACGTTGATGATGAAATCGCCCATGGCTTCCAGCTGCTCCAGCATGTCCAGATAGTAGTTCATGGACTGGTAATTGCCGGACTGGCGTTCAATCTGCAGGATCCCTTCCTCCCGCAGCACGTCCCGGGTCTCGTTGATGCCCTGTTCGATGGTAATGGCATTGTCTATCGAAGTCAGCGTTCCCTGCTGGGCGGCTTTCAGGTTGGTAATCATGGCCACAAAAGCTTGGTTAACCTTTCCAATCAGCAGTGCCAGTTTGGAGGAACTCTCCTCGTTGAAACCTTTCGTATGGGTCCGTAGCCGGACAAAGAGCCGGCTGATGTTTTCGCAACTGTCTCCCAGGCTCTCCAACTCGCTGATCACCCGGTACAGGGATTTGATTTCCTGGTTCTCCTCGCTGCTGGTATTTTCCGCGGAAAGTTTGCTCAGGAAAGCCGCGAGCTCGTATTCGTATTTATCTGTAATCTCCTCACAATGAATCAGTTTGGTGCGATATAACTCAAACTTGTCTGCATCGGTAACGGTCAGCATCCGTTTTACGTACTGGAAACCGTCGAATGCCGCCTGTGCAAAGTCCAGCACTTCCCTGTATGTCTGTTCGATGGCGATGGCGGGAGAGGCGATACGCCAGGTGGAAATGTGCCGCAAACGGAAAGGCTCGTCCTTCTTTTCCGGTTCCGCAATCATCCGGACCACCAGGGCGGCCAGTTTCTCCCGGAAGGGGAGCAGCAGAAGCGTGGTGAGCAGGTTGAAAAGGGTATGGAAGAGCGCAATGGCATACAGGTCGGCCAGCGCGGGATTTGCGATAGGGAAGAGGTCGATGAGGGCTTTCACGCCCTTCAGGCACAGCGGGAAAACCGTCAGGATGATCACCACACCGATGAGGTTGAACAGGATGTGGGTAAGGGCGGCCCGACGGGCCTGGACATCGGCTTTCCGGGCGGCGATATTGGCCGTGAGGGTGGTTCCGAGGTTCTCTCCCAGCACCATGGCGGCCGCCATTTCAAAGGAAATGAGCCCCGAATACGTAAGCATCAAGGTGAAGGCCATCGTGACGGCGGAAGATTGCAGGCAGACAGTCAGTAATATACTGATAATGAAGTAGATAAGAACCGACCAGAAGCCAAAACCGCTTAATTTGTCAAAAAGGCCGTCCAATGCAGGTGAGTCTGCCGGGAAGGCCGACCGCAGGAAGAACAGGCCGATGAACATGATGGCGAACCCCAGGACATACTCACCGATATTCTTGATTTTCGGGTTCTTGAACATGGTCATCAGGAAGCCGGCCAGCAGAATCGGGAAGGTGAACCAGGTGGCCTCCAAATGGAATCCGAAAATGGTAAAGAGCCAGGCGGTGACCGTGGTACCGATATTGGCACCCATGATGACACCGATGGACTGGACCAGGGTCAACATGCCGGCATTGACGAATCCGACAGCGATGATAGTGGTGGCACTGGAAGATTGCAACAGCGATGTGTAGCCGATTCCGAATGCTACCTGTTTGGCCGTACTGCGGGCCATAAGATCCGGATACCGTCGTAGCAAGGGTCCGGTAGATTTCTGGGCACCGGCCGTCAGGATTCCCATACCGTACAGCAGCAGGCCCAGGGCGCCAAACAAGGTGAGTATTTGAAGAATCATTCCTCTTTATATTATAGTATGCGAAGATAAACAAATTTTCGCGATTTCCACTGAAAGAGGGGGATTTTCCTACTCGTTAGTTAACATAATATAAATTGTGTAACAAATAAGAAGGGTAGTCCGGAAAGACTACCCTTGGTTGAAATCGATTTGGAAAGACGAAAAATCAACCTTTAATAGTACATAGCTGGTTCCTTCATGGTGCAGAACACCTTGGTGTCATAATTCTTATTACCGTCTTTGATGATAGCGGACAGCGTCATGATGCAGTACGTTACACCACCGTCGACGACAAATTCGAAACCAGCCTTTCCATTTTCCAACTGGAAGCCCATGTCGTCTGTTTTCCAAGAGTAATTGAAACCATTGGAAAGCGCGCTTGTCCACTCACCTACATACTCGGTCTTATTGGCAAAAGAGATGTTGTAGGTACCGCGGTTGGAAATGTCCACGGACGTAACATTCATTCCCTGCGGGAGTTTATCGGTAATCTTGTAGTAATCAGAGGCGAATTTCTCAATCTCATTCAGGTCGCAGGCAGCGGAGCTGGTTGCATTGGGCCACTCGGCAGCCGCATTGACGCCTTCTGCAACGATGCTGACGCGCGTCTTGATGATGTTCCAGGAACGGCACAGATTCGTAAAGAACTGGCTGGTCGTGACAACCGCCTGGAGCTTACCCATAAAGTCCAGGGAACCGCCATCGGGATCCATATACTTGATCTGGACCTGCGAATCGGACTGAATGATCTCGAATTTGTACGTTTTGCCATCGGGCCCCTTTATCGTGTAAACATTCCCGCTCTTGAAACCGGTTCCGGTGATATAATAGACATCAGATACTTCGCCCTTTACCGGAATGCCGGCAAGCATCGTGGGATTTTTGAAGCCGACGATGGCTTTACCGGTCTCGGTATATTCGAAACTTACCGGATAAGCCTTGACGGGCTGGGTTGCCGGAGGGTTGATGACCACCTTGATGGCATCGGCGGTCTTGGGAGGAGCCGGAAGGTCCGAAGGCGTAGGCGTAGGATCGTCACCACCGCCTTTACAGGAATTGAACATCATCGGGGCCGCCAAGGCAACCACCAGGAGGGTAAAGATAGACTTTTTCATATCTTGTTGATTTTTAATAATTTACCTTAGAACAACCGGACGAAAAGGCTCACGCGGAGCACCGGATAGAATTTGGTTCTGTCATAAATCTTGTCCACCCAGCCTTCGTCGTTGAATTCCGTGGGCTTCCCGCTCTTGTGACCCGTATCCCGGGATTCGAGCCGGATATTCTGCGAAGAACCGACCATCGGCGTACCATCGGCATAGACACCCAGACCGCCGCAATACATGGCACCGAGATCGAAGGTTACATTCACCCGATGTTCGGAAACGGCGCGGCCGAAACCGACACCCAGATACGGCTTGAAGGCGTTTGACGTCTTGACGGCAGCCTCGATGACGCCATTTGCGTCAGCCTTGACAAAGTAACGATCGTTGGCACCGTCTCCGCGGACGAGTTCCAAACCCAGGGTCTTATAGTCCGGCTGCAGCGGCGTGGAAGCCTGGTTGCGGACAGCCAACAGCTGGCTGGAACCGATAAAGGCACCGGCAGTAACGTGGAAACTGCTCTTCTTGAACGGGAACACGTCAAAGAGCAGGTTGGCGTTCGGGAAAGTGAATTTTCCTTCAAATTTGATGTCTCTTTTATCCAGATCAGTACTGTGTGCAATATCAGTGGCAGAAGGAACGCTGACCGATTTGTTCACTCCAATGTAGCCCGACAGATAGGTAGAGAAACCGGCACGGACCTGAACATAATCACCAATCGGTGCGGCGACATAGATACCCAATCCGTCAAATGTGCCCAGCGAGACACCGGCAGATACTTTGTTGAAGATGTTTCGCTCCTGCATGGTATCCCAAAGGGTCTGTGCGGAAGCCATGGATCCGGCCAATAGGATGGAGGCCAGAATCAGTGCTAGTTTTTTCATTTTACTAAAAAGTTTTACTTGATAACTGTTTCAAAGATACAAATTATCTTGAAAAAAAAAAACAATGACTTGAAAAAAGCACCAAAAAATGCTATTTTTGCACAGTTAAAGCACTTGCAATGGCCTTTTCTGACGACTCGACACCCCGAAGCACGATGCTTCCTCCCCTTCCCGAGCGCATGCGGCCTGCGAATCTGGACGGATACGTGGGGCAACGGCATCTGATCGGGCCGGGCTGCATTCTCAGGACCATGATCGAGAGCGGGAACCTGTCTTCCTTCATTCTCTGGGGACCACCCGGGGTGGGAAAGACCACGCTCGCCCATATCATCGCCAAGACGCTGGACCGCGATTTTTATCAGCTGTCCGCCGTCTCTTCCGGCGTAAAAGATGTGCGGGACGTCATTGACAAGGCCAAAAGCGGTTCCCTGTTTGCTTCCAAGGGCTCCCCTATCCTTTTTATCGATGAGATTCACCGGTTCAACAAAGCCCAGCAGGACGCCCTCCTGGGAGCGGTGGAAGACGGCACGGTCATCCTGATCGGCGCCACCACGGAGAACCCCTCTTTCGAGGTCATCACTCCCCTCCTCTCCCGCTGCCAGGTATTCGTGCTCAAGTCGCTGCAAACCGCTGATTTACAATTACTTCTTGATAGAGCCATTCAAACGGACACCCTCCTGAAACACAAGAAGATCACCGTCAAGGAAACCGACGCGCTCTTCCGTTTCAGCGCCGGGGACGCCCGCAAGTTGCTGAACATCCTGGAAATCGTGGTCGATGCATCGGCCGGCCGCTCCCCCATCGTCATCGACAACAAACACGTCACGGAGTGCCTGCAGGAGAATGTGGCCATCTACGACAAAGGCGGCGAGATGCATTACGATATCATATCGGCCTTCATCAAGAGCGTGCGCGGTTCCGATCCCAACGCGGCGGTGTATTACCTGGCCCGGATGCTCAAGGGGGGCGAGGATCCCCTCTTCATCGCTCGGCGCCTGTGCATCCTGGCGGCGGAAGATATCGGCCTGGCGAACCCCAACGCCCTGCTGCTGGCGAATGCCTGCTTCCAGGTGGTGCATTCCATCGGCATGCCCGAGGCGCGCATTCCCCTGTCGGAAACCACCATCTACCTGGCCTCATCGCCCAAGAGCAACTCGGCCTACCTGGCCGTGGACGCCGCCCTTTCCCTGGCGGATAAGACGCAGATGGCGGCCGTCCCGCTCTATCTTCGCAACGCGCCCACGCAGTTGATGGAAGAACTGGGCTATGCCGACGGATACAAATACGCCCATGACTTTCCGGGCCACTTTGCCGACCTGGAGTTCATGCCCGATGAACTAAAAGGGACACGCCTGTACGAGCCCCAGCCCAACAAACACGAAGAGAGCCTGAAGGCCTATCTGAAACAGTGCTGGCCGAAGTATTATTCGGATTAGAAAGGATAGCCCACGCCGAAATGGACGGCATAGCTGTCGCGGGAGAACCACTGGCGGGGCCCCACCCATTTGTACGCTCCCTCCCGAACGGGATCATGCAGTTTCATGCCCAGATCGATCCGCAGGAGCAGGAAATTCAGGTCCAGGCGAAGGCCCAGGCCCCAGTCTGCGGCGATGCTGTCTCCCAGCGTATCCCACCGGAAAGCGCCGTCTCCCAAATCATCTCCATTGAGCAGCCAGACGTTGCCGGCATCCAGGAAAGCCGCGCCATTCAGCTTCCAGAACAGCGGGAACCGGTATTCCACGTTGGCCTCCAGTTTAAGGTCTCCCGTCTGGCTGGGGATGGTGAAGAAATCGATGTATTCGGACAGTCCGGGACCCACGCCGCGCGCCTGCCAGCCCCGTAGGCTACTGGCGCCGCCACCATAGAATTGCTTCTCGAACGGCAGCGTGGTGGAGTTCCCGTAGGCGAAGCCGATTCCGCCCATGATGCGCGTGGCAATGGCCCGGCGCCCGGTCCTTCCCAGCCGCCAGGTCCGTCCGGCAGAGGCCTCCAAACGCGTATATTGGGAATACGGGGTATCCAGGATCATCCGCTCGCCAAGCTCGGAATCCAGCTTCATCAGACCGTTAAACAGGCTGAGGACGTTGCCGGAAGCATCCACCTGGAAGCGGAAATAATGGTAGGAAGAAGTCGGGTTGGCCGATGCATCCGTCGTATAATAGACCGAGAAACGGCTCCCCAGGTCAAAGTGGTCCAGGTAGGCACTCAGCAGGAACGGATTGTTCAGCAGGCTGATCAGGAACAACGGGTCGATGTCCGTCAGGCGCACGATGCTCAATTGCAGGGGGAAGATCTGGTAGAAGTTCTTCGGTCCCCAGTTTCCGGTGTAGCCGAACGAGGATCCCACGACATGGCGGGTATATTCCGGCCGGTTCTGGTAACTGTACGACAGGTTCACCTCGGTACGGCCGCCGCTACGCGTATCGCGGACGAAGCGAGGAGGAACCGCAATCAGTTTGGGGAAACTCAATCCACCGGTGACACCAAATTCATTGGAGCGGATATTGTCGTCCAGCTTGAACTGGAAATTCCCCAGGAATCCCAGGTTCAGCCACTCCCCTCCCCGGAAGATATTCTTGTGATAATAAGTGAGTTGCGGGGAGATGCCCAACAGGCCGTTGGAGTTGGACGATGCCTCCAGGTTCACCTTGAACCCCTGGATGGAAGAACGGGAAAGATTGATGTTGCAATCCACGACGGTGCTGTCTTCCCGGGGCACCATGCCCAGGTTGATCCCGCGGAACACCTTCAAGGCAGAGAGACGCCGGTACGTATTGTTCACGTCGCTTTCCCGATACACTTCCCCCGGAACGAGGGTGTTCATCTGACGGAGTACTTTCTCCCTGATTTTCACATCGTTATCGTAAGCGAACCGGATATTGCCGATGGTATATTGCCGGTGCTCCCGGGCGGATGTTTCCGGTTCATTCCGGGTATATTCCCCGATGCGGTATTCCAACACCGCATCCTTCCGGCCGAGGGTATCCGCCTGGAAGAAATAGTAATTCTTGTTGAAGCCGAAAAAACCCGCTTCCCGCAACACGGCGGCCGACCGTTCGCTCTCGCGTTCCAAAAGGGCTTCCGAGAGGTAATCCCCCTTGTGTACCAATAGGTTGACAGTATCCCGCAGGAAGTATTCCGCCAGCGGACCCCGTTCCGGAAGGTTGTACCGGATTTCCCCGATGGGGACCTGACGTCCGAGGGTGACGCGATAATCCACCGTCACGTTGCGGCGGTTCACGCTCACCCGGGCATCGACATCGGAATCATAGTAGCCCAGATATTCCAGGTGCCGGACGATTTTTTCCTGCGAGGCCTCGACCTGTTCGGGCGTATAGATAACCGGCGGCGTTCCGAGTTTGTGCATCAGCCGCGACCAGCCGCTTTTGTTGTCCTTCCCGCCCATGCTATAAATATAGGTCATCGGACCGGCCGGCTTGGCCTGCTGCTTGATATAGGGAGTTATTTCACTGATATTCAGCCCATCATCATTCAGGATCTCGACCTTGTTCTTGGCAAGGCGGTACTGACCTTCCTGCAAGGAACGGGCGGTACTGCAGCCTGCGACCAGGCCGACCAGCAAAGGCCAGAGAAAATGATGGAGACTTTTCTTCAAATCCATGGATGCTAATTGCGATTCAAAAATACGCATTTTTATTGTTTTTTTCCATTTTTGCATCTAATTTTGCGCAAAAGTTTTACAAATTATTTTTTATGCAATTCGATGAAGAAATTTCTGGTAGTCTGCGCAGTGATGATGCTGCCCTGCTTCCTTGTGCGCGCACAAGAGGCTGAAGACGCCGGCCGTGGTGCCGTGCTGTCCTTTATTCCGAGATTTGATGCCGGTGTTTTGTATGACAAAGACGTAAAAGAGGCATCGTTCAGTTTCGGCAACACATCTTTCTACACCCTTTTCGAAGGCAACATCTCTGACAAATGGTCCTTCTCCGTGATGAACCACTGGCTTGTGTCCACGTATGACGAAAGTTCCTTCAAGGATGCCATTTGGGAGAACACCAAGAATGCGTATAACCTTTGCTGGCCTTTCCGGGGCCGCGATTATTGCGGATGGAACTTCTGCGACTGGGCCTATGTTACCTTCTCCCCGGGTCCCTTCGAATTTTCCCTTGGTAAGCAGACCACGCTGATGGGCGGTTTCGAGTACGAAGACTACGACTATGATGTCAACACCATCATTGCCAGTTCCATCTGGAGCAATGTCCCGTGCTATCGCTGGGCCTTTACCCCGGCCTGGAACCTGCCTGACGGCAAGTCCAAGCTTTCCCTCCAGCTTGCCTGCGACCCTCTGAACACCCATCTTTCCTACGCAGCCCAGTGGGACGGCACCTATGGCCCCTACAGCATGCGTTGGAGCGCTCTTACCTATAAGAATGTATTTGACGATTGGCGCCTCATCGCCAGCCTGGGCAACCGCCTGGAGTTGGGCGACTGGACCATCGACCTCACGTGGACGAACAAATACGGCGGCTTCTTTGTGCTCGACCCCGATGACGAGGATGCTCTGCCGGTAGATTTTGTCACCAAAGGCCAGACCATCGTTCCTTCCATCGTATGGACACCTTCCGACAAATGGGAATTATCCCTCAAGGGTTCGTATAACTACTGCAGTACGGATAACGATTTGTCGTACACCACCGCCGGTCTTACCGGCTCCTGGTTCCCGATCCGCGACAGCCGTTCGCTGCGCATCCAGGCCAGCACCGGCATCGTCACGCCGAATATCATTTACGGTATGTTGGGTGTAACCTGGAATTTCGACCTCAAACTCTGGTAAGAGGAGATGGCAAAGAAAATCATCGACATCCGGGGGGTCTCGAAATCTTTCGGTGGAAAGACGGTACTCAAAGATATCAATCTTTTCATTAACCAGGGAGAGTTCCTGACCCTGCTGGGCCCCTCGGGCTGCGGCAAGACCACCTTGCTCCGGATGATTGCCGGTTTCCTGCAGCCCGACGAGGGTTCCATCCTGCTGGACGGCAAGGAACTGGGCGACACGCCCCCGCACCTGCGCCCGTTGAACACGGTTTTTCAGCGCTACGCCCTTTTTCCGCATCTGGATGTGTACGACAATATCGCTTTCGGTCTGAAACTCAAGGGAGTACCCGAGGACGAGATTGAAAAACGCGTCCGCAAGGTGCTAAAACTGGTGGTGATGTCCGATTACGAGGACCGCGACGTAGAGACCCTCTCCGGCGGCCAGCAACAGCGCATCGCCATCGCACGCGCCATCGTGAACCAGCCGAAGGTGCTCCTCCTTGACGAGCCGCTCGCCGCGCTGGACCTGAAGATGCGCAAGGACATGCAGATTGAATTGAAGGAGATGCACCGCAAACTGGGCATTACCTTTATCTATGTAACGCACGACCAGGAAGAAGCCCTCACGCTGAGCGACACCATCGTGGTGATGAACGAGGGACGCATCCAGCAGATCGGCACGCCCATCGACATCTACAACGAGCCCGTGAACGCGTTCGTGGCCGATTTCATCGGCGAGAGCAACATCCTGAACGGCACGATGATCCGCGACCGGCGCGTCAGCTTCATCGGACACGATTTCGACTGCGTGGACGAGGGATTCGGCGAGAATACCCCGGTGGACGTGGTGGTCCGCCCGGAAGACATCTACTTTACCACCGAGGCGGCCAAAACGCAGTTCACCGCCACCGTGAAGTCGTGTATCTTCAAGGGTGTTCACTACGAGATGTTCGTGGATACCGATACCGGCAACGAGCTGATGATCCAGGATTACGATCCCTACCCCGTGGGGAGCACCGTGCAGCTGTACATCGACCCGGACGACATCCAGGTCATGAAAAAGGAGCGCACGACCAACGCGCTGGAAGCCACGGTTTCCGGAGAAGGCAGCATCGAGCTGCTGGGCGGCACCTTCGAGTGCAACACCGCCGGTTATACCGCGGGCGACAAGGTGCGCGTGGAGATTCCGTTCGATGCCGTTGACCTTCAGGACGACTGCGACGCGGGCGAACTGACCGGAGAAATCCATTTCATCCTCTATAAGGGAGATCATTACCACCTGACCGTCAAGATTGACGGTGGCGGCGCCCTGTATGTCGATACCAACGACATCTGGGACAAAGGCGACCTGGTGGGCGTGAAGATCCCCAAGAAGAAGATCCGGATTGTGGGCGCCTTATGAAAATGACCAAAAGATCCCAGTGGGCCCTCCCCTACGTGATTTTCCTGGGGTTGTTCGTGGTCCTGCCGCTTTTCCTGGTCCTGGTGTATGCCTTCCAGGACCGTTCCGGCGCGTTTACCTTAGGGAACTTCCTGAAGTTCTTCTCCACATCCGAAGATCTTCACACCTTTGTGTATTCGATTGAAATCGCAGTCATAACCACATTGCTGTGTCTTTTGCTGGGGTATCCTGCAGCCTGGATTCTGAGCAATCCGACATACAACCGTTCCAGCATAACGGTCATCCTGTTCATCCTCCCCATGTGGATCAACATGCTTATCCGAACACTTGCGACGGTGGCGCTGTTCGATTTCTTTTCGGCTCCTTTGGGAGAAGGCGCACTCATTTTCGGTATGGTATACAATTTCCTGCCGTTTATGATTTATCCTATCTATAACATCCTTCAGAAGATGGACCATTCGTATATCGAAGCGGCCCAGGACCTTGGCGCAAATCCGCGTACGGTTTTCCAGAAGGTGATTCTGCCCTTGTCAATGCCGGGTGTCTGGAGCGGTATCCTGATGGTATTCATGCCCACTATCTCCACTTTTGCCGTCGCCGAGCTGCTAACCATGAACAAAGTGAAACTGTTTGGCACCACCATCCAGGAAAATATCAACAACGGAATGTGGAATTATGGAGCCGCGTTGTCGCTGATCATGCTGGTTATCATCGGTCTTACGACCCTGATTTCCAATGAAAAAGGAAACAACGCCGAACAAGGAGGATTGCTATGATACGGAAGATTCTCTGCAAAGGCTACCTGGCTGTTTTGTTGCTGGCACTGTACGCTCCTATCGCCATCATTGCCATCTTTTCGTTTACGGAAGCCAAGGTGCTCGGGAACTGGACGGGCTTTTCCACACGGCTGTACCAGTCTCTTTTTATGGGAGGCGCCAGCGCATCCTTGATAAAAGCGATTGAAAACACCTTGAGCATCGGGTTGCTGGCAGCGGCCATTTCCACCCTGCTGGGCACGGTTTCCGCCATCGGAATTCATAACCTTACGGCCAGAAAAAGGCAGGTGATTACATTCGTCAATAATATCCCGATGTTGAATCCGGATATCATTACGGGTATTTCGCTCTTTCTGCTATTTATCGCCTTTCACTTTTCACAAGGCTACCTGACCGTACTGTTGGCTCACATTACGTTCTGTACGCCATATGTCATTCTAAGTGTCATGCCCCGGCTGACGCAAATGAATCCCAACATATATGAGGCCGCCCTGGATTTGGGAGCCACTCCGGCCCAGGCTGTCAGGAAAGTGATTGTTCCCCAGTTGTGGTCCGGTATGCTTTCCGGTTTCATCCTGTCATTCACCCTATCCATCGATGATTTTGCCGTGACGCTTTTCACAAAAGGCAATCAGGGTATGGAAACGCTTTCCACCTATATATATGCGGATGCACGCAAAGGAGGTCTGACCCCGGAGTTACGTCCTTTGATGACCGTCATTTTTCTGATCGTACTGATCCTATTGCTTGCATTCAATTTGAGAACCATCCGTCAATCTACAAATAAACGATAAGATGAGAAAATTCTTTCTTTCCTTGGCCGTCATCCTTTCGGCCGGTATGTGTTCCCTGTTCGCTATTGATCGTGAACATACGCTAAAGGTGTATAACTGGGCCGATTACATTGATGAGTCCTTGATCGCCGAATTTGAACAATGGTATGAAGAACAGACCGGTGAACCGGTGAAGATCGTATACCAGTTGTTTGACATCAATGAAATCATGCTTTCAAAGATCGAGTTGGGTCACGAAGACTTCGATGTCGTCTGCCCTTCTGAGTATATCATCGAACGGATGTTGCGCTCCGACCTCCTGCTTCCCATCGACCGTGATTTTGGTGATACGCCGGACTATACGGTGAATGTCGCTCCTTACATGAAACAAATGTTCAACTTGATCCAGGGTTCCGGCAAAAACGCCAACGACTATGCGGTTCCTTACATGTGGGGTACGGTAGGCATGCTTTACAATACCCAATATGTGACTCGCGAAGAAGCCTCTACCTGGTATACGCTCAAAGATCCGAAATGGGCCGGTAAATTATTTGTCAAGGATGCTTTCCGCGATGTCTATACGTCCCTCATCATTGCCCTTAACCGCGATGCCATCGACCGGGGAGAGAAGGATATCACCCAACTTCCCTTCGATGCCTCCGATGAAGCCATTGCGCAGGTGGAAACCTTCCTGAACACATTCAAGGACAATGTTTCCGGTTGGGAGGCCGATTTTGGCAAAGAAAGGATGACGCAAGAAAAGGCCTGGATCAACGTGAGTTGGAGCGGTGACGCACAGTGGGCTATCGATGAGGCTGAAGAAGTTGGCGTTTCCCTGGACTATGCCGTTCCGAAGGAAGGAAGTATCGTCTGGTTTGACGGTTGGGTCATCCCGAAATATGCAAAGAACGTTAAGGCCGCCCGCTATTTCATCAACTTCATGTGCATGCCGGAAAATGCGTTGCGCAACATGGATGAGATTGGCTATGTAAGTGCCATCGGTGGTCCCGAAATCCTTGCGGCGCAGACCGACAGTACCGCCTTCGAACCGGAGGATGCCAGTTACTTCTTTGGTGAGGCCGGTCGGGCGGCGTGTATCAATCCGGTCATGTACCCCGATGCCTCCATCATCGCCCGTTGCGGCATGATGCATGACAACGGCGACCGGACGGAAAACCTGCTGGCCATGTGGTCGCGCGTCAAAGGAGATAGCGCCACGGGGATGACCTATATCATCGTTGTCTCGGTCGCATTTGCCCTTGTTCTCCTGTATTTGATCTCAGTCAGGAAGAAGAATAAGAAAAAACATAGAAGATGATATGCCTATCGCTTTTCCTTTTGCAGGTAATCGTAATAATGGATAATGAGTATAAATCCGATAATCGACACTATCAAAATCGGCCATTTAGGAATGTCCTCCGACAAGAGTGCGATTAATACCTGAAGAACGGCAAAAAGGAAGAGCAATACGTTCACCCGGTTACTCCGGTAATCCTCATTGGATTGCCGGAGTTCTTTAATATAATTCGACAAGATATCTAGACTTTCACGGATCCGTTGTACTTTGCTACACATTCCTCGTCCGGACAAGCCTCTCTCCAAAAAATCTTTCTCGCTCTGATATTGAAATATTTGAGTCATATAATCCTCGTTCAAGGATCGGGACACGCTGTTTTGACATTCTGTCGCAATTCTGATTTGCGCATTGACTTTTTTAATATCAGACAGTGAGAAGAACGTATACGTTGAAGTCCATATCGAAGTCCTGTCTTTTTGCCAGAATTTGTCTTCCTTGATTAGAAGAGAAAGATCACTTAACTTATCCCGAATACGGCTCAGAAGGAGTTCGTTATAGAGTAAGGCTGTACTGGGAATGAGCAGATAGGGCGAAACATAAGTATTCTCGACACGTTCAAAAGAGGATTCGCCACTGTATATTTCTAACATGTGACCTCTGGAAAGGATGGAAAACAACTCCTTTCTCTTAAAAAGCGGACGGATTGTATCATAGATCTCAGGACTGTTCATCCGATTGAAATCAAAGATTCCCAGAATAATACCACACAGGGTTTTATTCCAATCAGATTCATCTAATTCTCCCCGGTCTACCTGTTGCAGATAATCCGAAAACGAAGGGATCACACCATTCTTTTTCGAAGAAAGATTCTTCGGAATACTCATACATGAAAGAACCGGTTTCTTTAATTGTTTTGAAGCATCATCAATAGAGACAACGCGCGAAACATCTATCTCCGTGATACCCGTATGGGATGGGGAAAGCGTCAGAGTAGGGTCGTTTAAGATATACTTCGGGATACTTCTTAAAGGGATGGGCTGCTCATTATTGATGCTCTTATGCTTGATAAGGAAGGAGTCGTTTTCCACTTCGGCGGAATGAAAGTCTTCTTGAAGGCTGCCAAAATGGAGTCCTGCGACAAGTTTAATAATCTCAAGTTCGGTCAGAAAAGACGTATCATTACGTCCCGTATGCGGGGTGAAGGTAAGATGGACAATCCTGTCATAGGAATCGTTCCTTTTTTTTACCGACCAATTGACAGATAGATCCACTTTGACTGATTTCCTTTTGGAATCGCATATGCGAAAATGTTTCTGTCCTTCCGAAGAATACCGGTAAAAATCAGGGAAAACCAGTTCTGCATCTTCTAAGAGATCCAAATGATGGGTCTGAAAAGGGGGTGTTTGCTGATGGGAATAATTAAACAAGTCACTTTCATAGGAATGAAAGGTAATGCAATGACTATTCTCTTTTTCCTGAATGATTCTACTACAATGGGTGACGGCAAAATGTGCAGTTAGCGTAAACCCATAAAACAGATACCGGGGTTTTTCAACCATCCGGCTAAGAGGAACGAATAATTGGTCGTCAGCCAGTTGATTGATTTGACGGGTCATCTGAATCAATTCAGACTTGAACTGAAGCATTTTCTTGGGATGACATTCTCCCTCTAAGCCATCATAGAAGGATTTGATAAAACTGATGAGATCCTTTGATTCGATCTTTGTTTCTCCGCTTAGAGGAAAAACACATAAAAAAAGATGGCCGATAAAACCCTTATTAACGGCGAGAGGCGGCTGGACATAGCGGATGGGTACACGTCTGACACCACATTTGTCAAAAAAGCGCAATCGATCAAAAGGATCTATCACACTATTTGACGTGGCTACAAGTTCGGGATTCTCTGTTTCAAGATAAACCACCTTTACTGTAACGGGCAAAAAGGAGCAGATCATCCTTACCCCATCAAGCATGAGTCGTTTTCCATAACCTTTGTGACGGTAATTTTTGCCAATCGTAATATAGATTAATTCCAACGAGGCACAAGACGGGTACCAGTCTGCTATCAAGCCGCCGACAAGTTCCCCTGAATGCGTTTGGGCAAGAACAATAAACGACGAGGGGCGATTATCATTCTGAGTAGAGCAAACACGATGACAGATATCTTCCATGTCTTCACGTTCATTATCCAGAGGGAAGGCCTCCTGATAAAAAGTCCTGCCAAATTCTTGAACAAGGTCCCTGTATTTATCGAAATTTTCGGAATGTACCAAGACAAGAAGCATAGGAGTATGTACAGTGTTGCTCATACGTGTATTTTTTTTCAAATATAAGAATAAAACAGTAAATTTGTACAAATGATTACAACCGCCGACATCAAACGCATCCGCTCGCTCGCCCAGAAGAAATTCCGGGACGAGTCCGGATTGTTTGTGGTCGAAGGGGAGAAAATGGTTGCCGAAGCCCTGGCTTCCTCCTTTGCGGTGGAAGCCGTCTATCGCCAGGAGGAGATTGGCGAGAAGGCCATGGAGCGCATCAGTTCCCTGTCCTCCCCTTCTCCGGCCCTGGCGGTGGTGCGCCAGAAACCTGAATCGCCGCTGACGCTGCCCGATAAAGGCCTTTGCCTGGTCCTGGACGGCATCCGCGACCCCGGTAACCTGGGCACCCTGCTGCGCATTGCCGCCTGGTTCGGCATCGAGGCGGTCTATGCCTCGCCCGACAGCGTGGACTGGTACAATCCCAAAGTGGTCCAGGCTACGATGGGCGCCCTGTTCCGCGTACCCTTCCATACGGCCGGGCTGCCGACGCTGTGCCGCTCGGTCGCCGCAAAAGGCGGCAAGGTCTATGGCACCTTCCTGGATGGAGCCGACCTGTATTCCCGGCCGCTATCCAACGGTGAAGAGGCACCCGCCCTGCTGCTGATTGGAAACGAGGCCGACGGAATCCGCCCGGATGTCGCCACGACGGTGACCGACCGTCTTTTCATTCCCCGCTATCCCGCCTGCGCCGAAGGCCAGGAATCCTTGAACGCCGCTGTGGCGGCAGCTGTCGCCGTGGCGGAATTCCGCCGCCGCGCTACTCGTTAACACACTCCTCCAGCCATGAAAGAGATCATGTACGAATCCCTGCTGCATTTCAGAATCCGCAAGATCCTGATGATCTGCAGCAACTACGATGCTTTCATCCTGCACGAAGACGGCCAGATCGAGGCCTCCATCGCCCGGGAATACATCGACCTGAACCTGAGCAATCCGCCCCGGTTTATCTGGGCGGAAACGTCGGACCGTGCCCGTGAGATCCTGCGGGATGATGACGGCATCGACATGGTCATCTGCATGTACAACGAGCAGGATAAGGGTATTTTCGCCCTGGCAGCCGAGCTGAAGGCCAATCCCGACAATCCCCCGTTTGTCATGCTCATGCACTATTCCAAGGCCATCCGCCGGAAGATTTTCGAGCAGGATACTTCGGTCCTGGACTATGTGTTCAGCTGGCACGGCAGCGCGGACCTCATCCTGGCCATCATCAAACTCTTTGAAGACCTGGCCAACGCGGAGAACGATATCCTGGGGGTGGGCGTGCAGGCCATCCTGCTGGTGGAAGACTCGGTGCGCTACTATTCCACCTACCTGCCGGAACTGTACAAACTGGTGCTCAGCCAGAGCCACGAATTCCTGAAGGAAACCCTGAACGAGGACCAGCGTACCGGGCGCAAGCGTTCGCGGCCGAAAATCCTCCTCGCCACCAATTACTCCGATGCCGTGGCGATGTTCGAAAAATACAAGAAGAACCTGCTGGGCGTGATTTCCGACGTGGGCATGGTGGTGCACAAGGGCGACCAGCCGAAAGACGAAAAGCTGGATGCGGGCATCGAACTGGTGCGTCACATCCGCGAATACGACCCGCTGATGCCCGTCCTGCTGCAGTCTTCGCAGGCGAGTGTCCAGGGTGTCGCGGACGAACTGGGCGTGGGTTTCCTGCGGAAGTATTCCCGTACGCTCTTTATCCAGCTGGCCGACTATATCAAGAATGAATTCGGCTTCGGCGATTTCGTCTTCCGCGACGCCGAGGGCAACGAATGCGGCCGGGCGGCCGACCTGAAGCAACTGGAGCAGATTATCCGCGACGTTCCCGACGATGTGCTGATTGCCAATACCACGCGCAACAAATTCTCGAAATGGTTCTTTGCCCGCGGTCTGTTCACCCTGGCGAACCGTTTCCGCGCCGAGCATCACACGGAGGCGGCGGAAGCCCGCAGTTTCCTCTATGAGCAGATTCACGCCTTCCATCATTATACCGGGCGTGGAATCATTGCCGACTTCCGCGACGAGACCTATGGCACCCATATCTGGTTCTCGCGGCTGGGCGACGGTTCCCTGGGCGGAAAAGCCCGCGGCCTCGCCTTCCTGAACAGCCTGATCCAAAAGTATTCCCTGGCCGAGAAATACGACGGGATGGACGTTTCCATCCCCCGCTCCATTGTGGTTACCACCGATTTCTTCGACCAGTTTATCGTGGAAAACGGCCTGCAATATGTGATTGACGCCGAATTTTCCGACGACGAGATCCTGTCCGAGTTCGTGGCGGCCCGTCTGCCGGAAGCCTTGATCGAAAACCTGCAGACCTTTGTGAAGACGGTCCGGCATCCGCTGGCCATCCGCTCCAGTTCCAAGCTGGAAGACAGCAATTACCAGCCTTTTGCCGGCGTCTATTCCACCTATATGATCCCGCTGACCGAGAACAAGGACCAGATGGTCCGCATGCTCGGCAAGGCCATCAAGAGCGTCTATGCCTCGCAGTTCTATGCCGGCAGCCGCAACTATATCCAAAGCACGCAGAACCTGCTGAGTGAAGAGAAGATGGCCGTGATTATCCAAAGTATTTGTGGAAGTGTTCACGACGGCCTGTACTACCCCTTGGTTTCGGGTGTGGGGCGGTCGGTGAACTTCTACCCCATCGGCAACGAAAAGCCCGAAGAAGGCATCGTAAACGTGGCCTTCGGTTTGGGAAAGACGGTGGTCGAGGGCGGCCGCACCCTGCGGTTCAATCCCAAAAGGCCCAAGAAGATCCTCCAGCTTTCCGACCCCGGTCTGGCCATGCGCGACACGCAGAAGATGCTCTATGCCCTGGATATGAGGCCGGGAGCCTTCAAGATTTCCCGCAACGAAGGCGTCAACCTCTCCTACATCGCTGCGGCAGAAGTGCTTCCCTCCTATCCCTGGTCCAGCCTGGTGGCATCGACCTTTGACCGTTCCGACGGCCGGCTGCGGCCGGGCATGACGGCGGACGGACCGCGGGTGGTCTCGTTTGAAACCCTGCTGAAATACAATCGTTTCCCGCTGTGCCAGGCCTTGGACGAGGTCTTGGAAATCTGCCGGAAAGAGCTTTCCTGTGAGGTGGAGATTGAGTTTGCGGCCGATATCGTGGAAGAGAACGGTGTAGAGAAGATGCAGCTGAAATTGCTGCAGGTCCGTCCGGTGACCGACTATATGGAAGGTTCCGACAAGACCTTGGAGCAGGTAACGGAGGGCTTTGGCCAGACGCTGGTCACCTCCGGACACGCGCTGGGGGCCGGTCTGTTCCAGGATATGACCCATGTGATCCTGGTCCCGCCCGAGCGCTTCGACAACCTGCACACCAAGGAAATGGCGGAAGAATTATCGGCCCTGAATGCCTCGATGAAGGCCGAAGGGGCTTCTTACCTGCTCATCGGTCCGGGACGCTGGGGGTCTTCCGATCCCTTCCTGGGCATTCCGGTTCTGTGGAGCGATATTTCCGAAGCGCGGCTCATCGTGGAATGCGGCATCGAAGGCTTCCGGGTGGAGCCGAGCCAGGGAACCCATTTCTTCCAGAACATTACCTCGCTGGGCGTGGGTTACCTTTCGGTCGATACGGTTTCGGACGATGGGAGCGTGAATTTTGAGGCGCTGAACGCCTTGCCCTGCGTACATGAGGGCAAGTATGCCCGGGTATTCAAGACCGAAGGCCTCACGGCCTTTATCGACCGTCACCTGGGCCAGGCCGTCGTGGGCTTATGAAAGAGTTGATTTACCAGCTGCTCCCCCGCCTCTGGGGCCCGGCCAACACGGCTTCCGATGGCTGCAGCGATGCTTCCAGCGGGCATTTTTCCCACGTGGATGAAGCGACGCTCCGGTATCTGGGCAGTTTGGGCATCACGCATCTATGGGTAACCGGCGTGCTGCGGCATGCTACCCGCTCGCGCATCGGCGGCTTTCCGCCTTCCTCCTCGCAGTTTGTCAAAGGTGAGGCAGGGTCGCCCTACGCCATCACCGATTATTATGACGTAAACCCCTACCTGGCCGATGATCCTGCCCGCCGCATGGAGGAATTCGATGCCATGGTGGCGCGGATCCATGCCGCCGGGATGAAGGTGATCCTGGACTTCGTGCCCAACCACGTCAGCCGCGATTACGGGCGGTTTTCGCATCGGCCCGATGACCTGGGAGCGCAGGATGACCCGACCGTCCACTGGAAACCGGAAAACGACTTCTACTATTATCCGGGCGAGGCGCTCCGGCTGCCGGAAGGTACACTTCCGGAAGGGGAAGAAGCCTACCAGGAATTCCCGGCACGGGCTTCCGGCAATGCCTTTACCCCGGCCCCCGGCGTGAACGACTGGTACGATACCGTCAAGCTCAATTACTGTGATTTCCACACCCCCACCTGGGACAAAATGTACGACATCGTACGCTTCTGGGCAGGGCGCGGAGTCGATGGTTTTCGCTGCGACATGGTGGAGCTGGTCCCGCCGGTGTTTTTCACTTGGCTCATCCAAAAGATTAAAGAGGAATTCCCTGCCATTCAATTTATTGCGGAGGTTTACCAAAAGGGATACTATAGGAAATATGTCTCCGAGGTCGGCTTTGATTTGCTCTATGACAAGTCGGGCCTGTACGACCGGCTCCGCGCCCTGGTGGAAGGGAACGGCAACGCCGAGGAACTGACCTGGAACTGGCAGGAACTCGGAGACCTCCAGCCCCATATGCTCAACTTCCTGGAGAACCACGACGAGCAGCGCATCGCTTCGGATTTCTTTGCGGCAGATGCAGCAAAAGCCTTCCCGGCCTTGGACATTTCCCTGCTGTTTAGCGACGCCCCGTTCATGCTCTACTTCGGCCAGGAGGTCGGGGAAAAAGGGATGAACGCCGAGGGATTCAGTGGAGTGGACGGACGAACCAGTATTTTTGACTGGTGCAAGGCCCCGCTGGAGGGCCGTTTGTGGGAATACGTCCATACCGGACGCGGCCTAAGCCGCTCCGAACGCGCCATCCTGAAGCACTATCGCGAACGGTTGAATCTTTCTAAATCCCTTTCTGGTACAAGCACTTACGACCTTTGCTGGCTCAATTACACGGTGCCCGGTTTTGACCGTCACCGGCATTTCGCCTTCCTCCGCGGCTCCCGCCTCTTCCCCTGCTCCTTCGGCACCTCCCCCGTCCCCGACAACCTGGTCCTGCCATATTGAGGGTTCGCTGACTTGCCTGTTTACATTTAAAAAAGCCACCACGACCGGCGTGATGGCTTTTCTGTAGATGATAAGAATCAATTCCGCTTACCAGCCGAGAATCTTCTTGAAGTCATACTCCTCCGGATTCGGGACATACTTCTTGGCAGCCTCGTAATCGGCAGGCGTGATGTAGTGGCAGATGTGGCGGAAATAGTTCTGGGCGGTACCGCCTTCGATGTTCACGCGGCGCGGCGGAATTTTGCCATCGGCACCCTGCAGGTCTTTCAGGTACAGCGGGTGGGATTCACCGGCGGCATCGACATAGACCATGCAGCCCGTCTCGCCTTTCTCGAAGAGTTCATAGACACCCATGGCCAGTTCGGAGCAATAGGTAAGGTCGTATGCGACCGGATCCTGGCAGCGGACATCGTAACCGATTTCCACCGGACGGGTCTTGATCTTGAGGCCCAGTTTCTTGAATTCCTTGTCCAGGATGTCGTTGAAGAGGACGGCCTTGCTGATCTTGCCCAGCTCGGGGTGGCCGTGCTCGTCATAGGTCAGGGAAACACCGGCGTTCTTGATTTCCTCGGGATCCAGGTCATGGAAGACACCTTCGGCCACCACGACGGTACCGTAAGGGATGCCGAGAAGTTTGCGCTTGATGATGGCGGAAATGGTCAGTTTCACGATCTTGTCCAGGCCGATATGCGTCTTGTTGAACATCTCAGGGATGATGGTCATCGGGCAGTGCGTGCTCTCACCAATACCCAGGGCGAGGTGACCGGCGCTGCGGCCCATGGCGCTGATGATGAGCCAGTTACCGCTGGTGCGGGCATCCTCGTAAACGGTGCGGGCCAGGTGGGCGCCTTCGTCCTTGGCGGAATTGAAACCGAAGGTAGGGGCGTTGCCGGGCAGCGGGAGGTCGTTGTCGATGGTCTTGGGAACATGGATGTTCTTGATGGGGTACTGCTTGGCTTCAAGGAACTTGGCGATGCGGTTGGCGGTGGAGGCGGTATCGTCGCCACCTACCGTGACCAGCAACTTGATGTTGTTCTCCTGGAAGAGACCCAGGTTGAAGTTCTCCTCAAAATCCTGGTCCGTGGGTTTGAAACGACTCATCTGGAGATAGGAGCCGCCCCGGTTGAAATAGGCGTCGGCCTTGAAGAAATCGATATCCTCGATGCGGGGATTCTTGCTGAAAAGTCCGCTGTAACCGCCATGCAGGCCAATCACACGGAAACCGTTGGACAAGAAGGTCTTGGCGACCGAACAGACGACGGTGTTCATGCCCGGGGCCGGGCCGCCGCCACAGAGGATAATGATGGAATCTTTCATGATACTTATAAAATGTTAATACTCGTTTCCAAAATAGCACGCAAAGTTACGTAAAAGAATGAAGACAAACAATATTGCCGAATCGTCAGATTTGTTGTATCTTTGTTTTTTGTGCGTATGCATACGCGCACGAGAAGCAAACACATGAATCAAGCGGAAGCCAAGATACGGATCGATGAACTGAAGGCCGTCCTCTGGGAGAACAGCCGGAAGTACTATGTCGAAAACGCCCCCACCATGTCGGACTACGACTACGACCAGCTTATGCATGAGCTGGAGCGGCTGGAGGCAGCCTATCCCGAATTCGCGACGCCCGACTCCCCCACCCGTCGGGTGGGAAGCGACCTGGAGACCCCTGAGGCTACGCTGGAAGAAGGCGTCCGCCGGGAATTCGTCCAGGTGGCGCACCGCTATCCCATGCTGTCGCTGGGCAACACCTATAGCATCGAAGAGATCGAAGAATTTGCCGCCCGCGCGTCTAAGAGCCTGGAAGGCAATGCTTTCACCTACTGCTGCGAGCTGAAATTCGACGGGACGGCCATCTGCCTCACCTACCGCAACGGCAAGCTCCTGCGCGCCCTTACGCGCGGAGACGGCGTGGTGGGCGACGATGTCACGGAGAACGTCCGGCACATCGCCAACATCCCCCAGGTCCTGCACGGTGACTATCCCGAGGAATTCGAGATCCGCGGCGAAATCCTGATGCCCTATGCATCGTTCGAAGCCCTGAATCGCCAGCGCGAGGCCGATGAGGACGCGCCCTTCGCCAATCCGCGCAATGCCGCATCCGGATCGCTCAAGCTCCTGGATCCCGAGGAAGTGGGCCGGCGCGGGCTGATGTGCACCCTCTACCACATTCCGGTCCAGAGCGGTCTGCCGTATGCCACGCACGATGAAGCCCTGCGGGCGGCGGCCTCCTGGGGCCTGCCCGTATCGGACGAAAGGCGCCTCTGCCGCAACATCGAAGAGATCGAGGCGTATATCGCGCATTGGGACACCGCCCGCAAGGCGCTCCCCTTTGCCACGGACGGGATCGTCATCAAAATCAACGAACTGGAATTCCAGAACCTCCTGGGCTACACGGCCAAATCGCCGCGCTGGGCGGTCGCATTCAAATTCAAGGCCGAACAGGCCCTGACTCCCCTGTTATCCATTGACTATCAGGTAGGACGCACGGGAGCCGTGACGCCTGTGGCCAACCTGGAACCGGTCCTCTTGTCCGGCACCACCGTCAAACGGGCCACCCTGGTCAACGAAGACCAGATGCGCGCCCTGGACCTGCACCTGGGCGACTGGGTGTATGTAGAAAAAGGCGGCGAAATCATCCCGAAAATTACGGGCGTAGAACCTTCGAAACGCACCCCCGGTGCAATGGAACCGGTTTTCCCGGCTACCTGTCCGGACTGCGGTACGCCCCTGGTGAAGCCCGAAGGCGAAGCAAAATGGTTCTGCCCCAACACCGACGGCTGCCCCACCCAGGCCAAGGGCAAACTGGTCCACTTCCTGAGCCGGAAGGCCATGAACGTCATTGCCGGAGAAGCGACCGTGGAACAGCTCTACAACCTGGACCTGGTCCGGACGCCGGCCGATTTCTTCGACCTGACCCCGGCCAAACTCTCCCTGCTGGACGGTTGGAAGGAGAAATCCATCCAACGATTCCTGCGTAGTCTGGCCGATTGCCGGAAGATTCCCTTCCCCCGCGTCCTTTTTGCCATCGGCATTCGATACGTGGGCGAGCAGACCGCCAAAGACGTGGCGGCCCATTTCGGCAGCATCGACACCCTTGCGGAAGCATCGGTCGAACAACTGCTGGAGGTTCCCGATATCGGGGATGTGACCGCCCGGGCCATCTACGCCTGGTTCCGCGAACCCGCCCACCAGGTGGAAATCCAGCGCCTGAAGGCAGCCGGCCTGCAGTTCAGCGCCGAGGCTCCCAGGGAGAACCAGAGTGATGCCCTGAAGGGGCTTTCCATCGTCATCTCCGGCAACTTCAGCATTTCCCGCGACGAGATGAAAGAACTCATCGAGCGCAACGGAGGCAAGAACTCCTCCGGCGTCAGTGCCAAGACCACCTACCTGCTGGCCGGCAGCAAGCCCGGTCCGGAGAAGATCCGCAAGGCCCAGGAACTGGGCGTGGAGATTATCGACGAGGCGCGGCTGATGTCCCTGCTGCCCGAGACCGCCGCCCAGGAAATGCCCAAGAACCTTTTCCAGCAATTTGAAGAACCAACCCTGTTTTAAGGCATGAAGAAAATCGGCGAGATCTTTTGCACCATCGAGCGGTTCTTCACCCGGGATATCTGGGAGATCAACCCCGCCGAACTGTCCTCCCGCTGGAAGGCCCGGTTTGTAAAAGATATCCGGCTGATCATGGAAGTCCTGAAAAACTTTGCCAACGACAAGGTGGGATTCCAGTCGGTCGCACTCTGTTATTTCTGCATGATGGCCGCCGTCCCGTTCATCGCCGTATGCTTTGCGCTCACGGGCGGCCTGGGGCTGGAAGGCTACCTGACACAACTCCTGTACGCCAACTTCGGCAGCCATCCCGATGTGATCGCCGTGGTGATGAACGCCGCAGACAATATTATTGCATCTGCCCAAAAAGGAGGTTTCGGTTTAATCTCCTCTTTGATGTTCGTCTGGCTCGTCATCTGGATGATGATGCGGGTCGAGAAGGTTTTCAACAACGTTTGGGGCGTAAAGAAATCCCGCAGTTTCTTCGCCCAGCTGGGCATCGACCTGGCCATTCTGATCCTGGCCCCCTTCGTCATTGTCATTTTCTTCTCCGGTTCCATCGTTTATTCCAACATCCTGGACCTGCTGGTTACCGGGAAGGTCGCTTTTTCGGACAGCATCAAAAGCTTGCTGAGCTGGGTGATTTTCTTCGCAGTCGTGGTCTTGGTGCTGTCGGCGATGTATAAATTTATCCCGACCGCCTTTGTCCAATACCGCTTTGCCTTCAAGGCGGCCATTTTTGCCGGTCTGGCTTTCACGGGGTTGCAGTATCTCTATCTGGAGACGCAGCTTCTGGTTACCCGTCTGAACGGTGTGTACGGAACCGTGGCAGCCATCCCGCTTTTTATGTTGTGGCTCCGATTCGGATGGCTGATCATCCTGTACGGAGCCGAGTTTTCCCATTCGTTCCAGACAAATGAATCGCTATGAGTATATCTCCGTTCAATGAGAAAGATTACGCGCTCATCGAAGCCGAATATGCCGGTCTGAAAGAGGCCTCTGCCCGCCGGTGTGCCTCACAGGAGGAACTGGATGTCGTTCAGAAGGCCTTTGAGTTTGCCAACGAGGCCCACAAGAATGTACGGCGCCGCAGCGGCGAACCCTACATCCTGCATCCCATCGCGGTCGCGAAAATCGTGGTCAGCACCATCGGCCTGGGCTACAAGTCCATCTCGGCCGCCCTGCTGCACGATGTGGTAGAAGATACGGATTATACGTCCGAAGATATCCGCAACCTTTTCGGGGAAAAGATTGCCAGCCTGGTGGAGGGACTCACCAAAATCAAGAATGTGCTCGATTCCGAGAACAAGACGGGGATGAGCAACTTGAGCGAGGAAAGCATCCAGGCCGAGAATTTCAAGCGGATCCTGCTCACCCTCAATGACGATGTCCGCGTGGTCCTCATCAAACTGGCCGACCGGCTGCACAACTGCCGCACCATCGAATTCATGCCCGAATTCAAACGCGACAAGATCCTGTCCGAGACCATGTTCGTCTTCATCCCGCTCGCCCACCGGCTGGGTCTGTACGAGGTGAAATCCGAGATGGAGAATATCTGGCTCAAATACAAGGAGCCGGATGCGTACCAGGACATCAGCGCAAAAATCGAAGAGGGCCAGGACGAGAAGGAAAAGCAGATCGATGAATTCATCCAGCCGATCAATGCGGCTCTGAAGGATGCCGGCTTCGACTTTTTCATCCGGAAACGCATCAAGACGCCCTATTCCATCTGGCGGAAGATGCAGACCAAGCATGTCTCCTTCGAGCAGATTTATGACCTGTACGCGCTCCGCATCATCTTCAATACCGATTCGGCGTCGAAGGAAACCGAACGCGACCAGTGCTACCATATTTTTTCCATCATCACCGGTTTGTACCGCTATAAACCCGAGCGTGTACGCGACTGGGTAAAGCATCCCAAGAGCAACGGCTACGAGGCCCTGCATTGCACGCTGATGAGCCATACGGGCATGTGGATCGAGGTGCAGATCCGCACCAAGCGCATGGACGATATCGCCGAGAAGGGTATCGCCGCCCACTGGGCCTACAAGAAAGATGGCTTTGTGAGCGAGAACGACAGCGAGATGGACAAATGGCTGGAACAGGTGAAAGGCATCCTGGTGAACCCGGACGTGAACGCCCTGGAACTCCTGGACATCATCCACAATGACCTGACCAGCAGTGAGATCGTCATCTTTACGCCGAAAGGCGAGCAGAAGACGGTGTTAAAAGGGTCCACGGCCCTGGATTTCGCCTACCAGATCCATACGGAGATCGGCTGCCACGCCATCGCCGCGAAGGTAAACATGAAGCTGGTTCCCCTTTCCTACGTGCTTCGCTCGGGCGATCAGGTTGAAATCATCAGCGCAGAGGACGGACACCCCAAACGCGAGTGGCTCCAGTTCCTGGTGACGCGCAAGGCCCGCAGCGAGGTGATGGACTTCTTCAAGTCCCAGCGCGACGAGACCATCGCCCTGGGCAACCGCATCCTGTCTGAGCAGCTGACCTCCCTGGGATACAAACCCGATAACGAGGTGATGCGCCGCCTGGCTTCCAGCTGGCGGATTTCAGAGAACAACCTGGACGAAATGTATTTCCGAATCGGCCTGGGTCTCATCAAAATGACCAACCTGACGGAAATTCTGAAGGATGTCGGCGAAAAGACCAAATGGTACCGTTCCTTCTTCCCGCACCTGGGCCGGAGCGAGGAGCCTTCTGAAAAGACAGAAAGCCATCCGCACTACGAGATTGCCTCCTGCTGCCATCCCATTCCGGGCGATCCGGTAATCGGTATCCGGGAAACGGACGGCACCATTTATGTACACAAGAAGACCTGTTCCGTGGCCGACAGCATGGCCTCCAAGTTCGGAGACCGCGTCGTGGTACCCGACTGGGCGGATATCGCCCCCGATACGGCGTTCCCGGTACGCATTTCCATCCAGGGGCTGGACCGCATGGGACTGTTGAACGAGATTTCCCGCTATATTTCCCTGGTGATGGGCGTGAACATGCGCAAAATCTACCTGGGCGTAGAAGAGGGTATTTTTGAAGGATATATAGACTTGTATGTCCAGGACAAGGATGCCCTGGAAAAGATGATCCGCAAGCTCGGAAGCATCGAAGGCATCCAGAACGTTATCCGGACCGAAATATAAGAATATGCTGAAGAAGTTCATCAACCGATATTTCCCGCTGCTGCCCGTCCTGGCCATCCTGGCCGCAGCCCTGCACGCGCCGTCCTGCGCCAACACGACCGAAGCGCCTACCGGCGGCGAACGGGATACCATTCCGCCGGTCCTCCGGCGCATCTCTCCCCTGCCCGGCACCACGCAAGTGCCGGTGAGCGGAGCCCGCATTGTTTTCACCTTCGACGAGTACGTGGTCATCAAAGATGCCAAAAGCATCTTCCTTTCCCCGCCGGCCACCAAACTCCCCAAGGCCAAGATCAAAGGGAAAAGCGTGGTCATAACCTTCCCGGCCGACCTGGATTCCAACACCACCTATGCCCTGGATATCTCCAATGCCATCGCCGACAACAACGAAGGCAACCTCTTCCCCGGTTTCACCTTTGTCTTCTCTACCGGCAAACAGATTGATTCAATGATGGTTACCGGTCTGGTCCAGAACGCAACCAGCCTGAATCCGGTCAAGGGAGCCACCGTGATGCTATACAAAGACCCTTCTGACTCGGCCGTCTTCCTGAAACGGCCCGTGGCCGCCGTCAAGACCGACGACTGGGGTTACTTCTGCCTGCGCAACATCCAGGACACCCTGTTCCGGATGTATGCCATCAAGGATGCCAACGGGAATAACCAGTACGACCCGGACGAAGACCTGATTGCCTTTGTGGACACCCTGATCCGGCCGGTCGTCAAGGTGAACGACACCCTGCCGGAACTCATGAAATACGACATGAAGGATACGGCCCTCTGCCAGGCCCGCAAAGTGGAATACGAACTCTCCCTCTTCCGGGAGAAGCCGTCCCGGCAGATGATCATGAACAAGGTCCGCACCGGCGACCGGAGCGCCTACATCACCTTCAACGCCCCCAATGCACAGATCGATTCCATGTGGTTCCGCGGCTTCCCGGGCGATGCCCTGATCATGCAATCCAACGTGGAAGGAGACAGCATCGAGGTCTGGCTAAACAGCCGGAAACCCGCCCCGGATACCCTGCACCTGTTCGTCAATTATCATAAGACCGATTCCCTGGGCAGGCTCTTCCCGACCGTCGAGCATGTAAAACTCTACCAGGAAGGCGTTGGAGGCCGCAAATTGCGGTCCAAGAGCGCCAAGAAGACCCTCCAGCACAAGGATACCATCTGCGCGTTCACCCTGACGGCAGAGCCGGAACGCGTGGAGCAGTATGGCTTTGAAATGGAATTCAAGCTCCCGCCCATCTACGAAGATTTTGCCGGCATGACCTTCCGCTACCTCAATCCCAAGCAGAAAGAGAGCGTCGGGACCTTCAAATGGGAACGCGACAGCCTGAATCTGCGCAAATACACCATCCGCCCGGATGTGAAATACCTGCCCGGTTACGAGTATTTCCTGAAGGTTCCGCACCGTCGGTTCCGCGACATCAACGGTTTCCTGAACGACAGTACGGAAGTAAAGGTTACCCTCCCCACCAACGAGGACTTGAGTTCGCTCACGCTCAAATGCGTCGGCGTGCACAACAAATACATCATCGACCTGTTCAACGAGAAACGCGACAAGATCCTGCGGACCTATATCATCGACCGGGACACCGACCTTCTCTTCCCCTATCTGAAGGAAGGCACGTATGCCATCCGCATCACGGAAGATGTGAACAAGAACGGGATTGTGGATACCGGATCGCTCCTGGAGCACCGCCAGCCCGAACAGGTTAAATTCCTCAAAATGAATGACAAACCGATGATCGATATCCTTCCCCGCACCGAAGTGGAGCAGGATCTTGACCTGTCGGAACTCTTCCGTCCCAAAACCGCCGCTGAATGAGAAAGATCCTTATCCTTATATCCCTGCTGTTTGCCGGTACGGCCATGCAGGCCCAGGAAGTCAAGCTGGATACCACCGAGATGAAGCGGCCGGCTTTCTTCCTGAACGATTACAGCCTGCTTGGCATCCACTATGGGGTTACGCTGGTCAATACCTCTTTCAACCCCATCCGCGATACGGAATTCTTCCTGGAGCCGCAGACCTTCGGCATCTCCTACACCCTGTACGGCAAGATGCTGGGCTACCTGCCCTATTTCGGCGTCCGCCTGGGCTTTTTCTACGGTCGCGAGGGCTATCAGTTCAAAGAAGACAAGGAGACCAAGATTACGCCTACGCTGGAAGGAGCCACCAAAGTGGTCATGAAATCCTTCGACGTCCCCCTGCAGGCCATCATGCACTATGATACCGAATTCTTCAAAGCCTTTGCCTCGGTCGGCCCTTATGCCGGCTGGCGCTGGGACATTCACCGCACCGGTCCTCGTGTAACCGAGGGCCTGGAAGATTCTTTCAAGGACACGGATATCCGCCGGGACTTCGGCCTGAAAGGCGGCGTGGGCTTCGGCATTGTCTTCGATCCCTTCGAATTCCACATCGAGGGCCAGGTGAAATGGGCCTGGTCGTCGCTCTACGAGCCGGACTGGTATAGTCCTTATTATTATCGGTTTGCGTATCCGCTGGACATTGTCATCACCGCCGGCATCCACTACCAGTTGAGCCGCCGGACCGGCCGTACGCGCAAAGAACTTAGAAAAGAAGCCTACAATTCAATATATGGAAACACGGACAGTACAAGTCGGTGACGTGCTCATCGGCTCCCGGGAAAGCATCGTCATCCAGACGATGTGCAATACGCACACGAACGAGGTTGAAGCCACGGTGGAACAGTGCCGCCGCATGGCTGCCGCCGGAGCACAGCTCATCCGCATCACCGTGCCGTCTGTGGCCGATGTGGAACACATCCGTGCCATCCGCGCACTGCTGCGTGCCGAGGGGATCACAACCCCGCTGGTGGCCGATATCCATTTTTCCTCTGCAACCGCCCTCGCCGTAGCCCCGCATGTGGAGAAGGTCCGCATCAACCCGGGCAATTTCCACCGCGATCACGACGAAGCGCGCCGCCAGTTCCTGGAACTGCTGGATGTCTGCAAGCAGCACGGAACGGCGATCCGGATCGGCCTGAACCACGGTTCTTTGGGCGAGTACATCACCAACCTGTACGGCAACACGCCGCTGGCCATGGCCAAGGCGGCCATGGAATGGGTGGATATGTGTATCGAACGGAAGTTCTACCAGGTCGTGGTTTCGCTGAAAGCCAGCAACACCCTGGTGGTTGTGGAAGCCTACCGCCTGCTGGCGCAGTTCATGCAGGAACGGGGTGTTGTCTTCCCCCTGCACGTTGGCGTAACCGAAGCCGGGAACGGCGATTCGGGACGCATCAAATCCTGTGTGGGCATCTCTACCCTGTTGGCGGAAGGCCTGGGCAATACCATCCGCGTATCGCTGACCGAAGACCCCGTGAACGAGCTTCCCGTCGCCCGCTATCTGGCCGACCGCTACGACCACCGGCTCTATTCCTCCCTCACCAACCTGAAGCTGGAAGGGAAAAAGGCCGTGGCCACCTACGAGGCTCCTTCCCGTGAGCGTCTGCTGCTGGACGCCGCTTGCGATTTTGGCAAACGCCTGCTGGATAAAGAGTTGGATGAAGTTTCCTTTGCCGGAACCTATCGGGATGAAACAGGAACGCCCGTTGATATCGATGCCTCCGGACTGGGAGCCTATCTGGCCGACGAGCTGCTCCAGGCTGCCCGCCGCCGTTTCTATAAACCGGAATACGTGGCCTGCCCCGGCTGCGGACGGACCATGTACGACCTCCAGGCGGCCTTCGAAGCAGTGAAAGCGCGGACCAGCCACCTGAAGAACGTGGTGATTGCCGTCATGGGATGCATCGTAAACGGTCCCGGAGAGATGGCCGACGCCGACTGGGGCTATGTGGGTGAAGGCAACCACAAGGTGTCCATCTATAAAGGAAAAACCCCGGTACTCCGTCACATTCCGGATACCGAGGCGATAGACCGTCTGCTCGAACTGATCGAGTCAGATGCCAAAGAGGCTTAATCAAATTCTGCAATTACCGTTTCGCAGGCGCGGGTGAGGTCACCGACCTTTACCTTGATATCGGCATCCAGCGGCAGGAACATGTCGATGCGGGAACCGAACTTGATAATTCCCATCTGCTTGCCCCGCTCAACCGCCAGGCCCTCTTTGGAGTAGCTCACAATGCGGCGCGCAAAGGTGCCGGCAATCTGCTTGTAGAAGACATCGCCGTACGAATTGTGCAGGCTGGTGGAAAAATGCTCGTTTTCTTCGGCCGCTTTCGGCTTGAAAGCCAGCAGATACTTGCCGGGATGATACTTGCAATAGGAAACTTCACCGGAAACCGGCCAGAAGTTCGCATGTACGTCGAAGAAATTCATGTAAATGGAAACCTGGATGCATTCTTTTTTCAAGAACTCCTTCTCAAATGCCTTCTCCACAATCACGATCCTTCCGTCCGCTACGGCGAGAACCGATTTCTCGTCTCCTTTCGCCGTACGGGAAGGGACCCGGTGGAACCAGATTACAAACAGCAGGAAGCAGAACAACAAGCCGGCCAACGGCCATGAAATGTATCGGTTATGGATAAAGAAAAGGATAACGGAAATCAGGCCGACCATCAGCAGGGTCATCCCGATTATCACGTCAAAAGAATCCTTGTCAAGTTTCATTTTCGCGAATTATTTTTCAAATGTAGAAATAATTTCGCGAAAAGACAAATACTGATTTACAGCAAATCAAAAAGACTCAGGTACAAGGCCCCTACCGGCATGGCCAGCAGGGTGCTGTCGAAACGGTCCAGCAGGCCTCCGTGGCCGGGAATAATGGTTCCGGAATCCTTGATACCGTAGATGCGTTTCCACTGTGATTCGAAAAGATCGCCATACACGCCGGCAACGTGCATCACGATGGCCAGAATGACGCTGTGCAGCATCGGAAGGCTCAGCATACCCGTCAGATTCAGGATATGGGCGGCCATAATGGCGAAAAACATGCCTCCCCAGTAGCCGATCCAGGTCTTTTTGGGCGAGACCGACGGGAAGAGTTTCTTTCCGTATTTCTGTCCCAAGGCCATACCAAAGATATATGCACCGATATCGGAACTCCAGATAAGCACGAAGAAGGAGACCAGTAGCATGCCGCTGAAATGCCCGTTCCGGAAGGCGACCAGGTTGGACAGGGCCAGCGGGACGGCGATATAAATCAAGCCCGTATACAAGTTGGAGAACTTTGCGTAGTCGGTCTTGTCTTCTACATACAAAGAATTGATCATCACCACGATGACCGGCACGATGGACAACGCCACATATTTGACGGGCATCTGATAGGCGGCAACCAGATAGATCAGGGCAAACAGGACCACACCGGCCAGGATGGCCAACGCTCGGGAGACCTTGTAGCGGTCCCCCATCGTAATCGTGTAAAACTCCGACATCATGCCCACCATCATGAAGATCACAAGGGCACCGAAAAGCCATTGGCTCCACAATAGGCACGCCAGCATTACCAGTACGAAACCGATGCCTGAGATGGTTCTAATTGTTACGTTCTTCATCTTCTTTTACCGTTTCTTCCGACTCCTCTTTTACCTTCGGACCCAGAATTTTCTCGATATCGTCCGCAAATATAACTTCTTTTTCCAATAAAAGCGAACCCATCTGCATAAATGCATCTTGATGGTCCTCAATAATTTTGAGGGTGCGGTCGTGAACCTGCTGGACGATGGACTTCACTTCCTGGTCCATCAGTTCGGCCGTTTTCTCCGAATAGGGCTTGGTAAGGTCATAGCCGCGGGCACCCGTCGAATCGTAGAAGGAAACGTTGCCCACCTTCTCGCTCATTCCATAATACTGGACCATGGCATAGGCCATGTGGGTCATGCGCTCCAAGTCGTTCAAAGCGCCCGTAGAAGGCTCTCCGTTGATGATTTCCTCGGCCACACGACCCCCCAGCAAGGCGCACATGCGGTCCATCATCACACTGCGGGACCAGTTTTTCCGTTCCTCCGGCAGATACCAGGTGATTCCCAGCGCCTGTCCGCGCGGGATGATGCTGACCTTGAACACCGGATCGGCATATTTGAGCAGCCAGCCAACCAGGGCATGGCCGGCCTCGTGATAGGCCGTCGTCCGTTTCTCGGCCGGCGACATGATGGTGTTCGACTTGCGTTCCAAACCACCGATAATGCGGTCCACGGCTTCCAGGAAGTCTTCCTGCATGACGGCCGTATGGTTATGCCGGGCGGCAGTCAACGCCGCTTCATTACAGACGTTGGCGATATCGGCACCGGAGAAACCGGGCGTATGCTTGGCCATGAAGGACACATCGAAATCCTCTCCGAGCTTCAGTCCGCGCAGGTGGACCTGGAAGATCTCCTCGCGTTCCTTCAGCTCCGGCAGTTCAACATGGATCTGACGGTCGAAACGGCCCGCGCGCATGAGCGCACCGTCCAGGATATCGGCCCGGTTGGTGGCGGCAAGCACGATTACGCCGGAATTGCTGCCGAAACCGTCCATTTCGGTCAGGAGCTGATTGAGGGTGTTTTCCCGTTCGTCATTCGACGACCATCCCGCATTTTTCCCACGGGCACGCCCCACCGCATCAATCTCATCGATGAAAACGATGCACGGGGCCTTCTCCTTGGCCTGACGGAAGAGGTCGCGTACGCGGGATGCACCCACGCCCACGAACATCTCCACGAAATCCGAGCCGGAAATGGAGAAGAAAGGAACGTTCGCTTCGCCCGCTACCGCCTTAGCCAGTAAGGTCTTACCGGTTCCGGGAGGGCCGACCAGCAAGGCTCCTTTGGGGATTTTGCCGCCCAGGGCCGTGTATTTGGCCGGATTCTTCAGGAAGTCAACGATTTCCATCACCTCTTCCTTGGCGCCATAGAGGCCGGCTACGTCCTTGAAGGTCACGTTGACCTGGTTCTTGTCGGCCAGTTTGCCGGTAGCCTTGCCCACGTTGAAGGGATTGGGGCCGCTCCCCATTCCGCCTCCCATGCCCCGGCCCATGCCGCGGAACATGAAGACCCACATCAGAATCAGCAGGACGGGGAACAGGAACCACTCCAGGATCTGGCCCCACATGCGCTCATTGTTCACCATGACCACCTTTACCTGCTCGTTCGGGGGAAGGGTGGCGTTCAACGCGCCGAATTCGGTTTCAGGGTCGAATTTGGCGGAATTCAGGAAAAAGAAATGGGGCGACGCCTTGGGCACCTTGCCGCCGAAGTCTTCGGCATACTTGGCCAGGCGCTCGGGACGGACCGTGATCTCGCCCTTGAAGTCGTTGCGGGTATATTCGATCTCTTTGATATCACCCGAACGGAACATCTGCTGGACCTGGGCCCATTCGATTTTCTGCGGGTTCGCCGTTTCCGTGTTGCGATAAAGCATCCACCCGATGCCCAGGATGAGCAACAGGTAGAGCCAGGAAAAATTTAAGCGGATTACTTTCATTCGTCAGTGTCTTTCTTGCTAGATTTCTTAACCTTGCGCTCTTTGTACAGTTTATGCGGCGCATCGGCCCACAGATCTTCCAGGCGGTAAAAATCGCGGTATTCCTCCAGGAAAATGTGCGCTACGATATCGCCATAATCCAGAATAATCCAGAAACCATTCTCCATGCCCTGGGTACGAAGCGGCTTGCGTCCCAGTTCCTCGCGCATCTTATCGATGACATTATCGGCGATGGCAGCCACGTTGGTGGTGGAGGAACCGTTGCAGATCATGAAGAAATCGGTAATGGAACCATCCAGCGAACGGAGGTCGATTCCCGTCACATTCTGCGCTTTCTTGTCAAGCATCGCATCGGCCAAAACCCGAAGATCGTGTGTAATCATATAAATATTGTTTAACTTTGCATTATTATCTATCCTACAAATATAAAACAAATTTTGCGCCAATGAAAGAGAGAATGACGCCGATCTGGTTTGAAGAGTTGGATTCCACTAATAATGAAGCAGTTAGATGGATAAAAAACTTTGACAACCTGTCAGTTCTGGCTGCCCGGAAACAATTTGCCGGACGCGGCCAGCGCGGCAACAAGTGGGATGCGGAACCCGGCGCCAACCTGACTTTTTCCATCATCCTGAAATACCGGGCAGCCGGCATGACTCCCCTGCCCGCCACGCGCCAGTTCCGCCTGAGCCGCATCGCCGCCCTTTCCGTATGTGACTTTCTGGCGGACAAAGGGGTGGAGGCGCGGATCAAATGGCCCAACGATGTGTACGTGCGCGACCGCAAGATCTGCGGGATGCTCATCGAAAGTTCCCTGGACGGCGAGTACGTGGACTGGAGCGTCGTCGGGATCGGCATCAACCTGAACCAGAAAAAATTCCCGGTGGAAGTCATCAACCCCACCTCGTTGACGCTGCTAACCGGCAACCGCTACGACGTTGTCGCGGAATTGGATGCATTCTGCACTTTCTTCCTGCAGCGGTTCCGGGAAGACGGCAGCCGGCTTCGGGCCGATTACGAACGGCTCCTGTACCGCAAGAATGAGTTGCACAGTTTCACCGACTGCGCCACTGGAACGGTCTTCCAAGGCATCATCCGGGGCATCAACGAAGATGCCCGGCTGGTCGTCGAACTGAACGACGGCAGCAGCCGGACATTCGCTTTCAAAGAGATAAGCTACATTATCTAAAGGAACGCTATCGCATGGCGGCGATGGCGGCGGCCCGGTCTTCCGCCTTGAAGACAGAACTGCCGGCAACCAAAATTTCCGCCCCGCAACGGGCCAGTTCGGCCGCATTGGCAGGCGACACACCGCCGTCCACCTCGATGGGGATCCGCAGCCCGCGACGGTCGATCTCGGCCTTCAGGGTCCGGATGCGGCCGTAGGTATCCTCGATGAACTTCTGTCCGCCGAATCCCGCAAACACCGACATGATGAGGAGGAAATCGACCTCTTCCAGATAGGGATACAGGTCTTCGACCGGGACATCGGGATTGATGACCAGACCCGCCTGGACCCCCAGACCGCGTATCGCGCGCAGGATAGCGGCCGGGTCCGACCCGTCTGCACGGGCGGCTTCCAGGTGGAAACTGATCATCTGCGCCCCCACTTGGGCAAAGCGCTCGATGTATTTTTCGGGATGGACGATCATCAGGTGCACGTCCATCGGTTTTTTCGCTTTTTGTGCAATGGCCTCGATGACAGGAAAGCCGAACGAGATATTGGGCACGAAGGTCCCGTCCATCACATCCAGATGGAAAAGGTCGGCATACCGATTCACCATTTCCACATCTTCTTCCAGATGCAGAAAATCGGCCGAAAGCATAGAAGGAGCTATTTTGACAGGCATCTCTTTATCCATTAAAGTTAACCAGCACGTCTTCCAGCAAGGCGGCGAATTTCTCCAGCGAGGCCAGTTCCAGCCGTTCGCCGGGAGCATGTACGCCACGCAGGGTCGGGCCGAAGGAAATCATGTCCAGGTCGCCGAATTTCTCGCCGAACAGGCCGCATTCCAGGCCGGCGTGGATGGCCTTCACCTCTGGCTCTGTCTGGAACAGGTTCCGGTACGAGGCCACGCAGGCTTCCAGGATGGGCGAATGGATATTGGGTTTCCAGCCGGGATACTCGAGCAGATGATCCACTTCGGCACCGCCCAGCTTCAGGACCGCCTCTACGCGGGCCGCCGCATCGCGACGCTCCGAAGGCACGGCGCTGCGCTGGCTGGTAATGACCTTCACAACGCCCCGTTCATTCATCCGGACCGCCGCCAGGTTGGTAGAAGTTTCCACCAGGCCGGGGATATCCGGGCTCATGGCCAGCACCCCGTGCGGAAGACCGTAGAGCGTGGCAATCAACCTTCTGGCAACCACGCTGTCGATGGGTTTTTCGTTGCAGGGAGACGCTTCCGCCTGCAGGACCACGTTCGGGTCCGCCACGGAGAACTCCCCTTTTACATCGGCCTTGAAGGCCTCGAAGCGGGCCAGCGTGGCTTCTGCATCCGGCACCAGAATGAGGGACGATGCCTCGCGGGCGATGGCATTGGGTTTGCCGCCACCATGCAGCAGGATCAGCTGCAGTCCATGCGGCAGTTCACCATATAGGAAGCGCACCAACTGCTGGACGGCGTTGGCGCGGCCTTTGTTGATATCGTCTCCACTATGCCCGCCCAAGGCGTTGGAGACGCTGATTTTCAATCCTTTCCACCCGGCATTGCGCACCTCGCGGAAATACCGGAAGGTCCCGAAGGTATCCAGACCGCCGGCGCAGCCGATAAAGAGCTGGCCCTCGTCTTCGGAATCCAGGTTGATGAGGGTTCGGCCGGTAAAGAAGCCCGGCTCCATGGCAAAGGCTCCGTCCATGCCCGTTTCTTCGGAAATGGTGAAGACACACTCCAGCCGGCCCGTGGGCAGGTCGCTCTCCAAAACGGCCAGCGCCGCCGCAATGCCGATACCGTCATCCGCGCCCAGGGTCGTATCCGGGGCGATCATCCAGCCATCCTCCACCACATACGAAATGGGATCGCGGGAGAAATCGTGCTCTACGCCCGGATTCTTTTCGCACACCATATCCTGGTGGCACTGAAGCACGATCGTAGGCACCTGCTCCTTTCCGGGCATGGCTTCCCGGACGATGACGACATTTCCGATGGAATCGGTCTTACAAAACAGGCCACGTTTCGCGGCGAAATCCTGCAGAAACGCGGTCATCGGGCCTTCGTGGCCGGACTCTCGGGGAATCGTGGTGATCTCCTTGAAGATCTCCAGCGAACGGGTGGATATCATAAGGTTACTAGCATTTTCTCGATATCGGTGACATACTGCCGGAAGGACCGGTCGGTCGCCATCAAATCGGCCACGGTGGAACAGCCGTGCAGGACGGTTGCGTGGTCCCGGCCGCCCAATTCCGCACCGATGGTTGCCAGCGAGCAGCCGGTAACCAGGTTGCGGCACACATACATGGCAATCTGGCGGGCCTGTACAATCTGGCGCTTGCGAGAACTGGACAGGAGGGTATCGCGCGAGATATTGAAATAATCGCAAACGACCCGCTGGACCCGCGTACAGGTAATGGTCTCATCCTCTTCGCTCACAATCTGGCCCGTGATGCTTTCGGCCAGATCTACGGTAATCTCTTTCTTGCCCAGCGTTGCATGGGCTACCAGGGAAATGAGCGTTCCTTCCAACTCGCGGAAGTTCGATTTGATGCGTTCGGCCAGATAGGAAAGCACCTCGTCGGGGATGACCACGCCTTCGCGGAAAGCGCGGGCACGCAGCATGGACAGGCGCGTATGGAAATCCGGACGCTCCAGTTCCACGGCCAGTCCCCATTTGAACCGGGAGAGCAGGCGCTCCTCGAAATTCTGCAGGTCCACCGGGGCGCGGTCCGATGTAAAGATCAACTGGCGGCCATTCTGCTGCAGGTGGTTGAAGACGTTGAACATCGCATTCTGCGACCCTTGGCCTTGCAGGCCCTGGATATCGTCAACGATGAGCACGTCAATCTTCATGTAGAACGCCAGGAAATCCGTGAGCTTGTTGCGCACGAACACGGCATCCATGTATTGTGTCTTGAACTCGCTGCCCGTTACATACAGGACGACCAGCTCGGGATATTTCTCCTTGATGGCATTGCCGATAGCCTGGGCGATATGTGTCTTGCCCAAACCCGGACCGCCAAAAATAAACAAAGGATTGAAAGCGGTTTTACCCGGAGCGCCGGAGATGGTCTCCCCTGCCGTGATACCCAGTTTGTTACACGCCCCGCGCACCAGGTTGTCGAAACAGTATTCCGGTTTCAGCCGCGGGTCTATCTTGACGCGCTGCGTACCCGGGTACACAAACGGACTCGGATTGCCGGAGGGCTGATAGGTGTTGATGGACACCTCGCGGTTCACGGCAGGCACACCGTGCGATGCCGGGAATTCCATGGCCGGCTGCTGGCGGACCATCTTTACCTGATAGACCAGACGAGCATCGGCACCAATCACGCGTTTGAGCGATTTGCTGATGACGTCCAGATAAGTCTCCTCGAGCCACTGGCGGAAGAACTCGGAAGGTACCTCCACCGTGAGCGTCGAGCCCTCGAAAGACACGGGCCGGATAGGCTTGAACCATGTAGAAAATTTCTGCGGCTCGATGATCTGTTCGATGAACCGCAGGCAATTGTTCCAAATGTCGATATGTCTTTCAGACAAATTCACAGGTAATGCTTTCTTTCAAGTGCAAAATTCAAGAAAAAAAAGTTAATAAAAAAACGAAAATGCTATTGTATTTTTTAAAAAAAATCCTTAAATATTAAGCACACTATTCCGAAAATGATTATTTATTAATTTATTGATAATCAACAATTTGGCGCGTTAGTTTTTCTTTAATCAGTTTATTTTCATATACTTCGTAATTTGGAATTTTTCTAAAAAAACCAAATTACGATTTTTGCTGAACAGAGTAAGGTAAATCCGTTTATAAAACGTTTTTTAAAAATCCATTTTCACCAAAAATGCATCCGGAAATTTCTTCTTGACGGACGGCAAATCCGCCCGGGTTGTTGATAACTCCGTGGAGACCGAAACTATATATTTATATAGGACACCGGACGGGACCGCCTGAGCCGACAAACCCTTCAACGCGGGATCCCCTTCCCGAAGCCGTTTACCGGATGCCATGATCTGGATTCCGTACCGGACGGCGGCCGTATCGGCTTCCGGCTTTATTTCCTCTAGTTCTAGCTTTGTACCTTCATATTCAGCCTTATAGATGCGGAAACCCCGGCAAAGGCGGGCGGCGATCTTGTCCCTCCCCTCTTCGGCGCGCAAAACCGCGAGGTCCCCCTCGCTCGTAATGTAGCCGCATTCCACCAAGACGGAAGGCATGGCCGTACGCCAGAGGACCAGGAACGGTGCCTGGCGGATGCCCTTGCTGTGCCGGAAAGGTCCGTTCTTCCCCATCTCCCGGGAAACGATTTCGCCAAAATGCACGCTCTGCTCCTGGTTGGCGTTCTGCATCAGCGAGAAGAAGATGTAAGATTCCGTATCGTTGGGATCGAACCCCTGGTACTTGGTGGTATAATCGTCCTCCAGCAAAATCACGGAATTCTCCCGTTTGATGGTCTCCATGTTGGCATTGTTCTTGCTCTCGCCCATGGTATAGACCGTATAGCCGTTCACCGTCCGCCAATTGGGATTGCGACGGGTATCGACGGCATCTACGTGGATGGAAATGAATAAGTTGGCATTGGCTTTGTTGGCTATTTTTGCACGGTCGTACAATTCGATGAAGCGGTCGTCGCTACGGGTCATGATGACCTTTACGTCCGGACACTCGCGGCGGATTTTTTCCGCGAGCCGCTTCCCGATGTCCAGCACCAGGTCCTTCTCCTTGGTCTGGCGGTCACGGCTCACGCAACCCGCATCATGTCCCCCGTGTCCCGGATCGATGACGACCGTCCGGAGTTTCAGGGCCGCTTCCTGGGAAAACAGGGGCAGACACAGGCAGGAAAGGACCAGAACAAGTAGTTTTCGTGTATTCATCCCATCCATTTTTTGTGGATTCGCAAAATAGTCTTACATTTGTAGATTGCAAATATAAGAAAATACTTGCATATAAAGAATACATACAGATATATAGCGATTTTGCTGCTCGCTTTGCTCTTTGCGGATGCCTTAACACCCGCCCAGAACCGGCGTCGGGGCAGACGTAACCGGAACCAGGTTGCACAAGTGGACACCACTTCCCTGCCGAAGCTGGATTCCGCGGGCCTGGCCAGGCGTGACAGCCTCTTTCGTCTGGACTCTCTCCGGCGGGATTCCGTTCTGACCGCCCGGGCCGATTCCGCCGACCTTGTAGGCAAGAGTTCGCTGGACCGTCCTGCCTTTACCGGGGCCAAGGACTCCATTATCGAAGTATTTACGGAGGGAGCCCGCAAAGCCTTTTACTACGGAGACGTGACCGTCACCTACGGCAACATGAAACTCACCGCCGACTACATGGAATATGACATGAAGTCGGGAACGGTCTTTGCCAGAGGCACATACGACTCCCTCACCCGGGAATGGAAGGGCCAGCCCGTCATGTCGCAGGACGGCCAGACCTATAACATGGAGGAGGTCCGCTACAATTTCAACAGCAAAAAGGCCAAGATCAAAAACATGATCACCCAGGAGGCGGAAGGACTCATTCAGGGCCAGAGCATCAAGATGGCCGCCGACCGGTCGGTCAGCATCACCCGCGGCCGCTATACGGTGTGCGACCTGGACGAGCCCCACTATTACATGAAGCTGAGTTTTGCGAAAGTCATCACACAGCCCTCCCAGAAGACGGTTTTCGGTCCGGCCCATCCGGTTATCGAAGGCGTTGAAATCCCGCTCTTCCTGCCCTTCGGCTTTGTCCCGAACCGTCCGCAGCGTGCCACCGGTCTGCTGATGCCGACCTTCGGTGAAGAAAGCGCCCGCGGTTTCTACCTGCGCGACCTGGGCATGTATTTCGTGCTGGGCGATTATTTCGACCTGTCTGTCACCGGCGACATCTTCACCCTGGGTTCCTGGGCGCTTGACGTCAACTCCCGTTACAAGGTTAATTACAAATTCAACGGTAACTTCGCCTTCAATTATTCCAACGACCAGACCGGTGAAAAAGGGAGTACCGACTTCTTCCAGAGCCGCAACTTCGGCCTGCAATGGTCGCATTCCCAGGATTCGAAGGCCCGTCCGGGCATGAGTTTCACCGCATCGGTCAACTTCTCCAGCCCGTCCAACAGCCGTTACAACTCCCGGGATGTCACCGAGGCCCTGCAGAACCAGATCTCGTCGTCCATTTCCTTCTCACGCAACTGGAACGGCAAGTTCAACCTCTCCATCAACGCCTTGCACAACCAGAACTCCCGCGACAGTTCGTACGCCATCACCTTCCCGAACGTCACCTTCTCCGTGAGCCGCTTCTATCCGTTCAAGCAGAAAAACCGTGTCGGGAAGGAACGCATCTACGAAAAGATCTCGCTCTCGTACAATACCGCCCTGCAAAACCGCGTCAACTTCAAATTGGCTGACTTTGACAAGGAGGACTTCAGTTTGATCGACCAGCTGAACAACGGTATGCAGCATACGTTCAGCATCGGCCTGCCGACCTTCTCCCTCTTCAAATACCTGAATTTCACGCCCGGTGTTTCCTACGGCATGAACTGGTTCTTCCGATCCAGCGAAGCCTTCTACAACGAAGAGACCGGCCGCGTAGAGACCAAGATGGGAAAACAGTTCGGAGACTTCGGTGCCACGCACAACTACTCGGGGTCCCTGGGCATGAGCACGCGGCTCTACGGTATGTACAATTTTGGCAAATTCCGACGAATCCAGGCCATCCGGCATGTCGTTTCCCCGACGGTTTCCTTCTCGTACAGTCCGGACAAGGCGACCTCCTTCAACGGCTGGCGGACGCTCACCTATACGGACAAGAGCGGCGTGGAGCATGAATACGATTACAATATCTACGCCGGGCAGATGTATGGTTATCCCGGAAAGGGCAGCGCCGCATCCATGAGCCTGTCCATCGCCAACAACATCGAGGCCAAGGTGCGGGACATCAAGGACACCACCGGAACCGGGTCCAAAAAGATCAAACTGATTGACCAGCTGAACTTCAGCACGGGCTATAATTTCCTGGCAGACTCGTTGAAAATGAACAACATCGGCGTGACGATGTCCACGTCCGTCTTCGGTAAGCTGGGCATGAGCGCCAATGCGAACTTCGACCCGTATGCGATTGACGAGCAGGGACGCCGCATCAACACGTTCAACGTGGTCAAGGAAGGCTGGATGCATCCGCTCCGGCTCACCAACGCCAGCGCTTCCCTCTCCTATTCCATTTCCGGCCAGGGAGCCATCAACGGCAACGACGGCAGGAACGACGGCTCTCAAGGCGGTGGCGGTGGCAACAAGAATACGGCCGATTATTATCGCCGCATTTATTATCATCCGCTTACCGGAGAATATATCCCGGGCGGCTGGCTGTACTATACCAACCCCAACGTGCCCTGGTCGGTCAACTTCAACTACTCGTTCAGCTACAGCAAGAGCTATAGCTATTCAAACAACCAGCTCATCACCAATCACCGGTACACCCAGACCCTTGGGCTGTCCGGCAACGTAAAACTGACGCCCAAGATGTCGCTGAACGCCACGTCCGGTTTCGACCTCATGGCCATGAAGATGACCACAACCCAGCTGAGCGCCAGCTACGACCTGCACTGCTTCAATATTGCCGTGTCCTGGGTCCCTTCCGGAACCTGGCAGTCATACAGCTTCCGCATTTCCGCCAATGCTTCGGCCCTGGCCGACCTGCTACGCTACAAAAAATCCAGCAGTTACTGGGACAATTAGTTGCATAATTCGCGATTATTGCGTATCTTTGCACCCGTCAAAAACAAAGTCGGCCGTCGGCCGGTTTTTTCAATCATTTTATATGTCTTATACTCTTTTCGAACTGAGTACGAAGAGCAGAGAAGAATTGGAGGCGATTGCCGCCGAATATGCTCTTTCCAACGTTAAAAAGCTTGATAACGAAAATCTGGCATACGCGATCCTGGACGCACAGGCCAAAGCCGCTGCACAGAATCCGCTGCCCCAGAAGCCGAAGGCCAAACGCGGCCGTCCGAAGAAGGAAGCCGCTCCGAAGGCCGATGCCCCGAAGGCCGATGCCCCGCAGGCAGAAACGCCGCAGCCGGAGAAGGCAAAGGCGGACCGTCCCAAGGCAGACCGGTCCAAGGGCGATAAGCAAAAAGCCGACAAGCAGCAGGCCGATAAACCTCAGGCAGAGGCCCCCAAAGCCGAAGCGCCCCAGGCGGCAACTCCCGAGCAGCCGGCTCCGGAAGCCAAGGCGAAGGCCAAACGTGGCCGTCCCAGAAAGGATGCCCAACCCGTCAAACCGGAGACCAAAGAACCCTTCATCAAGAAGCTGTTCGACGATTTGAAGGACGATCCCGCCCAGGCACCCCGGCAGAAGAACAACGGCCCGGAGCAGCGACAGCCTCAGCAAAACGCCCAGCAGCAGAGCCTGGAACAGCGCCAGCAGCAGGGTCAGCAAGGTCAGCAGCAGGGCCAGCAGCAACAAGCCGCCAAACAGCCCCGCATTGAGTTCGAAGGAACCGTCGAAGCCACGGGCGTGCTGGAGATCATGCCGGACGGTTACGGCTTCCTCCGCTCATCGGACTACAATTACCTGAATTCCCCGGACGATATCTACGTCTCGCAGAACCAGATCAAAACAAACGCCCTGAAATCCGGCGATACCGTTACCGGTGAAATCCGTCCTCCGCGCGAAGGAGACAAATACTTCCCCCTCGTGCGCATCAAATACATCAACGGACGCACCCCTGAATTCATCCGCGACCGCGTTCCCTTCGATTTTCTCACCCCCCTCTTCCCGGACGAGAAATTCAACCTCCTGGGACACGGACACGGGAAAGACATCTCCTGCCGCATCGTGGACATGTTCGCCCCCATCGGAAAAGGCCAGCGCGGCTTGATCGTGGCGCAGCCGAAAACCGGTAAGACCATGTTGCTCAAATCCATCGCCAATGCGATTGCCGACAATCATCCCGAGGTATACGAGATCGTTCTCCTGATTGACGAGCGTCCCGA